>JAFAEZ010000073.1 GCA_023423775.1 Pseudomonadota bacterium
CCCCCCCCCCCCCCCCCCCCGCCCGCTTCACCGGTAAATGGCAGGAACTGAAGCCTGCGGAGCGGCGCCTCAGCGGCGTCCGTGCCCTCGAGTTGGCCGATCCGGCCGAGGAAGCGCAGGCGATCGCGCTGGCGTTGCGCGAGGCGCTCGAGACTCCGGAGCGGACCGCTGCCCTGGTGACGCCCGACCGCAATCTCGCCCGCCGCGTCTCCGCGCACCTCAAGCGCTGGGGGATCGAAGCCGACGACAGCGCCGGCCGTCCGCTCAGCCAGACCCCACCGGGAACCCTTCTGCTGGCGCTCGCCACGGCCGCCGCCGAGTCGTTCGCGCCGGTGTCCCTGCTCACGGTGCTCAAGCATCCGCTGGTGATGAAGGAAGAGGGGCGCCTCGACTGGCTCGAGGGCGTGCGTCTGCTCGATCTCGCCTTGCGCGGCCCGCGTCCGCCCGCCGGGCTCCAGGGCGTTGCGGACTACCTCGCCGACACGAGCGGTCGCGACGGCGAGCTCCGCAGGCGCGCAGGCCTGTGGTGGAAAGGCGCGCGGCGGCGGCTGGATGCGCTCGAAGCGGCCTTCGCAGTGCCGCAGCCGAAGATCGCCGAACTGCTGGGCGCGCTCCGCTCGGCGGCGTCGGAGCTCACCCAGGACGCCGTCTGGGCCGGTCCCGCCGGGCGGGCGGCTGCGGAGCTGTTCGCCAGTACCGAGCCTGCGGCCGAGCACGGGCCGGGCCGCCTCGACCGCGCCAGCCTGGCGCCGCTGCTCCAGCAATTGATGGATGCCGTCGCCGTGCGCCCGCCTTACGGGCAGCATCCGCGCATCTTCATCTGGGGCCTGCTCGAAGCGCGGCTGCAGCATGCCGATCTGATGATCCTGGCGGGGCTCAACGAAGGCACTTGGCCGGCGCTGCCGACGCCGGATCCGTGGCTCGCTCCGCGGATTCGCGCTGAGCTTGGCCTGCCTGGCCTGGAGCGGCGCATCGGCCTCGCCGCCCATGATTTCGCTACCGCGCTCGGGGGCCGCGAGGTGCTGGTGACCCGCGCCCGCCGTGACGCGCGCGCGCCCGCGATCGCCTCGCGCTTGTGGCTCCGGCTCGAGGCGATGACCGGCGGGCTCACCCGCGAACCGCGGCTCCGCCGTTGGGCACAGGCGCTGGACAGGCCGGCCGATTATCGCCCGGCCGCGCAGCCGGCGCCGGTTCCGCCGGCCGACATCCGCCCGCGCACAATCTCGGTCACCGAGGTCGACCGGCTGAAGGCCGACCCCTTCGCTTTCTACGCCCGCAAGATGCTGCGGCTGCTGGCGCTCGACCCGATCGATGCCGATCCGAGCCCGGCCTGGCGCGGCACGGCCGTGCACGACGTGCTCGAAGCCTGGATGAAGGAGGATGACTGCGACCCGGACAAGCTCCGGCCGCGCGCGGAGGCCTTCCTCGCGACCGCCTCGGCCCACCCGTTGATGCGCGCCCTATGGCAACCGCGGCTGCTCGAGGCGATCGACTGGGTGGCGGAGCAGGTGGCGACGAACCGAGCCGCCGGCCGCGCGCCGCTCGAAGCGGAGATCTGGGGCGCGATCGAAATCGCCGGGGTCAAGCTCGGCGGCAAGGCCGACCGCCTCGACCGCGCTGCCGACGGCAGCTTGGTGGTGATCGACTACAAGACCGGAATGCCGCCCGGGCCCAAGGCCGTGGCCGAAGGCTATTCGATGCAATTGGGCCTGCTCGGCCTGATCGCCGAACGCGGTGGCTTTGAAGGCGTGGAGGGCGTGCCCGCCGGCTTCGAATATTGGTCGCTGGCGAAGAAAGGCGGCAAGCTCGGCTACGTCGCCAGCCCGGTGGGCGGCCGCAACGGGCTGGATCCGGCCGAGTTCACGACCGTGGCCGCGCGCAACTTCATCGGCGCCGCGGAGAAATGGCTGACCGGCGAGGAGCCGTTCACGGCCAAGCTCCATCCCGAATATGCGCCCTACGGCGAATATGACCAGCTGATGCGCCTCGACGAATGGTACGGCCGCGAGGGCTGAGCCCCGCGGCCGCGGTCCACCTTACTGGCCGCCGAACAGTCTGCGCAGGAACACCGTCTCCACCTCGCGGCGCAGGTCGTTATTGTGCTTCTTCAGGAAGCCGTGGCCCTCGTCGGCATAGACGACGTACCAGGCATCGACCCCGTTCTGCCGGATCTTCGCCACCACTTGGTCGCTCTCCGACTTGGGCACGCGCGGGTCGTTGGCGCCCTGCATCACCAGCATCGGCTTGGTGATCTTGTGGACGTTGGCGAGCGGGTTGATGCGCTCGAACACGGCCCGCATCTTCGGATCGCGCTCGTCGCCATATTCGGCGCGACGGTTGTCGCGGCGATAGGCCTCGGTGTTGTTGAGGAAGGTGATGAAGTCGCTGATGCCGTAGCGCTCGACGCCGCCGACCAGGCGATCGGCATAATGGGTCATCACTGCCAGCGACATATAGCCGCCATAAGACTGGCCGTAGACCGCGACCTTGTCTTTATCGAGGTCGGGCTGGGCGGCGATCCAGTCGAGCAGGGCGCCGATATCCTTGACGCTGTCCTCGCGCTTCGGCCCGTTGTCGAGGTTGAGATATTTGGTGCCGTAGCCGTCGCTGCCGCGGACGTTGGGCAGGATCACGGTCGCGCCCAGCATGTTCGCCATATATTGCGCGCCGGGATTCCAGCCCGGCCGCGTCTGCGATTCCGGGCCGCCGTGAATATCCATCACGACGGGCGTCTTCGCCCCCGCCGGCACGTTGGTCGGGCGGTAGACGAAGGCCGGCACCGAAAGGCCGTCGAACGACTTGAAGCGGACCAGCTTGGGCTCGGCCAAGGTCTTGGGATCGAGCCCGCCCAGCTCGGACTCGGTCCAGCGGGTGAGCTGTCCGCCGGCTACGTCCCAGGTCCAGACATCGCCGGCCGAGGTCGCAGTCGAGAGGCTGACGGCGAGCTTCGATCCGTCCGGCGAGAAGTCGAGGCCGGTGAGCACCCCGCGCGGAAGCTGCGGCTGCGGCAGCGCGCGACGCGTCACGCGATCCTGCAGCACGACGCGGGAGAAGCCGTCCTCGTTCACCGCATAAGCCATGACGCGGCCGTCGGAGCTGAGCTTGAACGTCTCGACGTCCCATTTGAGGTCCGGCGCAAGCACAGTGCGCTTGCCGCTGGCGAGATCGATCTCGACCAGCCGGCGATTGTCGGAGTCGGCGTCGGTTATGACGATGATGCCCTTGCCGTCGGGCGTGAAGCGCGCCTCTTCGTAGCGGGCCGGCTTGGCGGTGAAGGCGAGCTCACGCGCTTGGCCGGTGGCGAGATCGAGCACCGACAGGTGCGTCACGCGGTTCGAGAGGTTACGAGCAAGCAGGATGCGGCTCTTGTCGGGGGAGATGTCGGCCGCCTGGATCGCGCCCGTGCCTTGGTAGGCGAGCCTGCGCGACCCCGGATTGGAGGGATCGGCGGTGAAGATCGCGTAATCGGGCGAGCCCTTGGTCGCCCGCGACCAGGCGACCAGGCTGCCGTCCTTGCTGAAGACGGCGCCTTGGTTGCGCGTGCCGGCCTCGGTGAGGGCGACCGGTTCGCCGGTCAGACCCATGGCGTAGAGCTGGAACCATTCGTCGCCGCCCGTGTCGCGCGTGACCAGGAAACGGTCGCTGCCCGGAATGGCCGAAACCCCGCCGACCGGCTCGTCGAAGAAGGTGAGCTGGGTGCGCGCCGCGCCGGGAGCGGCGACGCGGTGGACCTGGCTGGTGGTGCCGAAGCGGGTGGTGATCAGCATCGAACCGTCGGGCAGCCAGTCGCGGAAGGTCGCGTCGCGGTAATTCTGGTAGCGCTGCACCGCCGCCTTCACCTCGGCGGGAATGGCCGGCACGTTCTCCAGGGTGGCGGTCCCGACCTGCCGGGTCTCGACAGGCGCATTCTGGGCGATCGCCGGCGCGGCGGTGGCAAGGAGCAGGGCAAGGACGGCAGAACGCATCTGGATATTTCCCCGAATCTGGTTGTCGGCAGCATTTGTGGCACGCCACTACATCGAAGGGTAGAGTGCGGGTAACCTCAGGCGAGGTTGGGGAATGGCATGCCCGTCGACGGAATTGCCGCTTTCGTCGCGCGCGACCGCATTGGCAGCATCCGGCGCGGCTTCAGCCGCAAGAGCCGCGACCTCGACAAGGACCGCTTCTAGGCAGAAGATCAACTTGATCGGCGAACCGATGCCGGTCGGGCACAACGGTCCTTAAGGGGGAAAATCGATGCGCACACTCGCTCTCGTCACCGCCATTTCGGCTCTCGCGATCGCTGCGACTCCGGCCATGGCCGCCGACAAATCGTCGGGCCGCAAGGCCCAGGAAAAGGCGCAGGCCGAAATCCCGGTCTGCACCCGCAAGCTCGGCACGATCGCGATCGTCGAACCCGACAACAATTGGTGGCAGGGGCTCGGTCTCGGCAGCCCCGAAGCGGTCATCAAGATGTTCGTGATGAAGTCGGGCTGCTTCAGCCTGGTCGATCGCAACAAGGGTCTGCAGAGCCGCAACATCGAGCGCGCGCTCGCCGACAATGGCGAGCTGCAGGGCGGATCGAACATCGGCCGCGGCCAGGTCAAGGCCGCCGATTATTTCATCGTCCCCGACATCGTCTCGAAGAACGACCGTTCGGGCGGCAACAATATCGGCGCCGCTCTCGGCGGCTTCCTCGGCGGCAGCACGTTCGGCGCGCTCGCCGGCAATATCAGCGTCAACAAGAAGGAGGCCAACGTCCTCCTCACCCTCGTCAACAGCCGCACGACCGAGCAGGAGCGGATGACGGAGGGTTATGCCCGCAAGTCCGACTGGAGCTTCGGCGCCGGCGGCGGCGCCGGCTGGTGGGGCGGCTTCGGTGCGGTCGGCGGCGGCGGCTATCAGAATACCGACATTGGCCAGGTGCTCGTCCTCGCCTATCTCGACGCCTACAAGAATCTGGTCACCCAATTGGGCGGCCTTCCGGCAAACCCCAGCGCGGCCGCTCCGGTCGCGCGCTGAGCCGCGCGGGGTAGGGGACGGCGCCGAAGGGAGCGGCGCCGTCCCTGCTGTTTCAGCACATCGCGTAAGCGCGGCCGGCTCAGCCGGCTGTCAGCCGTTGCGCTTGGACCGGTTGGCGTAGAGCAAGGCGGCCACGATCGCGGCCGATCCGATCCCGACGGCGACTCCCTTGATCAGGCGGTTCTTCTTTGGCCGGCCGTCCACGTCCGTGTCAGTGGAAGGTTGGGCGGCGGCGTCTTGGCTTTGGGTTTCGGGACGTAGCATTCGGCCTTCCTAGCCAGCGCCCCCGCTGTGCGCAACCGAGCGCCGGCCGCGTCCTTATGCTATAAGGGCTGGACGGAAAACGGAGCAGCGGAAATGGACTTCATTCGGAGCATGCAGAGCCGGGACTGGATGATCGCGGCCGTCGCCTTCGTCGCCGGGGCGATCATCTTCTAGTATCTATTCGGGCTTGTTGCGTCCGGCCTCCGGGGTTCTCAGCAACCGGCGCGCCTCCAATATGCCGCCGCCGGGGAAGGCGACCGCGGCGCGCAGGCCCGCGACCGGCGAAGCATTGCGGACGCCGCGCCGCGCCATGTTGAGGACGTGCTGCAGCATCTCGCGTTTCTTTATCTCGCCCTCCTCGCGCACCAGTGACAGGCGGTGGAGCGCGTAGAGCCCGAACAAGGCCGAGATCAGGAAGAAGAACTGCCACCAGCCGAACGAGACCGCGACGACATCGAGCACGCCCCCGGGTGCGGTCCAGCTGATGTTGAAGCTGAGCTGGCGCGCGCGGAAGAACTCGGCGTAGAGGCCGCCGATGAGCGGCGCCGAGCCGGCGGCTGCCGCGGTCACCAGCGCGCTGGTCGCGACATAGACGTGGGCCGAGCCGCGCGGCGCGAGCTTGAGCGTGATCGCGCCGGAGGCGAGTGCGACCCCGGCCGAGCACATCCCCATCAGGATATGCATGACGACCAGATAGCTGGTCCGCGCGCCGCCTTCGAACTCGCCCGCCAGCGCCATGGCGGCGATGCACGCGATGAAGGCGGGGGTGGTGACCCCCAGCACCGTCTTGTTGGCGAAGCGATCGGAAAGCTCGCCCCAGAAGCGCAGCACGAGGAGGTTCGACAACTGGCTGACGATGCTGAGCAACAGCACGAACCCCGCGGAATAGCCGAGCTGCTGGATGAAGAAGACCGTGAAGAAGGGCAAAGCGAGGTTCACGGCGAACTGCCACGAGGCGAGGAAGCGGATCAGGAAGACGAAATTGGGATCCTTGAACGGGCGGGCGAACAAGGTGCGCAGGCTGTGCCACGCGGGGCCTGAGGGCATGGTCGGCTCGGGCACGCGCGAAAGCTGCCAGGTGCTGATCAGGCTGGAAAGGAAACCGAGCATGTAGAGGCCGAAGAAGACCAGAGTGTCGGAATTGCTTCCGCCTTTCGCATATTCCAGCGCGAGAGCGGCAAAGGCGGTGCCGGCCGCGCCGAGCAGCGTGGCGTAGATCGTGCGTCGGGCGAAGAATTTGCCGAGCTGCTGATCGGGCACGAGATCGCGGATCCAGCTGTTCCACGCGCAGCCTGCCACTGCGTTGAACGCACAATGGACGGTCTCGCCGATCACCAGCAGCACGAGCGCAAGCGTCCGGTCGGGAAGGAAGCCGAGCACCGCCATCAGCGGCAGCGCGAGGCGGGCGATGAACAGGCTGCCGATCGAGATTAGCCGCCGTGACCGCACCTTTTCCATCAGCAGGACCGTCGGCGCCTGCAGGAGCTGCGTCAGGAAGGGGATCGCTGCGAGCAGTCCGATCACCGCCGGGGTCGCACCGAGAAATACGCATAAGCGACCAGGACGACCCCGCTGTTGAGCGTGCCGACGATGGTGGCGAAGGCGGCATCCGCCATCAGCCGGCGCAGCCCGCGGTTCAGCTCGTCGGAAGAAACATGGTCTTGGGTGGTGGTAAGCGACATCGGCCTTGCGTGGTGGTTCATCGGTCCAACCAGCGCCCGCGGGGACTGTTCCGCTTCGTGCCGGCTCGGGCCGACACGGCGAGATGTCGTCGATAAGGAATATTACGGCACGGCGGGGACGTAAGAATTTGACTTTGTATTCCTAATCCGGTCGCGACCATGGCCGGAATTGTCCTTTCCCCTGCTGCGCTGCCGCTCGCGCTCCGCAACCTCTTCCTGCAATTGCTGCCTGCGGCTGCCTTCGCTCTTTTCTGCGCCGTACCGGCCTTGCTCGGCGTGGCCGGCGACGGCCTCGTCGCCTGGTTCGATCTGGGCTGGACGGCCGCGCCCGCGCTGGCGGCGATCCTCTGCCTGCGGGCGGCGCGCCTGTCCTGCGGCCGGGATCACATCGCCTGGCGCTGCTTCGGAAGCGGCTGCATCGCGTGGGCGTTCGGCAACCTGCTTTTCGCCTTCCGGGCTCGCGTCGGCGCCGATCCCGGTTTTCCCAGTCTGTCCGACGCTTTCTATCTCGGCGCGGCGCTCGCGTTCATCGTCGGCATCTATTGCTTCGGGACGATCAGGGGACAGATCAACCGGGTCCAGCTCTGCAACGTCGCGCTGGTGTTCTGTTCGACGGGAATCTCGACCTACATCGTCACCTTCCCGGACATTGCGGCATCGACGCTCTCGCCGCTCGGCACGCTGGTTGCCTTCCTCATTCCCGCTTTGTGGCTCGGCACCGCCTTCTTCGGTGTGACCTGCATGTTGCTTTACACCCAGCCGGCGAAGCGCGCGGTGTTCGCCCTGATCGTGGTCGCCTTCCTCGGACAGGCGGTGGCCGATTATGAGTTCGGCCAAGGGAAAATGGCGGGCGATGCCGGTGGGATCGCCGGCGAGGATTATTTGTGGGTGGCAAGCTTCGTGCTGATCGCCACGGCCGCGATCCGGATGATCACCCGGCTCAACGGCCAGGCGGCGACCGCCGCGGCGGCCGCGCCCCCCCGCCCGCGGGTGTGGCTCGAAGCGTTCGTTCCCACCGCCGCGGTGACGGCGATCCTTCTTGCCGGCGCATTTTCGGGCCTGATCCACAACGGCGCGCTGTTCCTGCTGTGCTTGCCGATCGCACTGCTGTTCGCCCTGGTGATCGGCGTCCGCGAGCATATGGCGCTGAACCGGGAGCGGTCGCTTCGCCTTGCCGCCGAGGGCAATGCCCGCAGCCTGGCCGATAATCGTCTTCGCCTGGCCAACGTCCTCGAAAGCACTACCGACAGCGTCATCGTCCTCGATCGGGAATGGCGTATCACCTACATCAACGGCCATGCCCACGATCTGATCGGGGAGCCCGAGCTCCTTTATATAGGCGCGACCCTTTGGGACCTGTTTCCCGGGGATGATTGTTCGCTTGCCCGCCATTGCCGCGAAGCGATGGAGCAACAGCGTGCCGTAAGCGCCGAGGAGTATCTCGAGCCGCAAGGGAAGTGGCTCGAGCTGCATGCGCACCCCCGGCCCGATTCGCTGTCGCTCTTCTTCCGCGACGTTTCCGAACGCCGCGAGGCAGCCGAGCGGCTTGCCCATCTCGCCCATCATGACGCGCTCACCGGACTGGCGAATCGAGTCCGCTTCCAGGCACGGCTCGACGAATATTGCGCCCGCGCGCGCCGCGAATCCTTTGCCGTGATGTGCATCGATCTCGATCTCTTCAAGGAGGTCAACGACATGCTTGGTCACGCCGCAGGCGACGCCGTGCTGCAGGAGGTCGCCGCCCGGCTGCAGCGGCGCGCCCAGTCGAGCGATCTGGTGGCACGCATCGGCGGCGACGAGTTCGCGATCGTCGGCCTGGGCGGTTATGCGGCCGAGGACGCCGCCCTGTTCGCCGAGCAGATCGTCGCCGATCTTGCCGCGCCTTATGCGGTCGAGGGGACGGTCGCACGGATCGGGGCGAGCATCGGCATCGCCTGGCGCGACGGCGGCCCGACCGATATGGCCGAATTGCTCAAACATGCCGATCTCGCCCTCTATTCGGCCAAGTCGGAGGGGCGTGGAACCTGGGCTGTGTTCACGTCGGAAATGGAGCGCTGCAACCGCTACAGGAAGCGGCTCAAGGCGGATCTGGGAGTCGCGCTCGCCAATGGTGAGCTGGAACTGGTTTACCAGCCGATCATCGCGCTCGATCGGGACGCAGTCTCCGGTTTCGAAACGCTGATGCGGTGGCGCCATCCCGAACGCGGCCTCGTGCCGCCCGACGAGTTCATTCCGATCGCGGAGGAAACCGGACTGATCGTTCCGATCGGCGAATGGGCGCTCGAAGCGGCCTGCGTCGAGGCGTCCACCTGGCCCCCCGAATTGCGCCTCGCGGTCAACCTGTCGCCCGCCCAGTTCCAGAGCCGCAACCTCGTCGAGCGCGTCTCGGCGATCCTGGCGCGCACCGGCCTCGATCCACTCCGGCTCGAACTCGAAATCACCGAGTCGGTGCTGCTCCGCGACAGCGACGCCAATCTCGAGACGCTGCGCCGATTGAAGGAAATGGGCGTGCGGATCGCCCTCGACGATTTCGGCACCGGTTACTCGTCACTGAGCTATCTTCACAAATTTCCGTTCGACAAGATCAAGATCGATCGCAGCTTCGTCACGGGGCTCGAGGGCCAGGAAGCCTCGCAGGCGATCGTTCGTGCCGTTGCCGGCCTCGGCGTTTCGCTGCACATGGCGATCACCGCCGAGGGGGTCGAGAACCGCCAGCAGCTCGATCAGGTGCGGGGCAGGGGCTGCGACGAGGCGCAGGGCTATTTCTTCAGCGCGGCCGTTCCCGGCGTGCAGGTGATCGACCTGCTCCAAACATTGAGCGAGTCGCGGCGCTGGTGGAGCCAGCGGCTCG
>JAFAEZ010000079.1 GCA_023423775.1 Pseudomonadota bacterium
GTCGTCGACCGAGCCGCTGCGCCAGACCATGTAGCCGATGACCAGCAGCAGCGCGATCGCAGCGGCGACCCAGGCGAGCGAGCGCGGCGGCACGCGGGCCGGATCGGCGGGTTCGTAATAAGCCGTGGCGGGCGCGGCATAAGCCGGCGTCGCGCCGAGCAATTCGCGCACCTCGGCGCCGATCTCGTTGCCGTTGAGTCCGATCGCATTGGCGTAGGAACGGGCAAAGCCGACGCTGTAGGTGGTAGCGGGCAGGGCGTCCCACTCGCCTTCTTCGATATGCTGGAGGTGGCGGGTCGGGATCCGGGTCTGGCGGGCGACGTCGTCGAGGCTCAGGCCCTTGGCCTCGCGGGCGGCGCGAAGGCGCACGCCGACCGGATTCGAATGCACCATGTCGTGGTCGGCTTCACTCATTCACGCACCCCTCGGGCCGGTCATGCCGGCTCTCGAATTAATTTGGATCAACACACTCCAGCGCCCGGTTGTTGTCAACCGCGGCCCCTATCTGCCTCTGATAGACAGGCTGCAACGTCAACCTGTCGAAACTCCGTGTTTTTGTGCCCAGTCGGCCAGCGCCGCGCGCAGATCGGCAGGCGGGTTGTCGAGCAGATCGTGGACCATCGGCGTCAGCTTGGCATGATCGAGGGTGCGGATCATCGCCTTGACCGGGCCGACCGCGACCGGAGTGATCGACAGCCGGCGCAGGCCGAGGCCGATCAGCGCCATCGCCTCCAGCGTGCGGCCGCCCATCTCGCCGCAGACGCCGACCGGGACGTTGTGTGCATCGGCTGCGCGGACGATGCGGCGCAGGAAGCGCAAGACGGCCGGCGACAGCCAGTCGTAGCGCTCGGCCAGGCGCGGATGGGCGCGGTCGGCGGCAAACAGGAACTGGGTGAGGTCGTTGGTGCCGATCGACAGGAAGTCGAGCCGCGGCAGCAAGATGTCGAGCGTCTCGGCGAGCGCAGGTACTTCGAGCATCGCGCCGTAGCGGATGTTGCTCGGCAGCAGTTTCTTGCGTGCGGCCAGGATCGCGCGCTGGGATTCGACGAGCGCCTTGGCCTCGTCGAACTCCCACGGCTCCGACACCATCGGGAACATGATGCTGAGCTCGCGTCCGGCGCCCGCCTCCAGCAGCGCGCGGGCCTGCGCCTTCATCAGGCCGTCGCGGTCGAGCGCGAGGCGGAGCGCGCGCCAGCCCATCGCCGGATTCTCCTCCTGGTGCTCGCTGGCGCTGAGATAGGGCAGGGCCTTGTCGCCGCCGATGTCGACGGTGCGGAAGATCACAGGCTTGTCGCCGGCCGCGTCCAGCACCGAGCGGTAGAGGCGCTGCTGGCTCTCGCGGCGCGGCAAAGTGGCGGAGACGAGGAACTGGAATTCGGTGCGGAAGAGGCCGATGCCGTCGGCGCCGGTGAGATCGAGCGCGCTGACGTCGTCGCGCAGGCCGGCATTGACCATCACCGTGATGCGCTGGCCGTCCTTGGTGACCGGCGGCAGGTCCTTCATCGCGACGAATTCGGCGCGGCGCTTCTGGTTGACGGCGAGGCGCGCGTCGAAGCTGCGCTCGAGCGCCGGCGCGGCACGGACCAGAGCCTGCGCGCCGTCGGCATCGAGCAGGATATGGTCGCCCTCGTTCACCACCTGGCGGACGTCGCGCACGCGGCCGAGCATCGGCACGCCCATCGCGCGGGCGACGATCACGACGTGCGAAGTCAGCGACCCTTCCTCGAGGATCACGCCCTTGAGGCGGCGGCGGTCATATTCGAGCAATTCGGCGGGACCGAGATTGCGGGCGATCAGGATCGTGTCGCTCTGCAGGCCCATCTGGGCGGCGGTGCCGAGCCGGCCCGAGACGATGCGGAGCAGGCGGTTGGCGAGATCGTCGAGATCGTGCATCCGCTCGGCGAGCAGGGGGTCGTCGATCTCGCGCATCCGCATCCGCGTACGCTGCTGGACGCGCTCGATCGCCGCCTCGGCGGTGAGGCCGGAGTCGATCGCCTCGTTGATGCGCCGCGACCAGCCCTCGTCATAAGCGAACATCTTGTAGGTTTGGAGGATCTCCTGATGCTCGCCGGCGGTGCCGAATTCGGCCTGGCTGGTCATCGTGTCGATCTGCTCGCGCATCTTGCGGAAGGCCGAATAGACGCGCTGGCGTTCGGCCTCGGTGTCCTCGGCGACGGTATGCTCGATCAGGATGCGGGGCTGGTGATAGACCGCATTGCCGCGGGCCATGCCGGCGACCAGCTTCAGGCCGGACAGGTTCGCCGAGCCGACGTCGCGCAGAGCGGCGCCCTCGCCCGCCTTGTCGGCGAGGCCGGCGGCGCCGATCAGCTCGGACAGCACCATGGCAACGGTCTGCAGCGCCTCGATCTCGACGTCGACATAGGGGCGGGGGTCGGCATGCTGGACACAGAGCACGCCGATCGCGCGCTCGCGGCGGACGATCGGGACGCCGGCGAAGCTGTGGTAGAGTTCCTCGCCGGTCTCGGGGCGATAGGCGAATTCGGGGTGGCGGGTCGCCTCGTCGAGGTTGAGCACCGCAACCTGCTCGGCGATTGTACCGACCAGCCCCTCGCCCATGGCCAGCTTGGTGACATGGACCGCGCCCTGGTTGAGGCCGACGGTCGCGTAGAGCTCGAGCAGCCCGTCGCGCAGCAGGTAGATCGAGCAGACCTCGCTCTCCATCGCGTCGGCGATGATCTTGACCACTTTGTTGAGCTTGGCCTGCGGCCCTGCGCGCGACGCCATCACATCGTGAAGGCCGGTCAGGATTTCGCGGGCTGAGGCGACGGAGCTACCGATCATGGACCGGGGCTATCAGAAAGGAACCCGGCTTCCAATGGCCGGGCCATCGTCATTTGCCCGGCGCCTGCTCCAGCGCCCGAGCGAGCGCGGCCCCGAGCGACTCCGCGCCATAGGGCTTCTGCAGGATCGGGAATTCGGCAGCGGCGCCGCCGAATATCTCGTCGCTATAACCGCTCGCCAGAAGCACCGGCAGAGCCGGATGCTTTTCGCGGATGAGGCGGGCAAGATCGATTCCCGATGCACCCGGCATGACGACGTCGGTGAAGACGATGTCGAACCGCTCGCCCTCGAGAGCTTCCAGAGCCGCCTCGGCGCTGTCGGCGCTGACGACCCGATAGTGCAGATCCGCCAGCAGATGCTCGGCGAACTCGCGGACATGGCCATTGTCCTCGACGAGGAGGACGGTGAGGCCGGTGCGGATGCGGTCGCTCTCGTTCGCTTCGGGCGCCGCCGGCGACATTTTGTCGGTGCGGGGAAGGAACAGGTTGATCGTCGTGCCTTCGCCCGCGCGGGTCTCGATCGTGGCCTCGCCGCCCGTCTGGGCGGCAAAGCCGTGGATCTGGCTGAGGCCGAGTCCGGTGCCCTTGCCGACCGGCTTGGTGGTGAAGAACGGCTCGAACGCCCGTTCCGCCACGTCCGCCGGCATGCCGGTACCGGTATCGGCGATCGAGACGCATATCCGGTCCGGGTCGCCCGGGACGTTGCGGGTCGAGAGGGTGAGCGTGCCTCCGTCGGGCATGGCGTCGCGGGCATTGAAGGCCGCATTGAGCAAGGCGGTCTCGAGCTGCGCCGAATCCGCTTCGGTGAGCCAGAGCGAGGGCGCCAGCTCGAGGCGGACCTCGATCGGCGCTCCGAGCGTGCGGGCGAGCACGTCGGCGAAGGCGTCGAGGCGTATGTTGAGGTCGATCACTTCGGGCTTGAGCGGCTGGCGGCGGCCGAAGGCGAGCAGGTGGCTGGTGAGCGTCGCTGCGCGATCGGCGGTCTCGATGATCGCGCGCAGATAACGCTGCCTCTTGTCCTCGCTGAGTTCGGCGCGCTGCAGCAGTTCGGCCGAGCCGCGGATCACGGTCATCAGATTGTTGAAGTCGTGGGCGATGCCTCCGGTGAGCTCGCCCAAGGCCTGCAGCTTTTGCGACTGGACCAGGGCGGCGCGCGCTTCCTCCAGTTCCTGTTCGGAACGCTTGCGCTCGGTAAGGTCGCGGGTGACCTTGGCGTAGCCGACCAGTTCGCCGTCCTCGCCATAGATCGGGTCGAGGACGATGCTGGCCCAGAAGTGGCTGCCGTCCTTGCGGACGCGCCAGGCCTCCCTTTCATATTTGCCCTCGCGCCGGGCCGTCTCGAGCGCCCGGTCCGGCTCTCCGGAAGCGCGGTCTTCGTCGGTGTAGAAGAGCGAGAAATGCCGGCCGACGATTTCCTGCGCCGTATAGCCCTTGATCGCCTCGGCGCCGGTGTTCCAGTTGGTCACGCGGCCTTCGGTGTCGAGCATGTAGATCGCATAGTCGCGAACGCCCTGGACGAGCATGCGAAAGCGCCGCTCGCTCCTCTGGAGCTCCTGCTCCGCCGCCCGCTTCTCCGTGATGTCGCGAGTGATCTTGGCGAACCCCAGCAATTCTCCGCTGTCGCCCACGATCGGATCCACCACGACATGGGCCCAGAATTGCGTGCCGTCCTTGCGGACGCGCCAGCCTTCGGATTCGAACCGACCCTCGCGCGCAGCGGTGGCGAGCGCCTTGGCGGGAAGACCCGCAGCGCGATCCTCCTCGGTGAAGAAGCGGGAGAAATGCTCGCCGATTATCTCATGCTCTTCATAACCCTTGAACTGGCGCGCGCCGGCATTCCAGGTGGCGATGCGCCCGGTCGGGTCGAGCATGTAGATGGCGTAATCGGTCACCGAATTGACCAGCAGCTGGAAGCGCTGCTCGGAGACGTGGGAATCGAACTGGGTCGCGTCAGCCATGACCATCCTGAGTCGAGCCGGAGCGGACGCCCCAACAAAAGTTTATCCCGCCCGATTCGCTTGTACGCGCCGGGCGTACCGGATCAAGAGGTTAGCCGGAGCCGTCCCCCAAGGGGACGCCGCGGCCCCAGGAAGTCCACTGCTCTCAGGCGTGAAGCGCGCGTCGCTCCAGGGCCTGGGCCGCTTCATCGATTAGATTGGCGATGATGGTCGCGACCGGCGCCTCCTCCTTGACCATGCCGACCGACTGGCCGGCCATGATCGAACCGCTCTCGACATCGCCGTCGATCACGGCGCGGCGCAGGGCGCCGGCCCAATAATGCTCGATCTGGAGCTGCGCCTCGCCCATCTCGACCTTGCCCTCGTCGAGAAGCTGGGCAACCTCGCGCTGCTTGGCGGCGAAGGCCTCCATCTCGCGGTTGCGGATCGCGCGCACCGGGATGACCGGAAGGCGCGGATCGATCTGCACCGACGGGATCGCGTCGCGTGCGGACGCGCGGATGAACGCCTTCTTGAAGTTCGGATGGGCGATGCATTCGTGCGCGCAGACGAAGCGGGTGCCGAGCTGGACGCCGGCCGCGCCCATTTCGAGATAGCCGGCCATCAGGCCACCGCGGCCGATGCCGCCGGCGACGAAGACGGGAATGTCCGCCGCCACTTCCGGCAGAATCTCCTGGGCGAGCACCGAGGTCGAGACCGGACCGATATGGCCGCCGGCCTCCATGCCCTCGATGACCAGGGCATCGACGCCCGAGCGGATCAGCTTCTTGGCGAGCGCGAGCGCCGGAGCGAAGCAGACCATCTTCGCGCCCGATTGCTTGACCCGGTCGATCGCGCCCGCCGGCGGCAGGCCGCCCGCGAACACGACGTGGCCGACCTCATGCCTGGCGCACACGTCGATCAGATCGAACAATTGCGGGTGCATGGTGATGAGGTTGACGCCGAACGGCCGGTCGGTCCGCTTCTTCGTCTCGGCGATCTCGGTGTCGAGCAGGTCGGGAGTCATCGCGCCGCAGGCGATCACGCCGAAGCCGCCGGCGTTGGAGATGGCCGAAACCAGGTTGCGCTCCGAGATCCAGCTCATCGCGCCGCCCATGATGGCGACCTCGCAGCCGAGGAAGTCGGTGCCGCGCTTCATCAGGCGCTTGAGGCGGTCGTGGCCGGTAGAATTGGTGACGTCGTTCATGGTCATTCCGTCGGTTCGGCGTCGAGGCCGTAGGTGGTGTGGAGCACGCGCACGGCGAGTTCGGTATATTCCTCGGGGATCAGCACCGAGACTTTGATCTCCGACGTGGCGATGGCGAGGATGTTGATGCCGCGATCGGCGAGCGCGCGGAACATCTGGGCGGCGATGCCGGCGTTCGAGCGCATGCCGACGCCGACCGCGCTCACCTTGACGACATTCATGTCGGTTATGATCTCGTCGAAGCCGATCTCGGTCTTCACCTGCTGCAGCGCGTCGACGCTGCGGGCGAGCGAGGCGGTGGGGACGGTGAAGGTGAGATCCCTCTTCTCGCCCTCACGGGCGACGCTCTGCACGATCATGTCGACGTTGATGTTGGCTTCGGCCAGCGGGGCGAAGATCGCCGCCACCGTTCCCGGCTTGTCGGAGAGGCCAAGCAGCGTGATCCGCGCCTCGTTCTTGTCATAGGCGATGCCGGTGATGACGTTGCGTTCCATATCATTGTCCTCGATGGCGTCGTCGCCGACGATCATGGTGCCGGGCTTGTCCTCGAACGAGGAGAGGACCTGAAGCGGCATGTTGTAGCGCATGGCCAGGCCGACCGAGCGCGTCTGGAGCACCTTGGCGCCGACGCTGGCAAGCTCCAGCATCTCCTCATAGGTGACCCGATCGAGCTTGCGCGCGCGGGGCACGATGCGCGGGTCGGTGGTGTAGACGCCGTCGACGTCGGTATAGATGTCGCAGCGATCAGCCTTCATTGCCGCTGCCAGCGCCACCGCCGAAGTGTCGGAACCGCCGCGGCCCAGGGTCGTGACGTCGCCCGTGTCGGTGACCCCCTGGAACCCCGGGATGACAGCGATGCCGCCTTCGGTGAAGACGCGCTCCAGCACCGCCGCATCGATGCCCTCGATCAAGGCGGCGGCATGGCCGCTGGTCCGGATCGGCAACTGCCAGCCCATATAGGAGCGCGCGTTGAGCCCCATGCCCTGCAGCGTGATCGCGAGCAGGCCGCTCGTCACCTGCTCGCCGCTGGCGACGACGACGTCATATTCGCGCGGATCGTAGAGCGAGGCGGCCTCGCGGCAGAGCTGGACGAGGCGGTCGGTCTCGCCGGCCATCGCCGAGACGACGACCGCCACCTGGTTGCCGCGCTCGACCTCGCGCTTCACGAGATCGGCGACGTGGCGGATGCGCTCGATGCCGGCCATCGAGGTTCCGCCGAATTTCATGACGATACGGGCCAACGAACTCGCTGCGCTGGCGTTGACAAGAGCGTGGAAAAAAGAGCGCGGCCCTGATAGGGAGGCGCCATGGCACATGCAAGCATACCGCTCTCGACGATCGATCCGAAGGAAGCCGCCCATTTCGGCCGGATGGCGGCGGAATGGTGGGACCCGAACGGCTCCTCGGCGATGCTGCACAAGCTCAATCCCGCCCGGCTCGGTTACATACGCGACCGGATCGACCAGCATTGGGGGCTGGACGAATGCAGCCGCACCCCGCTTGCCGGCAGGCGCGCGGTCGATGTCGGCTGCGGCGCCGGCCTGCTCGCCGAGCCGCTCGCCCGCCTGGGCGCAGCGGTCACCGCAGTCGACGCGGCGCCGGAAAATATCGCGGCGGCGCGGATCCACGCCGAAGGGCAGGGGCTGGCGATCGACTATCGCGTCGGCGGCGTCGAGACGCTGGCCGGGCCGTTCGACCTCGTCACCTCGCTCGAAGTGCTCGAGCATGTCAGCGATCCGCGCGGCTTCGTCGGCGGACTGGCCGATCTGCTCGCGCCCGACGGGCTGCTGATCCTGTCGACGCCGAACCGCACCAGCCTCTCGCGGCTGCTGATGATCACCATCGCCGAAGGCACCGGCCGGATCCCGCGCGGCACGCACGACTGGGAGAAATTCCTGACCCCCGACGAGACCTGCGCGCTGCTGCGCGACGCGGGGCTGGAGGTGGTCGACGTGACCGGCCTCACCCTCTCGCCGACCCGCGGCTTCACCCTCTCCGACGACAAGTCGCTCGACTATCTGGTGACCGCGAAAAGGGCCTGAGGGTTCGGCGTTCGTGCAAAATCACCCCCTCTCCCTCCAAGGGAGAGGGAGCTTCGGGCTCAGAAGAAGTCGACCTTGTCGTAATGGGCGGGGGGGGCGATCACTTCCATGCGCTCGCCGAGCAGGGGGCGGAAGCTGGGCCGCGACTTCATCACCGCATACCAGTCGGTGGTCTGCTTGTGGCCGCGCCAGTCAATGCCGCCGAGATAGTCGGCGACCGAAAGGTGGGCGGCCGCGGCGAGATCCGCGAGGCTCAGCACCGGCCCGGCGAGCCAGCGGCGATGGTCGAGCAGATAATCCATATAATCGAGATGGGCGTTGGCGACCTTCATCGCCTCGCGCAGCACGCGGGTGTCGGGGGCGGCGCGGCTGACGAGGCGCTTGCGCATCCGTTCCTCGAGCAGCGGATTGACGACCTCGCCATAGAGCTTCTCGTCGAACCAGGCGACGAGCCGGCGCACCTCGGCGCGGTTGACGGCGGTGCCGGGAATCATCGGCGCCTTGTCGATCGTCTCCTCGAAATATTCGCAGATCGCGCCGGAATCGATCAGCACGTTGCCCTTCTGCGCCTCGACTAGCACCGGCGTCTGGCCGGCCGGGTTCATGTCGAGAAACTCGTCGCGCTGCTGCCACGGCGATTCCCGCACGAGCTCGTGAGCGACGCCCTTCTCGCCGAGCATCAGCCGGACCTTGCGGGAGAAGGGACAAAGCGGGAATTGATAGAGCTGCCACATGGGCGCCGATCATTAGCGCCCCGCGGCGCGGCGTCCACCGGTCAGACCGGATTTTTACGGGGTCGGGCGTTTAATAGCGGTCGGGGTCGATCGCGCGGCCGAGATCGCGCTCGAGATCGGCGAGCGAGCGGCGCAGCACCGGCGCGACCACCGCGACCTGGCGCATCATGTCGGCCATCTTCAGCGTCAGGCCGTGCATCTCGTCCTGGATGCGGTCCTCGGCATAGGGATCGTCGCGGCGGGCGAGGTCGCCCAGAGTCTCGTCACGGCGGACGCGGGCGGTCGGGTCGACCG
>JAFAEZ010000090.1 GCA_023423775.1 Pseudomonadota bacterium
CGCCGCCGGCGCGGCCGGTCGCCGCCGCCGCTCCCCGCCCGTCTGCCGAGCCGCGACCCTGGCTGGAAATCGAGTTCCGGCCGGGCAATGCGAGCGCGACCGCTGAGCAGACCATGCTCCAGTTCGAGCTGATCGTCCGCAACGCGGGCGACGCGCCCGCCCACCGCGTCCGCATCACCGGCCAGATGATGAACACGACGCCCGACCTCAACGCCCGCCTCGATGAATTCTATGCCGAGGATTTCGAGCCTGTCGGACCGCCGCGGACTCTGGTGCCGGGCGCCGAGGAGAGCTTCAAGGGCGCGTTGGCCATGACCCGCGAGGAGCTGAAGGTCATCCAGATCCAGGACCGCAGCCTGTTCATTCCGCTGGTCGCGGTGAACGTGCTCTACGACTGGGGCGACGGCCGCAAGGGGCAGACCGCGCAATCCTATATCGTCGGCCGCGAGAACGATCCGCCGGCGGCCAAGATGGCGCCGTTCCGCCTGGACCTCGGGCCGCGCGTCTACCGCAAGGTCGGCACCCGCCAGCACGATCTGAAACGGGTCGCCTGACGAGTCACGGATCTGCAACGCGCCGGTAATCCTCCGGCAATGATGGTGTGAGAGCCTGACATCCTGGTCACTTCCAGGATGGAGTCGGTCATGCTTTTCCTGCGTTCATCGCCTGACATTCACCGCGGCGGCTGGCCGTTGCTCGGGCTGCTGCTGTTCTGGTCGACGCGGCACGCGCGCTAGCGCTCAGCCTCTGCCGGCAAGCGCCTTCACGTCGGCAATGTGGCTGCGGCCAATGCGTTGCTCGCTGCCGTCCATGAGCCGCGCCGCCCAATGGCCCGCCGCGTCGCGGGTGAGGCCGACGATCGTGTCGCGGCGCAGGATCGCGGAACGGTGGACGCGGATGAAGAGCTCCGGGTCGAGCTCGGCCTCCAATTTGGCGATGGTGCGGTAGATCAGCCAGCTGCGTCGGCCGACATGGAGCCGCATATAATCGCGCTCGGCGGTGATGCGGTCGACGTCGCGGACGGCGATGCGGACGAGGCCGCTCTGGTCGGGTACCCAGAATTCCTCGACATAGCGGCCCGGCGCCGCGCCGCGGCCTTCGCCGTCGCGCGCGAGGAGCTCGCGGGCCCGCTCCAGCGCGCGCGTCAGCCGCGCGGGATCGACCGGCTTCATCAGATAATCGACCGCGGCGACGTCGAACGCCGAGACCGCGAAATTGTCGAACGCGGTGACGAAGATCACCGCCGGGTCGATGCGCGACGCGGAGAGGGCGCGTGCGACCTCGATCCCGTCCATACCCGGCATGGCGATGTCGAGCAGCATCACGTCGGGCTCGACCGCCTCGGCGATGCGCAGCGCCGCCTCTCCGTCGGAGGCGGTGCCGACCAGACTGACCCCTTCGCAGCGGGCGAGCAGGAGCTGGAGCCGCTCGACGGCGAGCGGTTCGTCGTCGACGGCGAGGACGCGCAGCGGTTGGGCTTCAGGCATTGCGGATCACCGGCATGATGACGTGGACCGTGTAGCCGCCTTCGGGATCGGGGCCGTGGAAGCAGCCGGCCTGGACCCCGTAGCGCGCGATCAGCCGTTCGCAGACATTCTTGAGCCCGACCCCGCAGGAGCTGTTTTCGTCATGCTCAGGCGGCGGCGCGTTGCCGTCGTCCTTGACCTTGATGTGAAGGCGGCCTGCCTCCTCATAGGCCGAGATGCGAACCGTCACCGTGCCGCGGGACTTGGCGACGCCATATTTGATCGCGTTTTCGACCACCGGCTGGAGGATCAGCACCGGCACGCGTACCGTGCGCAGCCCCTCGGGAACGTTGGTCTCGACCCTGAGACGGTCGGGAAAGCGAACCTGCTCGATGTCGAGATAGAGGCGCTGGAGCTTGATCTCCTCCTCGAGCGCGATGTCGGCGGTCGGATCGGCCGACAAGGTGGTGCGGAAGAAGGTGGAGAGGTTGATGATCATCCGCTCGGCGACCTCCCCCTTTTGCGAGAGGATCAGCGACGACAGCGAGTTGAGGGTGTTGAACAGGAAGTGCGGATTGATCTGGTAGCGGAGTGCACGCAGCTGCGCTTCCTGCGCCTCGCGGGCATAGGCCGCCGCGCGGTTGTCGGCGGCACGCAATTGCCGCGCATAGCTCATCGCGACGTAGAGCGCGGCCCAGGCGGCGAACAGGAAGTACCAGCTCAGCGATCCCTCGATGATCGAGCGGAAGGCCATCTCGGCCTCGCTCATCCCCTTCCACATCGCGTCCATCTTGGAATCGTCGAGCGGCTTCATGATGTAGAAGATGAAATAGTTGAAGCCGGAGAAGGCGATCGACGCGGGGAGGCAGAGAAAGGCCGCTATTCCCGCCTTCATTTCCAGGCTGGCCAGGGCCAGCGGCCGCAGCGCCAGATAGACCAGGAAGGTGAGCGAGGCGCCGACCACGGCGGCGACGCCGCGCCGCGCGACGAGATCCCAGAATTCGGGATATTGCAGCACGATCGACCGCAAGGTGATCAGCACCATGTAAAGCAGCCAGAAGCCGATGATCGACTTCACGGCGATGCCTATATCGGGCAGGCGGCGGACGACCGCGGAACGGGGCTGCAAATCCATAGCCCCTGTTAACGCAGCATTCAGAGAAAAGCGTTGCCCCGCGGGGTCGTTGGCAGAAGCGCCGAGTGCCTTGGTCGAAAAGGCGCGTCCGGCCGGCGTGTAACCGGTCGCGTCCGGCCCGAAGAGACGGTCCAAATCCACGCGGTGATCGATACGATCGGCCATCCACCCTCCCCGGTGTGTGTTGCATGCTTATAGCGCATTTGCGGCGCGTGCACCCGTTCCGTTTCGCACCGGGAACGGAGTGGCCGGTGGACGGTTCGACCGGAGAAGGAGACCGGCACCGCATGCGCCTGCAGATCGACGCGACGCTCGACTATCATTTCCCCCAAAAAGCCGATGTGCTGCTGCAGCTCGAAGTGGCGCAGCTGCCCGACCAGGCCCTTGCGAGCGACCGGCTGACGGTGACCGGCGATACGCCGCTCGTCCCGGTGACTGGCCAAGACGGGATCGGCCGCCGGCTCTGGACCGCGGGCGAGGGCCGGTTCGAAGCGCGCTACACAGCACTGGTCGACGTCGACCGCGCAGCCCCGGACCTGGCCCGGCTTGCGGCCGTGCCCCGACGCGAGCTGCCGGGCGACGTCATTCCCTATCTGTGGCCCAGTCGCTACTGCCAGTCGGACGCGCTCCAAGAATTCGCGGTCGAGCAGTTCGGCCATATCGAGGGCGGGGCGGCGGTGGCGGCGATGGCCGACTGGACGCGCGACAGCATTCGCTACGAGCCCGGCTGCAGCGACGCCAGCACGACTGCGCACGACAGCTTCCGGCAGCGCCAGGGCATCTGCCGCGACTTCGCCCATGTCTTGATCAGCTTCGTGCGGGCCTTCGACATTCCGGCGCGGATGGTCAGCGCCTATGCCTGGCGGCTCGACCCGCCCGATTTCCATGCCGTGGCCGAAGTCTATCTCGACGGCGGCTGGCATCTGGTGGACGCCACCGGCCTCGCGCCAGTCGAGGGCCTGGTGCGGATCGGCGTCGGCCGCGACGCCGGCGACATCAGCTTCATGACCGTGTTCGGCGGCAGCGCCGACCTGTGCCGACAGGAAGTGAGCGTGCAGCGCGTCGACGGCGGCGACGGCAAGGCAGCGGCGGTTAAGTAGTAACCGCAAAGCATCGCTAAGTAGTGACCGCATCACAGCCGCGCCGGAAAAGGCTTGCGGCCGGAAACGGCTTTGAAGAAGCCGCGGAAATCATGGGTCGTTACGCAGGCGCTGTTGCGGAAAGGAGACATTTCCCCCCCCGCGAACGCCCTTGCCCATCTTTGACATTGCCGCCCGACTCCACTTCTGATTCTATTATGAACGGGGGGCGAGGTTCTGGTTAAGCGCTTGGAAAACTTCGGCGCGTATGATCCTCGCCAGGGTAAAAGGAGTGGGATCATGGGTACGCAGACCAAGCCCGCCGAAGGCGCGCTGACCTTGGTCGAGATGAAGGAGTTTGCGGGCTTCGCCAAGGGCACGCAGCGGTACATCCGTCGCTCGCTCGACATCGGCCTTGGACGTCGCAACGCCATGAAGCGCTGGTCCCGCGACGTCGGCGAGGCTGCCAGCATCCGCGCTCAGGCCCGCATCTACCAGCGGCTCGACCATATCCGCGACTACGTCCCCGATGACAGCGGCCTCGACGTAATGGAGCCGATGATGGGCCCGCTCGTCACGATGAGCGCCTTCGACCTCGGCCAGGACCGGCTGCCCGATTTCGCGTCTTACCGCTTCCTCTACGAGCGCCTGATCGGCGCAGCGGTCCGGCCGTGGCTGCCCGCCGCCTTCTGCGCTGCCGCCGCGCTGCCGCACCTCCATCCGGAGCGTCGGCGCAGCCTGCTCCAGTCGATCAGCGAAGCCGCAGCGACCGCCCCGGGCTGGTCGAACCGCGAGCCCGCCTTCTATCCGGAATGGGTCGAGAAGATCGAAGAGGATATGGCCCAGTAATCGTGCGGGGCCGCCCTCAGCGGGCGGCCTCCACCACCGCGCCCACGGCCGCGATGCGCTCGACGTCCCGATAGGACGGTCGGTCGAGCTCCTCCCCGAATATGTCCGGATCCAGCTCGCGATAGCGCAGCGTGCAGCTGAGCGCCGGCAGCTCGCGTTCCAGCGCGGTCCGCAGTTCGTCCTTTCCGTCGACAATCGCCACTCCGGTATAAAGCAGCATGCGGCCGCCCGGCTCCAGCCGCCGCGCCGCCGCCAGGGTCCAATCGAGCGAAAGGCGCGCCCCGTGCATGTCGCCGCCGTCGCGATAGGTGCGGCCGCTTTCGTCCATGATGAAAGGCGGGTTGGCGATCGCGAGGTCGATCGGCCCGGATACCGCCTCGATCCCCTCGCCCTCGACCAGCTCGACGTCGACGCCGGCATGGCGCGCGTTGACCGAGGCCAGCCGCAGCGCCGCCGGATTGACGTCGACCAAAGTGATGCGCGCGCCGGGTAGCAAAGCCGCCGCCATGATGCCGCCGACGCCCGCGCCGGCGCCGATATCGACCAGCCGGCGCGCGCCGGCGATGCGCGGGATTTCGGCCCGGATGAAATCGGCGAAGCGGTAGCTGTCGGGACCGAGGAAGACGCTTTCCGCGTCGTCGGTCGGATAGGCGGAATGAAGGAACAGGTGACTGCCGATGCGCGAGACGCGGACGCCGCTCTTCAGCAGATCGCCTTCGCGCCGGGTCAATCCCGCCCTTTCGAGGAAGCCGAGCATCTCGGCTGGAAGCAAGGCGGGCCGGAAAGCAAGGCTCCAGCCGAATATGTCGCGCAGATCGCTCGCCACGACCTTGTCCGGACGGGCGACGACGCGGGTGTGGGTCGCCGGAGTAGGCGCCACGAAATCATAGCCGGCGCGTTCGAGCGCGGCGATCAGGTCCAGCAAAGCCGGTTCGGCGCCCGGTGCAAGATGCAAGCGACTTCCCCCTATCATCGTGACGGCTCTGCAACGCTCGAGCGGTGCGAACTTTCCATCGCGTCGGCCGTTCACGAAGGACCAGCAAGCAGGAGCGGCACATGATCACTCGCACGGCATCGGCGCGCTACGAAGGCTTCGGCAAGGAGGGCAAGGGGTATGTCTCGACCCAGTCCGGCGTGCTTTCCGACAATCCCTACGGCTTCAACACCCGTTTCGAGGACGCGCCCGGGACCAATCCCGAGGAGCTGATCGCCGCCGCCCACGCCGCCTGCTTCACCATGGCGCTGTCGTTCGCGCTCGCCAAGGAGGGTTTGAGCGACGGCACGCTCGAAACCACCGCGCGCGTGAAGCTCGACAAGGACGGTGACGGCTTCAAGGTCAGCCGGTCCGACCTCAGCCTTCAGGCGACGATCGAAGGTTTGGACCAAGACCGCTTCCGCGCGATCGCCGAGGACGCCAAGGCGAACTGTCCGATCTCGAAGTTGCTCAACGCCGAGATCACGCTGGAGGCGGATCTCGCCGACTGAGCGCTATTTGATCGTCGCCATCTCGTAGAGGAAATCGACGAAGCCCATCGTCGCGCCGTCGAGCCCCTCGACCTTGGGGTTGCTGCTCTCGATGACGAAATATTCGTCGGGAGCGTGGGCGCCGTTGCCGTTGCCGAGGCCGAACTGACCCGCGGGCAGCGAGACCGGCGCGCTGGTGAAGACGAAGCCGGGCCAAGAGCCGGCCAAGCGCGGATAGAGGGTGAAGGGCGCGCCGGCGCGGGTGTAGACCGCCTGCTGCGCACGGATGACCCGGCTATTTTCGGCAGTCTCGGTCGGATCGTAGCCGCCCGAGACGTTGACCTCGACATCCTGGAAGCCGCGCCTGTCGAGGTGGGCGCGCAGCTTGGCGACGGTGTCATCCTTGGTCATGTTCGGCACGATGCGCATGTCGAGCTTGGCGACCGCGCGCGAGGGGAGGATGGTCTTGCCGCCCGGGCCGGTATAGCCCGCGACCAGGCCCTCGATATTGACGGTCGGCTGGGAGGCGAGCCGCTCGAGCGCCTGTTGCCAGGGCAGATCGTCGATCCAATGGCTGACGCCGAGCGCCTTCTTGGTGTCGGCCTCGTTGCTGACGCGCGCGGTCTCGGCGATCAAAGCCTTCTCGCGAGCCGTCAGCGGCCGCACCTTCTCGAAGATGCCGTCGATCGCCGGCGTGTTGCCGTCCGGCGTGACCAGCGTCTGCAGCGCCGCGACCAGCCGCCAGGCGGGACTGTCGACCTGCGCCTTGAGGCTGGAATGGACGTCCTTCTGCGGGCCGCGGCCCCATTTCTCGCCGCTGGCGACGAGCTCCATCTCGATCACGCCCTTGGCGCCGAGATTGATCTGGACGCTGCCGTCCGGGTCCTGCCATCCCGACGGAATGATCACGCCCTCGCACTTGCGGAGCGCGGCGAGCACCTCGGGCCGGCGGACGATCTGGGCGAAATGGGGCGAGCCGATCTCCTCCTCGCCCTCGGCGATCAGGACGAGGTTGACCGGCAGCTTGCGGCCAGCGGCTCGGAAGGCGTGGAGCGCGGCGAGGAAGGCGCCCTCCGGCCCCTTCTGGTTGACCGCGCCGCGCCCCATCATGACCTTGCCGAAGCCCGGCTTGTCGACCAGCCGCGCCTCGAGCGGGGGCGACGACCATTCCTTCGGGTCGAACTGCTTCACGTCGTACATGAAGTAGATGCCCATGGTGCGCTTCGCGCCGGCGTCGAGCGTGGCGAACACGCCGGGATGGCCATCGGTCGGGACCTTCTCGACATGCTGGAAGCCGGCGTCGCGGGCGAGGCGCATCATGTAGTCGGCGCCCTGCTCCATATTGAGGTTCTCGGCGGCAATTGACGGATTGCGGATCCAGTCCTGGATGCGCCGGACGCTTGCGTCATGGCCGGCCTCGACCGCCTTGCGGATCGCGGCGAGGTCTCCGGAGGCGGCGAGAGCGGCCCCGGGGGCGAACAGCAACGCTCCGGCCGCAGCGCCTTTCATCAGAGTGCGGCGGTCGGCCTGGAAGCGCGGTTCGTCGTGCATGTCTGTCCCCCTCGATAAGCCCAAGGTGGACAGTAAAGGACGAAACGGGGATAGCGTCCAGCCTGATGCGCTATTTTCTGGACACCGAATTCAACGGCTTCGGCGGCGAGCTGATCAGCGTCGCCCTCGTGCCCGAACATGGCGACGAGGAGCTTTACCTGCTGCTCGATTTGCCCGACGCGCTGCACCCCTGGGTCGAGCGCAACGTCGTCCCCTATCTGCGCTCGGTTCCGCCGCAGCTCGAGCCGCGGCCGATGTCGCGGCTGGAGGCGGCGGCCGAGATCGCGCATTATCTGCAGCACGACAATGACGCTTTGATCGTCGCCGACTGGCCCGACGACATCGCCTATTTCTGCCATCTGCTGGTGACCAAGGCGGGCGACATGGCGCCGGTCGGGAGCCTCCGCTTCGAATTCGTCAGCAGCCCCGGCTTCAGCACGGCGGCGATCAGCAAGGTGCCGCACAATGCGCTGCACGATGCGCGCGCTCTGCGCGACTTCGTGCTGGAGTGGCAGGTCTAGCCCAGGGTCCAGTCGAGGAAGAGCATCAGCGCCAGGCCGAACATCAGGGCGCCGGTCGCGAATTCCTGGCGGCGCTCGCGGTGCATTTCGGGCGTGATCTCGCTGGTCACCACCCAGATCATCGCGCCGGCCGCGAAGCCGAGACCCCAAGGCAGCAAAGGCTCGGCGATCGACACGGCGGCGATGCCGAGGAAACCGCCGATCGGCTCGACCAGCCCGGTCAGCATCGCCGCGATGAAGGCGTAGAGGCGGCTGTAGCCGACCGAGGCGAGCGAGACCGCGACCGCCAGGCCCTCGGGGATATTCTGGAGGCCGATGCCGATCGCGGTGGCGGTGCCGTTGTCGATCGCGCCGCCGCCGAAGCTGACGCCGACCGCGAGCCCTTCCGGAAAATTGTGGAGGGTGATCGCGATCACGAACAGCCAGATGCGGCGCAGGGTGGACACGCTGGCGCCGACCCCGGCGCCGGCGCTGCGGGTGAAGGCGTCGTGCGGCGCGTAGCGGTTGACCGTCTGAAGCACCGTGCCGCCGAGCAGGATGGCGGCGCAGATGACGAGGGCGGCGGTGGTCGGTGTGCCGCCCTGTTCCGCCACCGCCTCGAGGCCGGGAATGATCAGGGAGAAGAAGGAAGCGGCGAGCATGACGCCGGCCGAGAAGCCCAGGAAGGCGCTCTGCAATCGGGGCGAGATGCTGCGGATGGCGAGCACCGGCAGGGCGCCGGCGGTGGTGGCCATTCCGGCCGCGAAGCTGGCGCCCGACGCCGTCCAGATCAGTTGCCAGTCCATCACGGACCGGTCGTATCGCACAATGTCTGCTTTTCAAGCTCGGCGTTGAGCTCGGCCCCGACCAGCAGGATGTAGGCCGACAGATAGAGCCAGGTGAGGAAGATGATGACCGCGCCGAGCGAACCGTAAGTAGCGTTGTAGTGGCCGAAATTGGCGACGTAGAAGCCGAAGCCGAGGGTCGCGACAAGCCAGACCAGAGTGGCGGCGGTCGAGCCGGGCGAAAGCCAGCGCCATTTCGCCTTAGGCCGGTTGGGCCCGTAGCCGTAAATGGCGGCGATGACGAAGCTGACCGTCGCGGCGGCGGCGATCCAGAACAGACTCTTCAACAGGACGTGGACGAAGGGCGAGGAGAAAGGCAGCCATTTCTCGAGCGCCGCGAGCGCCGAGATCGCGATGATCCCGGCGAGCAAAGCGACGATGGCGCCGAGCGTGATCAGCACTGCCAGAACGGTGGTGCGCAGGAAGCCGCGATCTTCAGCCACGCCGTAGACGATGTTCAAAGCGGTGACGATCGAGGTCGCGCCGCGCATCGCGCCATATAGGGCCACCAGCAGAGCGAGCAGTAGCGCAAAACCCTTCTGCCCGGTCGCCGTCTCCACCATCGACTGCATCTGCTCGCCGATCACATGGGCGACGTCGGGCGGCATGATCCGCGTCAGCGCCTGGAAATGCTCGACCACTGACGCCGGATCGGCGACCAGACCGTAGGTCAGCACCAGGGCGCCGAGCAGCGGCACGAAGGCGAGGAAGGCATAGAAGGCCACCCCCGCCGCGATCAGGTTGAGATTGTCGCGCGACGCTTCCTTCCAGGTGGAGACCAGGGCGGCCCGCCAGCCCGCGCCGGATATCTGGGAAGGACGGGCGGCGGAGCGTGCATGGATGCTGTCGGTCATGGCGAGCGAAAGGCGCTGCGCGCTGCGGAGTTCCATTCCCGCCAAGGCGGCTTGCAGAAAGCAGCTCCGCCTTTCATGCTGACGTCGAAACCAAAGGAGTAACCGATGCGTCGCGCCCTGTTCCTGTCGCTCCCCCTGCTGCTCGCAATTCCCGCCTCGGCGCACGACAATGTCGGCGACGTCGACCGGCTGCGTCACGAGCAGATGCTGGTGCTCGACACCCACCTCGATACGCCGGTCCTGTTCGAGCGCACCGGATGGAATTTCGACGAGTGGCACGAATATGGCTTCGACCACAGTCAGATCGACCTGCCGCGCATGGAGGCTGGCGGGCTCGATGGCGGCTTCTTCGTCATCTACACTCCGCAGGGCGAGCTGACCCCTGCCGGCTTCCAAAACGCCCGCGACCGGGCGCTGATGCGCGGCCTCGCAATTCAGCGGGTGGTGGCCGAAAATCGCGACAAGATGGAGCTGGCCTATACGGCCGCCGACGCTGAGCGGATCCACAAGAGCGGCAAGCGGGTCGTCTACCAGTCGATCGAGAACAGCTATCCGCTCGGCAACGATCTGTCGCTGCTCAGCACCTTCTACCGGATGGGCGTGCGCATGGCCGGCCCGGTCCATTCGAAGAACAACCAGCTCGCCGACAGCACGACCGACAAGCCGCGCTGGAACGGCCTGAGCCCGCTCGGCAAGCAGTGGGTGGCGGAGATGAACCGGCTCGGCATGGTGATCGACGGCAGCCACTCGTCCGACGCCACATTCGACCAACTGCTGGCGCTGTCCAAGACGCCGATCATCCTGTCGCATTCGGGATCGAAGACGCTCTACGACCATCCTCGCAACATCGACGATGCGCGACTGCGCAAGCTCGCCAAGGCGGGCGGCGTGATGCAGGTGAACTCGGTCTTCCTGGCCCCGTCCGACAATTCGCCGGAGCGCAGCGCGATCGAGCGGCGCAAGGAGAAGTGGCTCGATCTGACGCCGGCCGAGCGCCGCCAGCTCGTCGCCGACCAGGCCGCGCTGGACGCCAAGCAGCCAGCCATGACCGGCGATTTCGAGCTGTTCATGAAGAGCCTGCTCCACGCCATCGAGGTGATGGGCGTCGACCATGTCGGTCTCGGTGCCGACTGGGACGGCGGCGGCGGCCTCAACGGCATGCACGACATCACGGCTTTGCCGAGGATCACAGCGCGTCTCCATCAGGCCGGCTATTCCGACGCCGACATCGAGAAGATCTGGAGCGGCAATCTGCTGCGCGTGCTGCGCGCGGCCGAGAAGGGCGCCCAGAAGCAGTAAACGAGGCCACGACCGCGGGCGCTGGACGGCGGAACTCGGCGCATTGTAAGCCGGGACATGTTCGACAGCGACCCGCTGACGCCGTTCACCTGGGGCGAGCTCTTGCTGCGGCTGGGGCTCGCGTCCGCTTTGGGGCTTGCGCTCGGCTTCGACCGCGAGCTGCGCGGCCACGACGCCGGCATCCGCACCCACGCCCTGGTGGCGCTGAGTTCGGCGATGATCATGATCTCGTCGCTGATCGTCTATCAGCAGCTCCGCACCGAACATTTCGCGCCCGATCCGCTGCGGGCTATCCAGGGCTTGAGCCAGGCGATCGGCTTCATCGCTGCCGGCCTCATCTTCGTCCGGCGCGGCGCGGTCGTGAACATGACCACCGCGGCCAATATCTGGATCGCCGCCGCGGTCGGGATGGCCTGCGGGCTCGGCCACTATCGCGTGGTCATCATCGGCTTCGGCTTTGCCCTGATCCTGCTGACCGCCGTGCGCGTGCTCGAACGCTTCCTGCCCGGCCGGGAGCCCGATGCCGACTGACATTTTCGTCGATAAGTAAGGCGGCTTTGTCGCGCGGCACTCGTAGTCGATTCAGGCGCCGTTTAGGTGGGCTTCGGCAGACCCGAATTTGTTGATGCAAATTTATTTCCGGCAGCGTAAGGACCCGCCGCCGGAAGGGTCTGCAACTGTCTGTGAGGCGTGCAGCACCACGGTGGGAATGAAGGCAAGACGATGAAGATGAAGCAGAAGCTCCAAAACCCGTTCGCACTGGTCGTCCAGGGTTTCGTCGCCGGGGCGATCATTTTCTATGCCACCGCTCCGAACGAACCGCGCAACGCGGGCGTCGACGAGAGCAGCCAGATTTCGCAGGCGGTGGAAAAACTCGAAGTCTGATCGTGCGCGCTTGAACCGCGCCGCCGCGCGATTATAGCGGGGCAATGGTTCGCTTTTCGTTCTCCGGACATGATCTGATGGCCTTGCCCCAGGGCGCGCTGTTCTGGCCGGCTCGCCAGGCGCTGCTGGTGGCGGACCTCCATCTCGAAAAGGCAAGCTGGTTCGCACGGCTCGGGCAGATGCTGCCACCTTATGATTCGATCGCGACATTGACCGAACTCGGCGCGATCGTCGAAGCGACCGGCGCGCGCGAAATCTGGTGCCTGGGCGACAGCTTCCACGACCGCCACGGCTGCGACCGGCTGCCGACGCCGGCGCGCGACCGGCTGCTGGCTCTGACGGCGGCAACGCGGTGGACGTGGATCACCGGCAACCACGATCCCGGCTTCGCCGACCATTGCGGCGGCGACATCGTCGAGGAGGCGGAGGTTGACGGGCTGCTGCTGCGCCACGAAGCCGATCCGGCCGAGATGCGCCCCGAACTGTCCGGCCATTTCCATCCGAAATTGCGGATCACGCAGCGCGGGCGCCATATTTCGCGCCGCTGTTTCGTCGCCACCGATCGCAAGCTGATCTTGCCGGCCTTCGGATCGCTCACCGGCGGGCTCGATGCCGGCCATCCCGAGATCATCCGCGCGGTCGGCGGCCCCGCCGAGGCGCTGGTGCCGGTGGCGGACCGGCTGCTGCGCTTCCCGATCGCGGCCTGACCATCAGGCCGCGATGAAGCGCATCGCCACACCGTTCATGCAGTAGCGCTTACCGGTCGGGCGCGGGCCGTCGTCGAAGACATGGCCGATATGGCCGCCGCATCGCCGGCAATGGACCTCGGTCCGCTTCATGAAGAAGCTGTTGTCCGGGCGGATACCGATGGCATTGGGCAGCGGCTTCCAGAAGCTCGGCCAACCGGTGCCGCTGTCGAACTTGGCGTCCGAGCTGAACAGAGGCAGGCCGCAGCCGGCGCAGACGTAGAGGCCGCGCCTCTTCTCCTTGTCGAGCGGGCTCGAGCGGGCGCGCTCGGTATTCTCGCCGCGAAGCACGGCATATTGCTGCGGGGTCAGCCTCTTCTTCCATTCCGCATCGCTGAGATCGACCTCGAACCGGCCTTCGCGGGCATAGGAGGTGCGTTCGCCGAACAGAAGCGCCGCGCCGCCCAGCAGGCCGACGCCGCCGAGACCGAATAGGGCACGTCTATCGATCCTCATATTTCCGTCTCCGCCGCCTCCTTGCCCGATCCGTCCTGAACCGGAGCTTGCGCGAGCCGGGCACGCAGCAGGCCGCGGACGGCGTTGCCGATCAGGAAGCCGCCGGCGAGGTCGGCCGGGACAAGGTCGCCCTCCTCGGCGTCGCCCTGCTCGATCAGGCGCTGGCGCAGTACCCCGGGGAGCAGCCCACGCGCCAAAGGCGGGGTGACCAAAGTGCCGCCGCGCTGGACGAAGATGGTGGTGAAGCTGCCTTCGGTGAGGAAGCCGTCCTCGTCGACGAAGAGGATTTCGAACGCGCCGCTGGCGCGCCGGGCCTCGTCGTAGAAGGAACGGTCGCTGGTCTTGTGGCGCAGGCGGAAATCGTCGCACCCGACCGGGCGCCGGGCCAGGGCGACCTCGACCGCGCGATGGATCGGGGCCGGGGCGGGCGCGCTCTCGATCGCCACCGTCCCGGCGCGCGAGAGCAGCAGCCGCACCTTCTTGGGCTCGCGGTGGCGGAAGGTCGCAGCCTGGATGTCGTTGCGGACGTCGTGGCGGTCGAAGCGGAAATCGAAGGCCTGGGCGCTGTGCTTGAGCCGGAGCAAATGCCGCTCCAGATCGACGATGCCGTCGCGCGGGTCGAACCGCATCGTCTCGATCAGATCGAAGCTGCTGCGCGTCGCCACAAACTTTCCCTTCGCCAGACATTCGCGCCATTCGTCGCCGGCGCGGCTGTCCGCAACAATTCCCGAGCCGAGGCCGATGATGCCCCGGTCCTCGCCCGCTTTGATGGTTAAGGTGCGGATCGCGACATTGAAAGCCGCTTCTCCGCCCGGCGCGATATGGCCGATCGAGCCGGTATAGACATGGCGCGGCGCGGTCTCGATCTCGGCAATGATCTCCATCGCGCGGATCTTGGGAGCGCCGGTGATCGACCCGCAGGGGAAGATGGTCTCGATGACATCGAGCGCGTCGCGCCCGTCCGCCAGTTCGGCGACCACGGTCGAGGTCATCTGGTGCACGGTCGGGTAGGTCTCGACCTCGAACAAGGACGGCACCTTGACGCTGCCGGCCTTGGACACGCGCGACAGGTCGTTGCGCAGCAGATCGACGATCATCAGATTTTCGGCCCGCTGCTTCGGGTCCGCGCGCAGGCCGGCCGCCGCGGCGCGATCTTCGGCCGGATCGTGGCAGCGGGCCGCCGTGCCCTTCATCGGGCGGGTGGTGAGGCGGCCGCCGTCAAGCGTGAAGAAGAGCTCGGGCGAAAAAGAGAGGAGCCAATGCGCGCCGGTAAAGACGATGCCGCCATGGCCGGCGCGTTGCTGGCCGCGCAGCGCCGCGTAGAGGGCGAGCGGGTGGCCGGCGGTGCGGACCTCCGCGGCGAAGGTGAGGTTGGCCTGGTAGATATTGCCCGCCTCGATATGCGCCTTGATG
>JAFAEZ010000127.1 GCA_023423775.1 Pseudomonadota bacterium
GCGCGGCGCCGAGCGCTGCCGTCGCGGCCATGGCCGGCGCCTGCTGCTCCATCACCTCGGCAGCGGCCTCAGCGATGGCATCGGTGAGGCGCGCGAGCGAGTCCATCGCGATGGGCGCGTCCGCGGCGGGCTCGTCTGCGACCGCTGCGGCGACCGGCCGAGCTGCGATCGGCTGCGGCGGCTCCGCTGCAGCGGGAGCTGCGATCTCCGCGGCCATCGGTTCCGGGGCGACCGCTTCCATCTCCACCGGCTCGATGATCTCGTCGAACTCCGGATCGGGCGCGGCCATCTCCAGCGCGATCGCATCGAGGATGGCTTCGTCTTCGGCTTCCGCGGCGGCGTCGAGCGAGACCTCGTCGGTCACTTCGGCGAAGGCGGCCGGTTCGGGCTCAGCGAGCGGCGCTTCGAGCGCGACGTCTTCACCCGCGGCATTGTCGCGCGCCGTGTTTTCAGAAGCGGCCGCGATGTCCGGCGCGACGGCGGCGTCCATGGCCTGCTCGGCAGCGGCGAACGCATCGGGGACGCCAGCTGCTTCGACAGCTGCGTCAATCTCGGGAACTGCTGCGCTGTCCGGCGACGTCTCCGTAAAAGCCACGGGGGTTTCGCTCGCCATCGCGCCAAGCCCGGCCTCCGCAGCTGCAACCTCCGCAGGCAGCACGTCCGCCGTTGACGACGGTGCCTCTTGCCTCGGAGCCGGCGCATAGGACGCGGCCTGCGGCGTTGCGTCGCCGTCGAGCTGCTCGACCCGATCCCTCAGCAGATCGAAGGCGGCCTTGAGCTCGACGCGAGGGTCGACGGTCGACATCTGGCCGCAGGCGGCTTCGATCGAAGCCAGCTGCGAATCAATGAGGTCGCAGATTCGCCCGTCGGCGCCGATCTCGCGCCAGCGCCAGGAGATCTCCTTGATGATGCGCACGCCGCGCGGGATCGGCGCGAGGCTCGCCTCGATCGCCGCGGGATCGAACGCCGCGATCGCGATCGTCTCGGCCTCGCGGATGGCGCGGCGGATCTCGACCAGCGCCTCGGGCAGGCGGTCCTCGACGACGGGTTGTCGCTGTGCCGCAAGGGTTTCTTCGATCTTCGCGACCGCATCGAGCACCATGCTTGTGTCGGCGTTGCGGTTGCGTTTGGCGTATTCGCCGAGGAACCAGCGGCCGCGCGCGGTCTCCATGAAGGCTTCGCGGATCGCGTCGTAATCCTGCTCGTTCGGCTCGGCCGCGCGGGCAGACATGGGCGAGAGGGCGAATGCTTCGTTGGCCATGACAATCTCGTCGCGCAGATCAGAGCGCGTTACTGTAACGATCACCACGATATCGACCGAATCGCAATTGGTTTGATGGCAGGCGAATCACAAATCCCCATTGCAGCAGCGAAGAAGCGGCGATTCGCCGTCAGCCTCGCCGTGTTCTATTCGGCCGTCTTCGCGGTCGCGGGCACGCATCTGCCGTTCTTTCCGCTCTGGCTGAAGGCGATCGGCATCGACGCGGCGTGGATCGGGCTGATCAACGCGTTGCCGGCGATCACGCGCTTCACCACGCTGCCGCAGGTGACCGCCTTTGCCGAAAAGCGACAGGCCATTCGCGGCGCCATGATGGTGTCGGTGCTGGCGACGGCGGTCGGCTTTGCGGCCGTCGGCTTGCAGCAGCAGCCGCTGGCGCTGTTCCTGATCTATGCGCTGACCTGCATGATGTGGACGCCGACGACCCCGCTCACCGACGCCTATGCGCTGCGCGGCGTTGCGCGCTACGGGCTCGACTACGGACCCTTGCGGCTGTGGGGCTCGGCGGCCTTTGCCGCCGGCTCGCTCGCCTGCGGCTATCTCGTCGATGTCATTGCGCCGCGCGATCTGATCTGGGTCATCGTCGCATGGGCCGTCGTCGCGGTCGCGGCCAGCCTGCTGCTCCAGCCGCTCGACGATGTCAGGCGCAGAAGCGCCGAGACGCATGCCGGCAAGGCGCTGCTGCGCGATGCCGGCTTCTGGGCGATCATCGCCTCGGCCGCGCTGATCCAGGGCAGCCATGTCGCCTATTACACCTTCTCCGCCATCAACTGGCAGCTCCATGGCATCAGCGGGCTGACGATCGCGGGGCTCTGGACGCTCGGCGTCATCGCCGAGATCGTCGTGTTCGCGCTGTCGCCGCGCTTCTCGCTGCATCCGTCCACGATGATCGCGATCGGCGGGCTGAGCGCCGTGGTGCGCTGGGTCGTCACCGCGAGCGAGCCGCCGCTGGCGCTGCTCGCGGTCGTGCAGCTCGGCCATGGCCTTTCCTTCGGCATGACCATCCTCGGCACCATGAATCTGCTGGTGCAGCGCGTGCCCTCGCATCAGATCGCGCGGGGGCAGGGCTATTACGCCGCGTGCAGCGGACTATTGGGCGCTGCGACCTCGATCGCGTCAGGCGCGATCTACGCCCGCATCGGCGATGGCCTGTACTACGTGATGGCGGCGATGGCCGCAGCGGGCGCGCTTCTGATCTGGTCGTCGCGGCACCGGCTCAAGGCTCAGCCCCAGAGCGAAGCGTCCGGCGGATAGACCAGGCTGCCGTCATAACGCAGCCCGTGATCGCGGTCGCGCGCGAGCAGCAGGGGACCATCGAGGTCGACGAAGCGCGCCTGCGGCGTCACCAGCATTGCGGGGGCCATCGACAGCGAGGTCGCGACCATGCAGCCAATCATGATCTCGAAGCCGAGCGCCTGGGCCGCATCGGCCATGGCCAGCGCTTCGGTGAGGCCGCCGGTCTTGTCGAGCTTGATGTTCACGGCGTCATAGCGTGCGCGGAGCGGCGCGAGCGAGGAACGGTCATGCACACTCTCGTCAGCGCAGACCGCGAGCGGGCGCCTGATCCGCGCCAGTGCCTCGTCCTTGCCTGAGGGCAGCGGCTGCTCGACCAGCGTGACGCCGGCCTCGGCACAGGCGGCGAGATTGTGCTCCAGATTGGCCTCGGTCCAGGCCTCGTTGGCATCGACGATCAGCTCGGATTCGGGGGCGGCCTCGCGCACCGCCGCGATCCGCTGGGGATCGCCGTCGCCGCCCAGCTTGATCTTGAGCAGCGGCCGGTGCGCTTCCTTGGCGGTCGCCGCGGCCATGACCGCGGGGGTACCTAACGAAATCGTGTACGCCGTGGTGCGCTCCCCCGGGACCGGTCGTTCCAGTAGGTTCCAGGCGCGCAACCCGGCCGCCTTGGCCTCGAGGTCGATCAGGGCGCAATCCAGCGCGTTACGGGCCGCACCGGGCGGCATGGCGGCCTGGAGGGCGGCTCGCGTCAGCCCACCCGTCACGGCCTCCTGCATGGCGTTTATAGCGGCCAGCGCCGCCTCGGGCGTCTCCCCATAGCGCGGATAGGGTACGCACTCGCCGCGTCCGGTCAGGCCGTCCCGGCTGACCTCCGCCACGACAGTCGCGGCCTCGGTCTTGGCGCCCCGGCTGATGGTAAAGCTGCCGGCGATCGGGAAGCGCTCGATTCGCGCCGCCAGGGACACAAGTTTCGTGGAAGTCATTTTGAACTCTGGCGAAATCTGAACCTGCTGGTTACCTCTAGCAACTAACAATGGCCAGTTGGGGATACCTTCTCTAGGTAAGGGCGCGTGCGCAACCATCCGATTCCATCCGTTTCCTGCGCTTCGGCACGGGAGCGGACATCTTGACCGGCGATCCGAAGCTGGAGCGGATTGCCAAGGGCAACGCGCTGGCACTGTGCGCCACCGGAACCTGGACCGCGAGCTTCGCGCCGGTTTTGGAGCGGATCGTGGCCGATGCCGAGAAGCTCGCCGGCAGCCCCCAGAGCATCTTCATCGACGTCTCAGAGGTCGCCAAGCTCGACACGTTCGGCGCCTGGCTGATCGAGCGGCTGCGGCGCAGCCTGACCAGCGGCGCGGTCGAGCCGCAGATCGCGGGCCTCTCGGCCAATTATTCGAGCCTGGTGGACGAGGTGCGGCGGGTGCGGGCGACGCCCGTGATCGACCGCAGCCCCATCACCATCACCGGCATGCTGGAGCAGATCGGCCGGGCCGTGGCCGGCGTTGCCGGCACGGTCGCGGGCCTCGTCGACATGCTCGGCGCGGTGCTCGCGGCGGGCTTTCGCATCCTGATCCATCCGCGCTCGTTCCGCCTGACCTCGACCGTGCACCACATGGAGCAGGTCTGCTGGCGCGCGGTGCCGATCATCGTGCTGATCACCTTCCTGATCGGCTGCATCATCGCCCAGCAGGGCATCTTCCATTTCCGCAGGTTCGGCGCCGACATCTTCGTCGTCGACATGCTCGGCGTCCTGGTGCTGCGCGAGATCGGCGTGCTCCTGGTCGCCATCATGGTCGCGGGCCGTTCGGGCCGCGCCTACACCGCCGAACTCGGCTCGATGAAGATGCGCGAGGAGATCGACGCGCTGCGCACCATGGGGTTCGATCCGATCGAGGTGCTGGTGCTGCCGCGCATGATGGCGCTGGTGCTGGCGCTGCCGATCCTCGCCTTCCTCGGTGCGATGGCCGCGCTCTATGGCGGCGGTCTGGTCGCCTGGCTCTATGGCGGCGTCCAGCCGGAGGCCTTCCTGCTGCGGCTGCGCGACGCCATTTCGATCGATCATTTCATCGTCGGTATCGTCAAGGCGCCGGTGATGGCCGCCGTGATCGGCATCGTCGCCTGCGTCGAGGGGCTCGCCGTTCAAGGCAGCGCGGAATCGCTCGGACAGCACACCACGGCCTCGGTCGTGAAGGGCATCTTCTTCGTCATCGTGATGGACGGCGTGTTCGCCATCTTCTTCGCCGCGATCGGGATGTGACGATGGCCGGCGAAATTCAGGATCCCATCATCCGCGTCCGCGACATCACCGTGCAGTTCGGCGCAACGCGCGTGCTCGACGGCCTCAACCTCGACGTCAAGCGCGGCGAGATCCTCGGCTTCGTCGGGCCCTCGGGCGCGGGCAAGTCGGTGCTGACGCGCACCATCATCGGCCTCGTGCCGAAGGTCGCGGGCTCCATCGAGGTGTTCGGCGTCGATCTTGATTCCTCCAACACGACGCAGCGCCGCAACGTCGAGCGGCGCTGGGGCGTGTTGTTCCAGCAGGGCGCGCTGTTCTCCTCGCTCACGGTGCGACAGAACATCCAGTTTCCGATGCGCGAATATTTGCGCGTCTCGCAGCGGCTGATGGACGAGATCACCATGGCCAAGCTGACCATGGTCGGCCTCAAGCCCGAGGTCGCCGAACGTTTTCCTTCGGAGCTTTCGGGCGGCATGATCAAGCGCGTGGCACTCGCCCGCGCGCTGTCGCTCGATCCGGATCTGGTGTTCCTGGACGAGCCGACCTCGGGCCTCGATCCGATCGGCGCCGGCGATTTCGATGAGCTGGTCAGGACGCTGCAGCGCACTTTGGGGCTGACCGTTTTCATGGTAACCCACGATCTCGACAGCCTTTACACAGCATGTGACCGCATCGCCGTTTTAGGGAACGGTAAGATCATTGCGGCAGGGTCGATCGCCGACATGCAGGCCTCGCAGCATCCCTGGCTGAGGCAATATTTCCATGGCAAGCGCGCCCGCGCGGTAATGGGTTGAGCAGCCGGAGCACCTGATGGAAACGCGGGCAAATTACGTGTTGATCGGTTCGTTCACGCTGGCGGTGATCGCCGCCGCGATCGGCTTCGTGCTGTGGTTTCAGTCGCTGCACACCACCAAGCAGCGCAGCCCCTTGCGCGTCGTGTTCGAGGGCCCGGCGGCGGGCCTGCGCAACGGCGGCAGCGTCAACTTCAACGGTATCAGGGTGGGCGAGGTGGTCTCGGTGAAGCTGGACAACCCGCGGCGGGTTGTCGCACTCGCCATGATCGAGAACAATGCCCCGATCCGCAAGGACACGCTGGTCGGCCTCGAATTCCAGGGCCTCACCGGCGTCGCCGCAATCTCGCTCAAGGGCGGCGACGAGGCGGCGGCCCCGCCGCCGCTCGATCAGGACGGCATCCCGACGCTGACGGCCGATCCCAACAAGCTCCAGGACGTCACCGAGGCGATCCGCGGCACGCTGCAGAACATCAACAAGATCGTCGCCGACAACCAGGAATCGGTGAAGAACTCGCTGAAGAACCTCGAGACCTTCACCAACTCGCTGGCGCGCAACTCCGAGAAGATCGACGGGGTGATGGCCAAGGTCGACGGCGTCATGCTCAAGGCCGACAATCTCATGCTCGGCCTCAATACGCTCGCCGGCGGCAAGGATGGCGGCGAGCTGTTCCAGGCGGTGAAGTCGATCCGCGAGCTCGCTGACGATTTCGACAAGCGCTCCGGCGCGCTGATGGCCGACGGCCGCCGCACCCTCGGCGACATCAGCCGCGCCGTGAACAATTTCGACCGCAACCCGACCCGCGTGCTGTTCGGCGCCAGCAATTCATCGCAAGCAGCCCCGCCGCCCGAGCCGCCGAAGCCGGCGGCAGCGCCCAGGCGGTAGCAGGCGCGAAAGTTCGCGCCTCTCGCACCTCGTCATTGTGAGCGACTTGTCCGCCCGGAGAGCGAAGGCGGAAGCGAAGCAATCCAGACGATCTCTTCGGAGGTAGTCTGGATTGCTTCGTCGCAAGGGCTCCTCGCAATGACGCAGAGCGACCGCAGCGTCATCGCTCGCGTGTCCCGGACGCGCTGCAGCGTGTAACGCTGCTGCGCAGAGCCGGGATCCAGAAGGCAACGCCGCCACAGTGCGCGACATGGGCCCCGGCTCTGCAACGCACCGCCGAAGGGGCGCTGCGTTGCGTCCGGGGCACGCGAGCGAGGATGATGCAGCCAAACAAAAACGGAGGCCGCGAGGCCTCCGTTTTCATTCGTTATTCGTTGATGCGCGCTGCTTATCCCAGCCGTCCCGCCGCATGCGCGAGCAGTGTGTAGACCAGCCCCGTCTCGGAGGTCAGGTGGCTGCGCAGCTCCTGCGGACCGCGGCCGTCGCGGGCGACTTCGTCGAGCAGGCGCTCGAACTCGGCGACATAGCGGTCCACCGTGCTCTTGAAGTTGCGGTCGGCGCGATACTTGCGGGCGACCTCGTCGAAGGCCTTCTGGCCGGCGGGCGTGTAGAGGCGCTTTGTGAAGGCCTTGTTCTCGCCGCGCTGGTAGCGGTCCCACATCTCGGCGGCAAGATTGCGGTCCATCAGCCGGCCGATGTCGAGCGACAGCGATTCCAGCGGATTGCTGCTGGCTTGCGGGGCCTGGGGCTGCGGAGCGGGGGCAACGCGGCCACGGGGAGCCTCACGGCTGGTCGGAGCGCCCTGGTTGGCGTCCGTGCGGTTCAACAGGTCCGACAGCCAGCCGTCGCGGCTCTGGTCGTTGCCGGCAGGGGCAACCGGCGGCGCTTCGGTGCGGCGGGCAGCCGGCATGCCGAGGTCCGGCGGCGGCAGCGTCGAGGCGCTGCCGGTGTCG
>JAFAEZ010000153.1 GCA_023423775.1 Pseudomonadota bacterium
CATCCCGGCGCCGTCAAGTCGCCGATGGTCGGCACCGTCTATCTTTCGGGCGAGCCGGGCGCCAAGCCGTTCGTCAGCGTGGGCCAGCAAGTCGCCGCCGGCGACACCCTGCTGATCGTCGAGGCGATGAAGGTGATGAACCCGATCACCGCGGCCAAGGCCGGCACCGTCAAGCAGGTCCTCGTCCAGGACGCGCAGCCGGTCGAGTTCGACCAGCCGCTCGTCATCATCGAGTGACGCGATGACGATCAAGAAGGTCCTCATCGCCAATCGCGGCGAGATCGCGCTCCGCATCCACCGCGCCTGTCACGAAATGGGCATCAAGACGGTGGCGGTCCATTCGACCGCGGACGCCGACGCGATGCACGTGCGCCTGGCCGACGAGGCCGTCTGCATCGGCCCGCCGCCGGCCGGCGAATCCTATCTCAACATTCCAAACATCATCTCGGCGGCGGAAATCAGCCACGCCGACGCGATCCATCCCGGCTACGGCTTTCTCTCCGAGAACGCCCAGTTCGCCGAGATCGTCGAATCGCACAACATCATCTGGATCGGCCCCAAGCCCGAGCATATCCGGACGATGGGCGACAAGATCGAGGCGAAGCGCACTGCCGCCAGGCTCGGCCTGCCGCTCGTCCCCGGCTCGCCCGGCCCGGTCGAGACGGTCGAGGAAGCGCGCCCGATCGCGGCTGCGGCCGGCTATCCGGTCATCATCAAGGCGGCATCGGGCGGCGGCGGGCGCGGCATGAAGGTCTGCACGTCCGAGGATCAGCTCGAAACGCTGATGCAGCAGGCCGGCAGCGAGGCGAAGGCCGCGTTCGGCGACGCTACCGTCTATATCGAGAAATATCTCGGCGACCCGCGCCACATCGAATTCCAGGTGTTCGGCGACGGCAAGGGCAATGCCGTCCATCTCGGCGAGCGCGACTGCTCGCTCCAGCGCCGCCACCAGAAGGTGCTCGAGGAAGCCCCCTCGCCGGTCATTCCCGCCGCCGAGCGCGACCGCATGGGCGGGATCGTCGCCAAGGCGATGGCCGACATGGGCTATCGCGGCGCCGGCACGATCGAATTCCTCTACGAGAATGGGGAATTCTACTTCATCGAGATGAACACCCGCCTGCAGGTCGAGCACCCGGTTACCGAGATGATCACCGGCATCGACCTCGTCCGCGAGCAGATCCGCATCGCCGATGGCGAGCCCCTGTCGGTCACCCAGGACCAGGTCCAGTTCCACGGCCACGCGATCGAATGCCGGATCAATGCCGAGGACCCGCGCACCTTCGCCCCCTCGCCCGGCACGGTGAAGAATTATGTCGCGCCCGGCGGCATGCACGTCCGCGTCGATAGCGGGCTCTACACCGGCTACAAGGTGCCTCCTTATTACGACAGCATGATCGCCAAGCTGATCGTCTACGGCACGACGCGCGAACGCTGCATCATGCGGCTGAAGCGCGCGCTCGAGGAGTTCGTCGTCGACGGCATGAAGACCACGATCCCGCTCCATCAGGCGCTGATCGAGGACCCCGAATTCCGCGAGGGCGAATATACGATCAAGTGGCTGGAGGAGTGGCTCGCCCGCCAGGACGAGCCCGCCTAGGTCGTAAAGACCGTGTCGGCAGGCTGCCCGTTGCCGTAGAGCTCGGGCAGCCAGCCTTCGGTGACCAGCACCTGGTCGCCCTTCACCACCTCGTCGAACAGGATTTGCGCGAACTCCTCGGGCAGGCCGATGCAGCCGTGCGTGGCGTAGCGGGCGTCGACCTCGCTGCCGTGGAGGGCAATGCCGTCCCAGGTCAGGCGCAGCATATAGGGCATCGGCGCGTCGTAGAGATTGGAGACGTGGTCGGCATCCTTCTCCAGGATCGGGAAGATGCCGTGCGGGGTCGGCTTGTCGTCGGCGCCGTAGATCATCGACGAGCGGCCGATCTCGACCCCGCCGCGATAGACGTAGACCATCTGGGCGGCGATATCGACGACGACCTGGGTCGGGCCGGGCAGGCCGCCGCCCGCCCAGGCATAATCGCCGGGCTCGATCGGCTGGTCGAGGTCGAGCACCGAATGGATCGCGAACACCGGCGCCGGCGCCTCGGTGACCTGCAGGGAGGGCGGCGCGGGAGCCGGCCGCGGCCGTGCCGGCGCAGCGTCGGCACTCTGCGTTTCGCTCGGAACCGGCGAAGCCTGCGAGCAGGCGCCCAATGCCGCCACGCCTGCCAAAGCCCAAAAACCCATCGAAAAACGCCGGTCCACTCGCATCGTCACTGCCTCCTGCGCGGGGCTTAACGCCGAAGCGGCAGGCATGGCCATCGGCCGATTTCGAACGTGTCCGATCGGGACAGACGCCGGCGCGTCCGTAACTGGCGTCAGGCGGCGAGCGTATCCAGCGCCGTCCAGCCCAGCCTCTCGACACCGCAGTCGGGAGTCGCGGCAATGGCGACGATCGGCCGGCGGGCCGGGCTGAATCCGGCGCGGCGCAGTTCCCGTTCCAGGTAGAATTGCGTCAGCGGCGCGAGCTTGGGCGCCTCTGTGCTGAATCTGCCGCGCCACAGGAAGACCGGGCGCCCGAGCGGGCGCGCGAGCCGCTCGATCGGCTCGGCGGTGGTACCGTGCGGATCATATTCGGTAACCAGGATCGTGCAGGCGCCACGGCGTCCATAAGACATCGTGCCGATCGAGAAATGGCGGTGAAGGACGGTGAACCCGCCTTCTTCGAGCACCGACTTCACCTCGCGCGTGAAGAGAGTCGCGTCGGGCGCCGGCGCTTCCCGGGTCCAGGCCGCCTTCGTGCCCAGCGACAGCAGCAATGCCGCGCCCAGGACCAGGCTAGGCCGCACGGAATATCTCCCGACGCGCGCCGAACACGCAAATCGCGACGACGCTCAGCAAAGTGGTCCACATCGCAATATGCCAACCCCAACCATGATGGATGGCGTCGAGAAGATGCGGCCAGCGCAGCATCGCACCGATCCGCAGGACATTGATCGCGACGGTCGCCGCCACGGCCGCCAGCGCATAGCCGGCTGCGCGCCAGCCGAAACGCACATCGAAATATTGGTTCACCGTCGCCCAGAACACCAGAGCGAGCGAAATGCCCTGCATCGACGAGCAGCCGGGCGCGACCACCAGCTTGAGCGGCGTCCCGTCCTTCCACAGCATATTGCCCTGATGATGCGCGTCGAGCAGAAACGCGCTGAAGAAGGCGTCGATGTCGAGCAACGGCCGGCTAAACATCGCCAGCAGCAACCGCCCCCACAGCAAAGCCCCGGTGATCGCCAGGAAGATGATCGACGCCCGGCGCAGCGCCGAGCGCGGCAGAGCGGTGGCGATGCCCCAGCCCGCCAGCAGGGTCAGCGCAACGCTGCTCGCGGGCGCGGTCGGGACCAGCGCCGCGCAGGCGACGAGAATGGCGATCGGCCGGTCCCATGCGCGCAGGGGCGCGCCCTCGACGCGACACAGGATGGCGAGCCCGGCGGCCAGCGCGGCCCACAGGATCGCGCTGACACCGAACAGCTCGAAGGCCGCACCGGCCAGGCCGCGTTGCTCGATCGTGCGGACGGCGTGGCCGGTGAAGGCGTTCAGCGTCGCCAGAAGGTAGAGGCCGGCAAAAAGCTGCTCGCGGCGCCACGCCAGAGCGGCGGGAGAGCCGCCATGCGCCTCCCCCGCGATCGTCGCCACCGTGCTTCTTCCTTAGCGCTGACGCCGCTTGCGAATAAGGTAATAAGCGCCGCCCAGCAAGGCGAGCGCGGGTGCGCCTGCGCCGATCAGCGGCCCGGGAACGGGCGCGGGCACGCCGGCCAAGGCGGGCGTGGCGGCGGCGGCGATGACGACGACAGCGCCGAGCGCGCGAAGAACATTGGTGGGTTGCAAGTGGTCCTCCCGGTTGTATGCGCCGCGCGACTGCAATAGCGATCGACGCGAAGAACCGAATAAGCAGCGGGCGTAGCCGGGATGCAACCGGAATCTGGCGAGGGGCAAACGCGCAGTCATGAGCACGAACGGCGTCGATGATTTTGCGTGGTGGCCCGTGGCCCTCCTGTGCGGCGTCTTTCTGCTGCTTGCGGCCGCCGAATTGCTGCGCCCCCTGTACCGTGCGCCGCACGAACCGTCCGGCCGCCTGCTGACGAATTTCGCGCTGGGCGCCATGAATTTGACGGTGAGCGCGCTGCTTCCGCTGTCCACCGTCATGGTGGCGACGTTCGCGGAGCAGCGCGGCATCGGCTTGCTCCACCAGGTCGCGGTGCCGACACTCGCGGCGGCGGCCGCGACGATCCTTGTCCGCAGCCTCGCTCAATATGGCATCCACCGCCTGAGCCACGCTTCGCCGTTGCTGTGGCGCGTCCATCGGGTTCATCATTGCGACACCGCGATCGACGTCTCGACCGCGCTCCGCAATCATCCGCTCGAATTGCTCGTCGTCGCCCCGTCTTTCTGGGCGGCGGCGCTGGCGCTCGGCATGCACGTGCCGACCCTCGCCGCCTACGAGCTCGTCGCTTTTTGCTTCGCTTTCTGGGGTCATGCCAATGTCGGGCTTCCGCCGGCGCTCGACCGGGCGCTGCGCTGGATCGTGGTGACCCCGGCCATGCACCACGTCCACCATTCCGCCCGCCGCCGCGAGACCGACAGCAATTATGCCGACGTGCTCAGCCTCTGGGACCGGCTGTTCGGCACCTATGCCGATCTCGATGCGGAGGCCTTGCGCGCCATGCGCCCCGGTCTCGGCCCGGCGCTCGACGACGGCTCCGCCGTCCTGACGCGGCAATTGCTGCTTCCCGCCCTTTCGCGAAGGCCGGGCGGCGACTATCCAGTCGCGACCACCGAAGACGACGGAAGACTGTCATGAAAGCCACGATCTACCACAATTCCCGCTGCGGCACGTCGCGCAAGACGCTCGAGATCCTCGAACAGGAAGGCACCGACGTCACGGTGGTCAATTATCTGGAGACCCCGCCGTCCAAGGACGAGTTGCGGCGCCTCTACGACCGTGCCGGCATCACGCCGCGCGAGGGCCTGCGCGCCAAGGAATCGCTCGCTCAGGACCTCGACCTCGTCGACGGCGCCGTCAGCGACGACGCGATTCTGGACGCGATGGTCGCCAATCCGATCCTGATCAACCGGCCGCTGGTCGAGACCGAAAAGGGCGTGCGCCTGTGCCGGCCGCAGGATGTGGTCCGCGAAATCCTCTGACGGCGGTTGACCGCCGCCGCCGGTCGTTACATCCGGGAGCGATGGCGATCCTCGATCCCGAGCTGTTGCTGCGCGCTTATTCGATCGGCGTGTTTCCGATGGCCGACAGCCGCGACGCCGAGGAGGTGTTCTGGGTCGAGCCGCGCAAGCGCGCGATCCTGCCGCTCGAGGCGTTCCGGATGTCGCGCTCGCTGCGCAAGACATTGCGCACGGGCCAGTTCACCGTCACCCACGATACTGCTTTCGCAGCTGTGGTTCGGCATTGCGCCGAGCGCGAGGAGACCTGGATCAACGCCCAGATCGAGGCGAGCTACAACCGCCTCCACCGCCTCGGCCACGCCCATTCGATCGAGTGCTGGCAGGACGAGCAATTGGTCGGCGGCCTTTACGGCGTGCGGCTCGGCGCGGCTTTCTTCGGCGAAAGCATGTTCTCGCTGCGCACCGACGCCTCGAAGGTCGCTTTGGCCTGGCTGGTCGCGCGGCTGCGGGTCGGCGGCTTCCGGCTGCTCGACTGCCAGTTCATGACCGAGCATCTGCGCAGCCTGGGCGCGGTCGAAATCGACCAGAAGGATTATGTGGCGATGTTGGCTTCTGCGGCGGCGGGGGGCGTCGTCTCCGGCTCTGGCGTGGTCGGCGCCGCTTCGGGCTGTGCCGCCGGTGCCGAATTCGGAGCGCTCGACCGGCTCTTGGGCGCCGAGCCGGCGCGGACCGCCGACGGCGCCGCTTCGGGATGGGTCATCGCGCAGCTCTTGGGCCAGACGTCGTAGATCGGATGCTCGACGACGTTGAGCGACGGCGATTCCTTATAGACCCAGCCCGAGAAAACGCGCTGGAACTGTCCCTTGGGGTTGCGCACGTCGACCTGGACGAAGGCGCCGGTCAGCCGCTGCGCCTCCCATGGCGCGGTCGTCTCGCAGGCGCGCAGGCGAACGATGACGTCGCCAGCGCGCAGCGCCTGGCCCGGCTTCATCGTCAGGTCGCGCGAGATGCCGTTGCGCTTGTTCAGAAGGCCGATCACCGCGACGCGGTCCTTCATCGGCGTCGTCCCCGGCGCGATCTCGGTCACGGTCTGCGGAATGTCGACCGTATCGGGCTCCGGCTCGGCCTCGGCTTTCGCCTTGCCCTGGTCGGCGGGAAGGTCGTCGCGATTGCACCCGGCAAGCGCGGTCATGCCGATCAGGCAGGCGATCATCAATGTGCGCGTCACTGGGCCGGTGCCTCTTCCATCGTGCCGAGGCCGTCCTGCTCGGGCGCGCCGCTCTTGCCGCTGTCGTCGCCGCTGCGGTTGATGACCGATCCGATCAGCCCCATCATGTCGACCGAGCCCTGCGTGTCGAGGATCGTGTCGCCCTGCTTCAGCGGGACTTCCGATCCGCCGGGAAGCAAGGCTATATAGGAGCCGCCGAGCAGTCCTTCGGCGGTGATCGCCGCGCTGCTGTCGGAGGGGATACGGACATTGCGGTCCAGCGCCAGCGTCAGTTCGGCCTGGTAGCTTTGCGGATCGAGGCGTTGCGCCGCGACCGTGCCGACCTTGAGGCCGGCGACGCGGACGTCGGTGCCGACAGAAACGCCGGACGCGGCCGGGAACAGCGCCTTTACCTCCATCGCGTCGGGCATGCCGCCGCCGGTGCGCCCCCAGGCGAAGAGGATGAACCAGACCGCGAGAATGACGACCAGCAGCCCGACCACGGCCTCGAGGACGTTATCGCGGAGAAGGCCGCGCATGCTTATTCGGGAGTCCAGGCCTGATAGTCGCCGCTCGCCGCTTGGCGCTGGCCGCCCCGCTCGAGGGCGCCGGACGGCCGATAGGCGCGCGGCGTACCGGTGAGGTTGCCGGTGGCCGGCTTGGCGAATTTGGGAACCGGCGGCAGCGCCTCATCGGGCAGGCCGTCGATCTGGCGGTGCATCCAGCTGAACCATTCGGGCGGGATGCGGCTGGAATCGTTGGGGCCGTTATAGATCACCCAGCGCCGATCGCCCTTCTTCGAGCGATAATAGACGTTGCCGAGCGAATCGGTGCCCACGCGCTCGCCGTTGCGCCAGCTCCACAGCGAGGTGCCGAGCGTCGCGCCCTCCCACCACGTGAAAATCTTCTTCAAGAGACCCATGGCGGCTCGCCTAGCCTCGAAGGGCCGGGCGGCGCAAGTGTTGAAGAGTGCGCCCGCCCTCCCGGTGGCTCACGGCCGGGGGCCGCCCGCCCAGCTGACTCGGGCGCTCTCGTCGATCCCCAATTCGGCGGCCCGCCCGCCGGCAATCTCGAGCACGGCGGCTACGGGCTCGCTGACGCCTTCGGGATCGAGCGAATGCGGCACCGTGTTCGCCGCGATGCGCGCGATCGTGCCGTCGGCGCGCACGAACAGCATGTCGAGCGGGATCAAAGTGTTCTTCATCCAGAAGCTGGCCGGACGCGGCGGATCGAACGGGAAGACCATGCCGCGGTTCGGGCCCAGCGATTCGCGGAACATCAGGCCTTGCGCCTGCTCCTCGGGGCTGGCGGCGACCTCGACCTGGAACCGGTGGACTTTCGCTCCGCTGCGTATCTCGAGCGGGATCACCGCCAGCCCGGACTGCGAAAGCGCTCCCGATTGCGCGACCGGCGCCTGCGGCTCCGCAGTGCATGCGGAAGCGGCCGTGGCGAGAGCCGCCGCGATCATGATGCGAGGCAGGATCATCGCGCTTCGACCGCGACCGCCAGCGGCCCCTTCCGCCCTTCGGCGATGCGGGCGCGGAGCGGCTGCTCGGGGATCAGATCGGCGAGGCCGCCTTTGCGCACCGTTTCCATATGGATGAAGATGTCCTCCGAATCGCCTTCCTCGCGGACGAGGAAGCCGTAGCCCTTCAGGCGGTTGAACCACTTCACCTTGACTGGCTCGAAATCGCCGGCCTGGTCAAGCAGGGCCACGGGATCGACCCGCTCGCCCGCCGCACCCTTGGCCCGGTTCGCCTCGGGAATGACGGCATGGGTGAGATCGATCGACAGCACCTTGCGCGCCTGCAGGCCGCGCTCCTGTTCGGCGACCAGGCATTCGACGATCGCGCCCTCGGGAAGGCTGCGCCGGTCATGCTCCTTGAGCACGCTGAAATGGACGAGGATGTCGCCTTCGGCCTGGTCGCTGACGAGGAAGCCGAAGCCGCGGGTTGCGTCGAACCATTTCATCGTGCCGGTGAGCCTCAGCAGCCCGTCCTCGGCAGCATCCGCCGGCCGCATAGGCTCGGCGCCCGGCACGTCGGCCTTGTGATCCTCGACGAGCATGTCCCCACGCGACTTCATTAACGGCTGGTCCACTACAAAGCTAAGCTAAGGAGTATCACGCATTCGCCGTTCTTGGGAACCGTTTTACCGTTATTTTTAAGCGTTGTCGCAATCCGGGATATCGTCGGGCGACAAGTTAAGTACGGCGCGCGCGACTTCGGGCGCGTGACCGGCCCTCATCATTGCACCGAACGCCTTTTGTCGCAGGGCATGGTCCATATTACTTTCGGCGTAGGGCCCGATGCGCTTGCGACGGGCGAAGCGAAGCGCCGCCGCCATCGCGCCATCTTGGACCTGCTCGCGGGCTTCGGCGGAATCCTCGTCCGCGATCCCGGCCGCGCGCAACGCCTCGTTTACGCGCCGCGCACCATAGCCGCGCCGGTGCAGCGCGCCGGCGCGGGCCACCGCGAAGGCGGCATCGTCGACATAGCCGAAGCCGGCCAGCCGCTCGACGAGGCTGTCGACGGGAGCGGCCCCCTCCCCGTCCCAGCCGCGCTCCTTGAGCTTCCGGGCAAGATAGGACTTGAGCTTGGCCCGGCTGGTCGCGTAGCGACCGACATAGTGCAGGGCCAGCCGCTGTAGCGCCTCGGCGTCGAGCGGCGGGCGGGGCTTTTTTGGTCGATCTGGGGTCACGCGCCATGATTGTGCCATAGTCGGGCCAGAATATGAACGCGCCTTGTGCCGTAAGACGGGAGCCGAACGAAGAGCGCCCGCGCACGTCAGGCGCCCGAGATAGTAAGGATTTTACCCGCAGTGCTCCATCAAGGTGAAGCCACGCTCCGCAAGCCCGCAGCCAATGCCGAGCTTGTTCCGACCCCCAGCGTCGATGCGCTCCCGCGCCGTTTTTCCGATTTCCGCACGCTCGGCGAGGCGCTCGATTACGCCGCCCAGGGCGAAAAGGGCCTCAACTTCCACGATCCGCGCGGCGTGCTGACGCGGCCTTATCCTTATTCCGAGCTTCGCCAGGATGCGCTGGACACGGCCTACCGGCTGATCGCGCATGGCGTGCAGCCGGGCGACCGGGTCGCCCTGATCGCCGAGACCGGTCCCGATTTCGCCGCGCTCTTCTTCGGCGTCGTCTATGCCGGCGCCTGGCCCGTGCCGCTGCCGCTGCCGACCTCGTTCGGCGGCAAGGATAGCTATATCGACCAGTTGAGCGTGCAGCTGAAGAGCTCCGACCCGAGCCTGCTCTTCTTCCCGGCCGAACTCACCGCCATGGCCGGCGCAGCCGCCGAAGCGGTCGGCGTCGAGGGGATCGACTGGGAGAGCTTCGCCGCCCGCCCCGCGAAGCCCGCTCCGCTGCCCGAGGCCCAGCCGGACGATATCGCCTATCTGCAATATTCGAGCGGCTCGACCCGCTTCCCGCACGGCGTCGCGGTCACCCACCACGCTTTGCTCAACAATCTCGCGGCCCATGCCCATGCGACCCAGATCGGCGGTAACGACCGCTGCGTCTCGTGGCTGCCCTGGTATCACGACATGGGCCTGGTCGGCTGCTTCCTCTCGCCGATGGCGAGCCAGGTCTCGACCGATTATCTGAAGACCGAGGATTTCGCCCGCCGTCCGCTCGCCTGGCTCGACCTCATCAGCCGCAACGAAGGCACGACGCTCAGCTACTCGCCCACCTTCGGCTACGACATCTGCGCGCGCCGCATCGGCAGCCAGAGCAAGGTTTCGGAACGCTTCGACCTGTCGCGCTGGCGCATCGCCGGCAACGGTGCCGACATGATCCGCCCGGACGTGATGCAGGCGTTCGTCGACGCCTTTGCCGAGGCCGGCTTCCAGGCTTCGAGCTTCCTGCCCAGCTACGGTCTTGCCGAAGCGACTCTGGCGGTGTCGATCATGCCCCCGGGCGAAGGCATCGTCGTCGAGCTGGTCGAGGAGACCTTGCTCTCGGGCGGCGGCGCCGCCGACCGCGAGCGCCCGCAACGCTATCGCGCGATCGTCAATTGCGGCAAGCCGGTCCGCGACATGGAGGTCGCGATCCGCGACGACGACGGCCAGGACCTGCCCGACCGAGCGATCGGCAAGGTCTACGCCCGCGGCCCCTCGATCATGCATTCCTATTTCCGCGACGAGGAGGCGACCAAGGCCTGCCTCAGCGCCGACGGTTGGCTCGACACCGGCGACATGGGCTATTTGTCGGGCGGCTACATCTACATCGTCGGCCGCGCCAAGGACATGATCATCATCAACGGCAAGAATCACTGGCCGCAGGACATCGAGTGGGCGGTCGAGCAGCTCCCCGGTTTCAAGGCCGGCGACATCGCCGCTTTCTCGATCACCACGCCGGGCGGCGAGGAGACGCCGGCGGTGCTGGTCCAGTGCCGCACGTCGGACGCCGAGGAGCGCGGCCGGCTGCGCGACGAGATTCGCGAGCGCGTGCGCGCCATCACCGGCATGCATTGCGTCGTCGAACTGGTCCCGCCGCGCACCTTGCCGCGCACCAGCTCGGGCAAATTGTCGCGCGCCAAGGCCCGCAATCTCTATCTGTCGGGCGAGATCCAGCCTTACGATATCGCCGCCTGAGCCTCGCCCCTTGCGCCGCCCAGAACCGGGGGCTAAGGGGGCGGCGGCTCTAGGAGTGTAGCTCAGTTGGTAGAGCATCGGTCTCCAAAACCGAGGGCCGTGGGTTCGAGTCCCTCCACTCCTGCCATTCCCTCCGCCGCAGCGCGACGCCCTCGCGGCCCGCGCCGCGGCGGAGACGCTTCCCCCACTTGGCGGCACGCGAACAGGGCCTTGCCCGTCGCCGCGTCCGCGCCTAAGTCGGGCGCACGAACACAGCCCGGCGGCCTCGTCTCCGGGTGTCAGGCAAGGTCGGGCGGCGACGGCGGAAAAGGCCGATGCGCGGCCCCGGCCTTATTGCTGTTGAACGAAGAGGGTGAAGAGTGGCCAAGGTCAGTCCCGGTGAATTTCTGCGGCAGGTCCGCGCCGAAACCGCGAAAGTGGTGTGGCCGACCCGCAAGGAAACCATGACCACGGCGGTGATGGTGGTGATCATGACCACCCTGCTCGGCCTCTTCTTCTTCGGCGTCGATTCGGCGTTCAGCGCGATCGTCAAGGCGCTGCTCGGCCTGCTGAGCTAAGCGCAAGGAACCGGAAATCTATGTCTCGCTGGTACATCATCCACGCTTATTCGGGCTTCGAGAACAAGGTGCGCGACGCGATCGTCACCGAGGCGCAGCGGCTCGGCCTCGAGCAGCTCGTCGAGGCGGTCGAGGTCCCGACCGAGAAGGTCACCGAGGTCCGCCGCGGCAAGAAGGTCACGAGCGACCGCAAATTCTTCCCCGGCTACGTGCTCGCCAAGCTGGCGATGAACGACGACGTCTACCACCTCGTCAAGAACACGCCCAAGGGCACCGGCTTCCTCGGTTCGTCCGGCAAGCCGCAGCCGATCAGCGAGGCCGAGGCCGCGCGCATCCTCAACACCAAGGACGAGGCCGCCGCCGCCGCGCCCAAGACCAAGGTCAGCGTCGACTATGAGATCGGCGACCAGGTCAAGGTGCTCGAGGGACCGTTCGCGAGCTTCAACGGCATCGTCGAGGAACTCGATTTCGACCGCGGCCGCGTCAAGGTCGGCGTGTCGATCTTCGGCCGCGCCACCCCGGTCGAGCTCGAGTTCGAGCAGGTGGAATTGTGGAAGTAACTGCCATCCCGGACCTGATCCGGGATCCATGGCACCAGATCCACCCGGCTTCCGCCGGAAAACGCAAGGCCGGGGCGCATGCTCCGGCCTTTGTCGTTGGCGGAATCGTCGCCCCGGCACCGCCGATGGCGGTGAAGGGCGCCGGGGCGCCGCGC
>JAFAEZ010000161.1 GCA_023423775.1 Pseudomonadota bacterium
GCCGGCGCGCGCAACATCACCTTCCTCGCCGGCGACGTCGGCCGGCTTCCCGAGGCGGTCGGCCAGCCGAGCGCCGCCGCCGGCTCGGCCTTCTCGACCGCGTTCAACACTGGGATGCAGGCGACGCTCGCCGGCTATGCCGAGCGCGGCGTGATCGTGAACTATCTCAATCTCAACACGCTTGGCGACGTCGTCGAGGCCAATCTCGCCGCCTTCGGCCTGCAAAGCGCCGGCGCCTGCCCGCTCGCCTGCGTGACCACCAACCCCGAGCTGCTCGACCGCTACTTCTTCTATGTGGATCAGCTCCACATGACGTCGAAGGGGTTCGAGATCGTCGGCCGCTATGCGGTGAAGCAGCTCGAGGCACCGCTCCACTTCCAGGCGCAGACCGATGTCGGCCTGGAAACCGCGCGCGCGTTCGGCTCGACCTTGCTCGGTCGCCTCGATCTTTCGCAGGCGCGCCACGGCGGCGAGGGCGAAGGCGGGCTCAACCTCTACGTCACCGGCAATTTCGCCGGCCGCGATTATGGCCGCGGCGCGACCAATCTCTCCTACGATCTCGATGTCGTCGGCATCACCGCCGGCGCCGAATATGATGCGGCGCCCGGGGCGGTAATCGGCGCCGCCATCAACCATTCGCGCGCCAGGGCCGATTTCGTCACCGTCGATGGTCGCGCCGAGGCGCGGGCCTGGCAGGCCGGCCTCTATGCCGGCTGGGCGTCGCCGGCCGGCGCATTCGTCGAGGGCTATGCCGGCTATGGCTGGCTCGATTTCGAGAATGAGCGTGCCGCCGTCATCGATCGGATCGAGGGCGAGAGCGACGGCCAGGCGATCACCGCCGGCGCGAAGGCGGGCTACCTGTTCGGCCTCGGCGGCTGGCGGGTCGGGCCCGTCGCCGGCGTGGCTTATGCCAAGGCGGAGCGGGACGGCTATACCGAGACCGGCGATCCCGTGCTGACGCTCGCCGTGGCGGACCAGGAGGTGACGGCGCTGACCGGAAGCGCCGGCATCGAGGCGCGCGGCACGCTCGACATGGGCGGGCTGGCCGTCCGTCCCTATGTGTCGCTGACGGCCGAGAAGGATTTCGAAGGCGACGGCCGCACCATCCGTTATGCCGGCACCGCGGCGCCGACGATCGTCAACCGCTTCGTGCTGCCCGATCGTTCCAAGGACACCTATGCGCGGCTGGCCGCCGGGGCGAGCCTCTCGCTCGGCGAGCGGGTCGCCCTGCAGGTCAATGCCGCTTCCTCGTTCGAGCAGGATGGCGGCGACGACTTTTCGGGCTTCGTCGGGCTGACGCTCGGCTTCTGATGCGCATGGCGGGCGGCGCGCCGAGTCGATCGCCGCCCGCCAATCCTGTGGCAATCGTCGCGGGCGAGGAATAAAGTGACCCGATGACCTACAGACCGATCGGAATCGCCGCCCTTTTCGCCCTCGCGCTGCCCGGATGCGGGGACAAGCCCGCGGAAGCGCCGAAAGAGACGAGGAAGATGACGGCGAGCTCGCCCTTCGTCGACCAATTGAAGGGCCTCAGCGAACTCAATCGCGGCCTCGCGCTGCGCCGCGCGATCCAGGATTCAGGCTCGACCTGCAAGAAGGTCGAGAAATCCGGCTATCAGGAGGATTACAAGAATCTCTCCATGTGGACGGCGCGCTGCTCCGACACCAAGGATTGGGCAATCTTCATCGCGCCCAATGGCGACGTCCAGGTCCGCAAGTGTGCGGACGCGGAGCAGCTAAAGCTGCCGGCCTGCCGGACCGATGAACTGCCTGCCTAGGCGGATTCCATCTCGGTATAGTCGTATCCGTCGCGGATATGGGCGTTGAAATAGCGGCCCTTGCTGAAGGCGGCGCGGAAGCGCTCATATTCCTCCGGCGGAACCTCATGATAGACGTAACGGCGGCCGGTCGTGAACTCGATCGCGAGCTTGCGCTCGTCGGCATCATAAAGGTGCCTGCGGATGACGGTCGACGGCATCAGGTGGAAACGAACGGGTCCGGGATTGGAGCCGCAGGGGACGCGATGGCCGCGCCCCCCGCATTCCCCGGTTAGCGCCGATAGCCGCGCCAGTTGCGATAGCGGTGGTCCCGCTTCCAGCCGCGCCAGTCGCGGCGATAGTCGCGTCGATCCTCCCTCCAATCGCGCCGATAGTCGCGGCGAGCCTCGCGCAGATCGCGGCGATAATCGCGGCGCGCCTCGCGCACGTCACGGCGGCTGTCGGCCCGGCGAACATCGCGGCGATAGTCGCGCCGTGCTTCGCGGACGTCCTGCCGGTATTCGCGCCAGTTCTGCCGCGGGCTGTCGGCCAGCGCCGGTGCCGCCGGCATGGCGATAGCGGCAAGCGTGGCCGCGAGAACGAAGATACGCATAACACTCTCCTACAGCGTCCGTCTGATGCGGACCCGCAGGAAAACGGGCGGCGGCAAAGGCCGGTTGCATGAACCCAAAACTACTGCGCGTTCATCTGAGGTCTAGGTGCGTTCCCACCGGGGTCGCCTTGCGCTAGACTGGTGGCGAGCGCGAAAGACCGGAGGCGGTCATGATGCTGGTCGGAATCGGTGCGTTGCTGGTCATCGTCGGGGTCGTGATGACGGCCATTTCGACGCTTCGTCGCGGCCGGCTGAGCGAGCCCCGCGCCGTCGCCCCAGACTCCCCGCGCGACACGCTGGAGCCGAGCGGCCGTGGCCGCCGCCTCAGCGTGAAGGGCGATCTGCCGTGGCTGGCCCTGATGGGTCTCGGCGCCGTCCTGCTGCTCGTCGGCGCGACGACCTGATCCTGGCTAGCGAAGCAGGTCCGCGGGCAGGGTTGGCTCGGAGATCAGCCGCTCCATGGCCGCCCAGCGCGCCGCCGGATCCGCACCCGCGCGTTCGATATGGGCCTGCACCATGTCCTGGCCGAGCCCGTAATTGATCACGTAGGACCGATATTGCGTCGTGAAGTCGATCGACTGCTCGGCGCGCGCCTTTGAAACGAGCTGGTACTTCTGGGTGAGTGCGACCGCCTGCGCGCGGTCGATCCGCCCTTCGAGGAAATCGCGCGCGATCGTGAAGCGGGCGCCGGCGAGATCCCGCATCGCGTGCAGCAAGGCGAGATAATCGGGGGCTTTCGCGGCCGGGATGCCGGCCAGCGGATAGAGAGTGGCGGTTTCGAAGGCGAGCCGCTCGGGGCCCGGGAAGGCGAGATCGATGCCGTAATTGGCCGATCCTTCCGCGATCAGCGACTGCGGCGAATAAAGCGGGTAGATGCTGAACTCGATCCAGCCGCGCTCCTTGGTGAGCTTCTGCTCGAGCAGCATGTTGAGCGCGTGGTGGCCGGGATAGCCCTCGTGGCAGCCGAGATCGACCGCACGGCTGATCCGGATCGGCAGGTCGGTGTTGACCTGGATCAGGCTGTGGTAGCCGCCCTTGTAATAATTGTAGCCCGACCAGCTCTTGCCGGTGACGAATTCAAGGTCGAAGCTTTCGCCGGCCGGCATCGCGATATGCTGCGCCGTGCGCCGTTTGCACTCCGCGATCGCCGCGTCGAACACCGGCTTCAGCCGTTCCTTCGGGATCGTGAAGGCGTCCTGGAAGGCATCGACGCGGTCGGCGAGCGGCCCCGATCCCGGGACGAGCGCCTCGATCCGCTTCAAGACCGGATCGTAATCGGAGAGCGGCTTCAATTGCGGGCTGACGCCGAACAGGCCTTCGGCTTCCTCGGCGAAGCTCAGCTTCTCGCCCTGGAGCATGCGCAGCCGCGTGGTCGCGGCGCGCAATTGGGCGAGCAGGAAGGCGCGGCGGCGCTGCTCGATTGGCTCCAGCGCCGAAGGATCGATGGCGTTGGTTCGCGCGGCAAGCGTCGCCGCCTCCCGGCTGAGATGGGCGAGCGATCGTGGCGCGCCCTTGGCGGCGTCGGCCCATTCCTGCGGCCCGTAATAAGCATCGACATAGCCCGGCTCGCGCTCGCCGATCTCGAGCGTCATCTGGACATAGTCCTTGGCGATTTCGTCGAGGCTGTCGTCCTGGACCCGATCGGAGACGCAGCCGGCGAGGAGCAGCAAGGCAAGGCACGCTTTGACGATCTTCATGGCCGTCGTTCCTCCAGCGAAACCACGTCTCCGTCAATGTCCATCTCTATCGCCTGTTCGGCCTCAGCCTCCTCGTGGCGGCGATGCTGGGGCGCGAGGTGCAGCAGCGCATAGCCGGCAAGCGCCGACAGCAAGGAGCCGAGCAGCACGCCGATCTTCGCCTCCTCGATCCGCGCCGGCGCGTCCGGAAAGGCGAGGGCGCCGATGAACAGGCTCATCGTGAAGCCGATCCCGCACAGCAGGGACACGCCATAGATTTGCAGCCAGGTTGCCCCGCGCAGCCGCGTCGCCAGGCCCAGCCGCACCGACAGCCACACGGCGAGGAAGATGCCCGCCTGCTTGCCGACGAAAAGGCCGGCGGCGATGCCGAGCGGCAGCGGCGCGAGGATCTGGGCGAGCCCCATGCCATCGAGCGAGACGCCGGCATTGGCGAACCCGAACAGAGGCACGATGAAGAAGGCGACCAGCGGCGCGATGGCATGTTCGAGCCGATGGAGCGGCGAATGCGCGTCGTCGGGAGTTCCCGGCGACTTCACGATCGGGATCGCGCTGGCGGCGAGCACGCCGGCGATCGTCGCGTGCACCCCCGAGAGCAGGACGGCGTACCATAAGGCGGCGGCGAGCAGCGAATAGACGATGAGCGAGCGGACCCCGCCCCGGTTGAGCGCGACCATCAAGGCGAGGATCGCGGCCGCGGCGCCCAGGGCGAACAGGTCGATCGTCGCCGTGTAAGCGACGGCGATGATCGCCACCGCGCCCATGTCGTCGACGATCGCCACCGTGGTCAGGAACAGCTTGAGCGAGGTCGGCGCGCGCCGCCCGAGCAGCGCCAGCACGCCGATCGCAAAGGCAATGTCGGTCGCGGCGGGAATCGCCCACCCGCGCAACAGGTCCGGGCTGCCCGAAACGAGGGCAAGATAGATGAGCGCGGGAAAGGCCATGCCCGAAGCCGCGGCGATGAACGGCAGGCGGCGCTGCTCCCAGGTCGACAGCCGGCCGTCGACGAACTCGCGTTTGATCTCCAGCCCGACGAGCAGGAAGAAAATCGCCATCAACCCGTCGTTGATCCAGAGATGCGGCGTCATCGGCCCGAGCTTGTCGGTCAGCACCGGCCCGACCGGCATGTGCAGCAGGTGATGATAGGCTTCTGCCATCGGCGAATTGGCGACGAACAACGCGAAGGCCGCGGCGATCATCAGCAGAATTCCCCCGGCCGCTTCGCTGTCTAGGAATTTGCGCAGCGCCGATTGCGCGGGACGGGTCGGAAGGCTGGACATGCGCCTCTGCCTAGCCGCTGCGCGCCCGGGCCGAAAGGCAAGACGGTGGCGCCGCCTCTTCCGCCGATATGGTGGCGGTCCATTTCGGATGAAATTCTTGATCCGAATCCGAGGCATAGTCCGCGGCCGTGGATTGGCTGTTCGCCTCTCTGGGGGCTGGCGCGCGCGAGATCGGTCTGTTCGCCGCGCTCGGTTTCATCCTGCTCGGCGCCGGCGACCTCATGGTCGACGCGCTGTGGATCATGCGCGCGATCCGCGAGCGCGTGCGGAGGTCCCGCAAGCCCGGCTGGATCGAGAAGCCTCATCGGCCCGGGCTGCTCGCGGTCTTCATTCCGGCCTGGGACGAATCCGCCGTTATCAGCCGTATGTTGCGGGCCGCCCTCCTCAAGCTGGGCGGAGCGGAATACCGCATCTATGTCGGCTGCTACCCCAATGATCCGGCGACGCTCCGGGAAGTGCGATCGATCCCCGATCCAAGGGTGAGGATCGTCATCGGCCCGGTCGACGGGCCCACGACCAAGGCCGACTGCCTCAACCGGCTATGGGAAGCGATGCTGATCGACGAAGCGGCGGAAGGGCGGCTCGTGAAAGGGGTGGTGCTGCACGACGCTGAGGACCTGGTGCATCGCGCCGAGCTCGCTGTGTTCGACCGCCTGATCGAACAGTACGATCTCGTCCAGCTGCCGGTGGTGCCGCTGATCGACGACAATTCGCGCTGGATCGCCGGCCATTATGCGGATGAATTCGCCGAGGCGCACGGCAAGGAGCTGGTCGTCCGCGCGGCGCTGGGGGTCGGCCTGCCCTCGGCCGGAGTGGGTTGCGCCTTCTCGCGCGCGGCGCTCGGCCGCGCCGCCAGGATCTCGGGCGGGCTGCCGTTCGATGCCGACAGCCTCACCGAGGATTACGAACTCGGCCTGCGGCTGCGCGCGATCGGCGGCACTTCGGTGTTCGTGCGCATGGCCCGCGGCGGCACCCTGGTCGCAACACAGGAATATTTCCCCGGAACGATCCGCGCCGCGGTCGCGCAGAAAGCGCGCTGGATGACCGGGATCGCCCTGGCGGGCTGGGACCGGCTCGGCTGGACCGGCGGCGTCGCCGAACGCTGGATGCGGCTGCGTGACCGCCAGTCGGTGCTTGCCGCAATCTTCCTGCTCGCCGCCTATGTCACCTTCCTGCTGTGGACGCTGGCGCTGCTGGGCTGGATCTTCCTCGGCATCGTCCCGACCCCGCCGTCGGCGTTCCTCTCCCTGCTCCTCAAGGTCAATCTCGGCCTGTTCCTATGGCGGCTTGCGATGCGCTTCGCCTTCGTCGCACGCGTTTACGGCTGGCGCGAGGGGCTGCGGGCGATCCCGCGCGTCTTCGTCGGCAACATCATCGCGATGATGGCGGCGCGCGCGGCCGTACTTCAATATCTGCGGATTCGACGCACCGGCCGGATGGAATGGGGCAAGACCGCCCATGCCTTCCCCGCCACTCTTCCCGCCGAATGACGCCGCCGGCGCCGCTGCGTTTCCTGGCGCTCGTGCTGGCCGGCTGGATCTGCCTGCGCGTCGCCGCGCTGATGCCCTGGTCCGAAAAGGCGGCCGCCGATGCGCCGCAACCGGTCGCGTCCCGGACGATTGCGCCGTCATCGAACCCCCTGCGCGCCCCTGCTCTGGCCGTGTCGGCTCTCGGCGCTCCGCCATCGGTGCAGCAAAGGGGGTGGCGGCCATTGGTGGCGCGGTCGAGACCCGCCCGGCCGTTCGTTGCCCCCGCATCTGCAACCGGCGACCCGGAGGCCGCGTCCCGCCCGCCGCTTCGGCCGACTGCGTTGACGGCCCCCATACCTGCCGCGGTCTGGCCGCTAGCCCCGTCCGGCGGTACGTCCGGCAGCGACCGCTGGTCAGCTTCGGCCTGGCTGTCCGTGCGGGAGAGCGGCCAAGGCAGCCTCGCCGCAGCGGGGACGCTCGGCGGCAGTCAGGCCGGCCTGCGCGTCGGCTACCGGCTTAACCGCGATACGGCGCGGCCTCTTTCGCTCAGCGGCCGCCTCTACGCCCCGCTCGAGGCCAAGGGCGCCGAGGCGGTGTTGGGCGTGGAATGGAAGCCGCTCGCCGACGTGCCCGTCCGCCTTCTCGCCGAGCGCCGGCAGAGGCTGAGCGGGGACGGCCGCTCCGCTTTCGCAATCCTCGCTTATGGCGGCGTCAGCGAGGCACGCGTCGCCGGCCCGTTGCGGCTCGACGCCTACGCGCAGGCGGGGATGGTCGGGCTGCGCTCGAACGACCTGTTCGCCGATGGCGCCGCCACTGTGTCGCTTCCGCTCGGGCGCAATGTGCAGGCGGGGATCGGGCTGTGGGGCGCCGCGCAGCCCGGCGTCTCGCGGCTCGATGCCGGGCCGCAGGTCAGCCTGCGCCTGCCGGTCTCGGCCGCGAATATGCGGCTGTCGGCGGGCTATCGAGTGCGGGTGGCGGGCGATGCGCTGCCCGCGTCCGGGCCTGCGCTCACCCTCGCTGCGGATTTTTGAGTTTGCGGCGGCCCGCCCGCCTTCCGTAGCCCGGCTTTAGCGGCTAGCGTCGCGACCACCCATGGATATCTATTTGCCCGTCGCCGGCCTGTCCGTAAACGCGCTGATGATCATCGGCCTCGGCGGGATCGTGGGGCTGCTGACCGGCATGCTCGGTGTCGGCGGCGGCTTCCTCACCACGCCGATCCTGATCTTCTACGGCATTCCGCCGGCGGTCGCGGTGGCGTCGGCGACGACCCAGATCACCGGCACCAGCGTGTCGGGCGTGATGGCCCATCGCCGCCGCAAGGGCGTCGATTACCGCATGGGCGCGGTGCTGGTGGTCGGCGGCATTCTCGGCGCGGGCGCCGGCGGCGCGCTCTTTCGCCTGCTCCAGGACAGCGGCCAGATCGATACCGTCATCGCCATCCTCTATGTCCTGCTGCTCGGCAGCATCGGCATATTGATGGCCCGGGAATCGGCCGAGGCCCTGGAGATCATCAAGCCCAAGCCCAACAAGAAGCCCGCGCGCCGCCACCATCCGCTGATCGCGGTGCTGCCGCTGCGCTGGCGCTTTTATCATTCCGGTCTCTACATCTCGCCGCTGGCGCCGCTGCTGCTGGGCTTCTTCTCGGGTATGATGACGGTGCTACTCGGCGTCGGCGGCGGCTTCATCGTCGTGCCGGCGATGATCTACCTGCTCGGCATGTCGACGATGATGGTGGTCGGCACCTCCTTGCTCCAGATCCTGTTCGTCACCGCGGCGACGACCTTGATCCACGCCACCACGACCAAGTCGGTCGATATCGTGCTGGCGGCGCTGCTTCTGTTCGGAAGCGTGATCGGGGCCCAGTTCGGCGCGCGCTTCGCGCAAAAGGCCAAGCCGGAGCTGCTGCGCATGGGCCTCGCCATCGTCGTCATCGGCGTCGCATTGCGCATGGCGCTGCAGCTCGGCTGGCGCCCTGCCGAAATCTACACGGTGCAGTTGCTGTGAGCTGGCTTCGTCTGCTGGCCTTGCTCCTGGCCTGGCCGCTGGCGCTCGGCGCCACCGAGCCCAAGCTGGTGCCCGACGTTTCGCACCGCGACATCGAGATCCGCTACAGCTTCACCGGCGCCGAATTATTGCTGTTCGGCGCGATCGTCTATCCGGACGGGCGCATTCCCAAGACGCCGGACATCGCCGTCGTCATCAAGGGGCCGGTCGCGCCGATCATCGTCCGCGAGAAGCAGAAGGTGGCCGGCATCTGGATGAACGTGGAGAGCGAGCGCTTCCGCTCGGCGCCTTCTTATTATGCGGTCGCCTCGTCGCGTCCGCTGTCGGAGCTGGTCGACGAGCGCACGGCCGCCATTTACGAGCTCGGCCTCGAGAATATGCAATTGTCGCCCGGCGCCGGCGCGACGCCCGAGGAGCGCCGCCGCTTCGAGGAGGGGCTGATCGACCTCATGAAGCGGCGCCAGCTCTATTTCGAGGATCCCGACGGCGTCGAGATCAGCGAGGGCGTGCTCTACCGGGCGCGGCTCGACATTCCGGCGCGGGTGCCGGTCGGCGAATATACGGCGGAAACCTTCCTGATCCAGGACGGGCGCGTGGTCGCCGCGGCGGTCCGCGAGATCCGGATCGAGAAGCTCGGCTTCGAACGTTTCGTGGCGATGGCAGCCGAACGCTGGTCGTTCGCCTACGGGCTGTTCGCGGTGATCGTCTCGCTGTCGCTCGGCTGGGGCGCCAGCGCGCTGTTCCGCCGCACGTAGCACCCGTAAGCGCCGCCAATCACTTGTTTACCCCTGTCGTCTAGGGATTGATCGGTACGTCTTGTCACGACCGAAAGATCTGCCACGCATGGACGAAATGATGAACTTCAGCAGCTTGCCGGGCGCGGGTGATCAGGCGCCCGCGAACCATGCCGTCTCGCCGCAGATGCGGGCGAAGGCGCGGCACGAGGCGCTGGGTTCGGTCGCGTCCGTCACCGGCGGCGGCGCCAGGATCGAGATTGACGGCCGCCGCCTGCGCGAACTGGCGCTGGACAGCGATCCCACGGTGGCGATGTCGGGCCAGGTCGGCAGCCAGGTGAAGCTGGAATCGGGCCGGCGCTGGCTGCTCGCCAACGTCCGCAACCTTCACCGCACCGACAGCGAAGGCGACGTCATCAGCGCCGAGATCGATTTCCTCGGTGAGGGCGACGAGGACGAGGGCACCGGCCGCCTGGTCAATTTCAAGCGCGGCGTCACCGGTTTCCCCATACCCGGCAATCGCGTCTTCCCGGTCACGGGCGACGACCTGAAGCAGATGTTCGCCGCCGACGATCGCCCCCATATCGAGATCGGCACCGTCTATCCGACCCGCGACGTCCGCGGCGCGCTCTATATCGACGCTCTGCTCGGCAAGCATTTTGCCCTGCTCGGATCGACCGGCACCGGCAAGTCGACCGCGACGGCTCTCATCATGCACCGCATCTGCGACATGGCCCCCGAAGGCCACATCGTAATGATCGATCCGCACGGCGAATATTCGGCCGCCTTCAAGGGCTATGGCGAGCTGTTCAACGTCGACAATCTCGCCATGCCTTATTGGCTGATGAACTTTGAGGAGCATTGCGAGGTCTTCATCACCTCGCAGGGCGCGGACCGGCAGCGCGACAGCGATATTCTCGCCAAATGCCTGCTGCTGGCGCGCGCGAAGAACCGCGCCGCCGAGGGCCTGACCAAGCTGACGGTGGATTCGCCGATCCCCTACACCTTGTCGGACCTCACCAACGCCATCAATCACGAGATGGGCCTGCTGAACAAGGCGACCGACACCGCCCCGTTCATGCGGCTCAAGACCAAGATCGACGAATTGAAGGCCGATCCGCGCTACAGCTTCATGTTCTCGGGCATGCTCGTCGCCGACAGCATGGCCGGCTTCATCTCGAAGATTTTCCGCCTGCCGGCCAAGGGCAAGCCGATCTCGATCGTCGATGTCTCCGGCGTGCCGTCGGACATCACTTCGGTGGTGGTGGCGGTGCTGTCGCGCCTGGTGTTCGATTACGCGATCTGGTCGCGCAACGAGCTCCAGCGCCCGGTCCTCCTCGTCTGCGAGGAAGCGCATCGCTACGTCCCCGCCGACAAGACGTCGAGCGGCCAGGCGGTGCGCAAGGTGCTCGAGCGCATCGCCAAGGAAGGCCGTAAATATGGCGTCGCTCTGGGCCTCATCACCCAGCGCCCGTCCGATCTGGCCGAAGGCGTGCTCTCGCAGTGCGGCACGATCATCTCGATGCGCCTCAACAACGATCGCGACCAGGCCTTCGTGAAGAGCGCGATGCCCGAGGGCGCACGCGGCTTCCTCGATGTCATTCCCGCCTTGCGCAACCGCGAATGCATCGTCTGCGGCGAGGGCGTCTCGATCCCGCTCCGCGTCTCGTTCGACGATCTCGAGCGTGACCGCCGCCCGGCCTCGTCGGATCCGGCCTTCTCGGACCTGTGGAAGCAGACTGGCGACGAGGAAGCGATGGTCGCCCGCGTCGTCAAGCGCTGGCGCGCCCAGGGCCGCTGACGCCTTCTTTCTGGAATCAAAAAGGGCGGCGCTGCGGCGCCGCCCTTTTTCGTTGAACGCCTGTTGGCTCAGCCCTTTGCGGGCTTCTTGTCGGTCTTGGCTTCGGCCTGCTGGACCGGGCCGCGCGCCGCGCCGGTCGGGACGGCCAGGAGGTTGCGCAGCTTGGCGCGGAAGCTGGCGAGCTCGCCGCCGGCGAGCTGGGCGCGCATCGTGAACTTGACCGAGGCCGGGTTGATCGGCGTGCCGTTGCGGTAGAGCTCGTAATGGAGGTGCGGGCCGGTCGAGAGGCCGGTCGAGCCGATATAGCCGATCACCTGGCCTTGGCGGACGGTTTGGCCCGGCTGCGCGACGATCCGGCTCATATGGCTGTAGCTGGTCATCAGGCCGCCGGCATGGCTGATCCGGACCTGCTTGCCATAGCCCCCGGCCCAGCCCGCACGCGACACGCGGCCGTCGGTGGCGGCGAGGATCGGCGTGCCGTAGCCGCCGCGGAAATCCATGCCCTTGTGCATGCGCGAATAACCGAGGATCGGATGGCGGCGCATGCCGAAATTCGACGAGACGGCGCCCGGCACCGGCCGCTGCAGCATGCCGCTGGTCTTGCCGACGCCCGAGGCTTCGAACCATTGCAGGCGGCCGCCCTGGTTCCACTGCATCAGTTGCAGGTCCTTGCCGCGCGAGCGCTCGAGGCCGGCATAGAGCAGTTCGCCGGTCTCGGTCTCGCCGGTGGCGGCGCGGCGGTGCTTGACGATGATGTCGAAACGGTCGTCGGCGCCGACCGAGCCGATGCTCATCTGGGTCGAAAGCGCGCGGATATAGGCCTCGACCGCCTTCGCGGGAGCCCCCGCGGCGCGCGCGGCGCGGTACAGGCTGGAGCCGACCGTTCCCTGGATGCGCAGCGGCGTATTGTCGACCGCGATCGGAATTTGCTTGAGCTGCAGGGCGCCGCCCACCCGGTTGACCTCGAGCTTCAGGTCGAAATCGGCGCGGAAGGCAAGCGCGTCGAGCGGGCGCGGCATGTTGCGGTTGGCGCGCCGGCCGAGCGTCATGTCGAGGGTCGTGCCGGGCTTGAGATCGCCGAGGGCCATGACGCGCGCGATCATCGCCGCGACGTCGGCGGCTTCCTCGTCGGCGACGCCGGCGCGTTCCAGCGCCCGCGCGAAGCCGTCACCGCTGGAGAGCGTGGCGACCAGATCGATGCTGGGCCGCTCGGGCGTGTCGGTGAGCGGCTCGACCGCGTCGGTGGGGGCCATGCGGCGGCCGGTGTCGCCGCCATAAGCGAGCGGCGCGATGGCGAGCGCGCGGGCTTCTTCCCATTGCGCGTCGGGGAGGACGGGGGAGGCGGCGTGGAGCGGCTCGAGCCCGGGGGCGAGCGCATAAGCGGCGTAGCAAAGCAGGCTGCAGGTGGCGAGGCCGCGCCACCAGGTGCGCGATCCGATGCGTGCGCCGAGGTCGGTGACGAGTTCGATATCGGCCACCGGGAGCGCGTCCCTGGCCTTGGCGCCAAAGCCGCGGCCGATCGCCGGGCGGCGCAGCGCCTGGTCGAGGCTCAGCGCGGCCGTGCCGCTGCCGTTGCCCGACGAAAACTCGTTAAATTGATACAAGATTGCCCCGCACGTTCGGTAATCTGCCCCCGCCGCTTTCGCGACGGCCCGGAAACTCTGGGGAAACAGGGTTAAAGTAAAGTGTAGAATTACGGAGGCGGACCGACCCGTGCGGTGAATCGCGCCATGCCATCGACGAACCGAGCTATTGGCGGGAACCCCAGAGAAAGATTGCGCTTTTGCGCAGCAATGCCGATCTATCGCCCATGAGCGACTACGCCCGGGCGCCCCTTGCCGCCATCCTTGGTCCGACCAACACCGGGAAGACCCATTTGGCCGTGGAGCGCATGTGCGCCCATTCGAGCGGGATGATCGGCTTCCCGCTGCGGCTGCTCGCGCGCGAGGTCTACGACCGGGTCGTCAAACTAAAGGGCGAGAACCAGGTCGCTCTGATCACCGGCGAGGAGAAAATCCTGCCGAAGGACGCGCGCTGGTTCCTGTGCACCGCCGAGTCCATGCCGATGGAGCGCGACTTCGCCTTTGTCGCGCTGGACGAGGCGCAGCTTGGCGCCGATCCCGAGCGCGGCCATGTCTTCACCGATCGCCTGCTTCACGCGCGCGGGCGCGAGGAGACGATGATCCTCGGTTCCGAAGCCTTGCGGCTGATGATCAAGGCCTTGCTGCCCAAGGCCGAGATCGTGACCCGTCCGCGTTTCTCGACGTTGAGTTTCGCCGCCCCGACCAAATTGTCGCGGCTGCCGCCGCGCTCGGCGATCGTCGCCTTCTCGGCCGAGCAGGTCTATGCCGTGGCGGAGATGCTGCGTCGGATGCGCGGCGGCGCAGCGGTGGTAATGGGCGCGCTCTCGCCCCGCACCCGCAACGCCCAGGTCGCCATGTACCAGGCCGGCGAGGTTGATTATCTCGTCGCCACCGACGCGATCGGCATGGGCCTCAACATGGACGTCACCCATGTCGCCTTTGCCGGGCTCGGCAAGTTCGACGGCCGGCGCCGGCGCCCGCGGGCCCCCGGGGAAATGGCACAGATCGCCGGTCGCGCCGGCCGCCACCAGCGCGACGGCACGTTCGGCACTCTGCTGCTCGACGGCGAGCGCAGCCCAGAGTTCACGCCCGAGGAGATTGCCGCGATCGAGGAGCATCGCTTCGCGCCGATGGATTTCCTCTACTGGCGCGACGGCGACCCGTCCTTCCGCAGCGTCGAGGCTCTGGTGCGCGATCTCGAGCGGCGGCCAGGGGAGGTCGGTCTCCGCCCCGCGCCCGAGGCGGTCGATCTGGCCGTGCTGAAGCGCCTTGCCGAGGATGCCGAAGTGCGCGCCCGCGCGGTCGGCCCCGATCGCGTTCGCCGCTTGTGGCAGGCCTGCGGGCTGCCGGATTTTCGCAAGACCGGCCCCGAGCATCATGCTCGCCTGGTCGCGCGGCTCTATGCTTTCCTGACCGAGGGCAATGGCCGCATCCCGCAGGGCTGGTATGCCGAGCAGGTTGCGCGGCTCGACAATGTTCAGGGCGATATCGACACGCTCGCCGACCGCATCGCCGGCGTTCGCACCTGGGCCTATATCGCCCATCGTCCCGATTGGCTGGTCGATCCGGGGGCGATGGCCGAGCGCACCCGCGAGGTCGAGGAGAAGCTCTCCGACGCGCTGCACGAGCGGCTCACCCAGCGCTTCGTCGACCGCCGCACGGCCGTGCTGATGCGCGACGTCGGCGGCAAGGGCGCGGCCGAATTCCCGGTCATCGTCGACGAGCAGGGCGAGGTCAGTGTCGGCACTTATCCGATCGGCCGGCTCGAAGGCTTCCATTTCGAGGTCGATCCGGCGGCGCGCCACGCCGACCGCAAGATGCTGCTCGCCACAGCCGAGCGCCGGCTCGGCGGCGAGTTCGAGAAGCGCGCCGCCGCCTTGGTCGCCGACACTGATGAGCATTTCACCTTGCGCACCGAGGCGGACCAGATCGTCGCCATATTGTGGCGCGGGCACGAGGTGGCGCGGCTCGGCCCCGGCAAGAATCTGCTCTCGCCTCGCGTGCTGCTCGACCGGCGGCTCGAGCGCCTGTCCGACCGCGGCCGCGAGGCGGTGATCGGACGGCTCAAGGCGTGGGTCGCGCACCAGATCGAGGCGGTGCTCGGCCCGCTGCGCAAGGTCGGCGCCGCCGGCCAGGATCCGGCGCTCCCCGCCGCCGTTCGGTCGGTGCTCGCGATGGTCGCCGACGAGGGCGGCAGCCTCGCCCGCATATCGGTCGCGGAGGCGCTCGCCCAGGTGCCCAAGGAGCAGCGCCGGCTGATCTCGCGCCTGCGCATCCGCATCGGCGCGCTCGATCTGTTCATGACCGATCTTTTGAAGCCCGAGGCGGTGCGCTGGCGCACGGCATTGCGCG
>JAFAEZ010000006.1 GCA_023423775.1 Pseudomonadota bacterium
GGCTTGGGCGCAGCCGGCTCCGGCGCGCGCGCGACCGGGGCAACCGGCTCCGGCGTCGGCTCCGGCTTCGGCGCTTCCGCTTCACCCGGGCGGCCGAGGATGCGGCGCTTCTTGACCTCGACCACGACGGTGTTCGAACGGCCATGGCTGAAGCTCTGCTTCACCTTGCCGGTCTCGACGGTACGCTTGAGACCCAGCGGTGCGCGCGCTCCCAGTTTCGGCTTGTCTGTCGTGTCGCTCATTTAAACCCTTCGTTCTCACTCAATGCCGACTGCGCCGCTGCGTCATCTCCGCAGGGGTTTAGCTGACCTTCAACTCCGATAAAAGCGCGCCACCGGGCGAGCGCGTGACTCACACGCGCTGCGGCGGCTCGGTCGATCAATGCGACATGTACCACATTCTGCCGGCCAAGCGCTAACGACAATATGGCCCTTTCCGCTGGAAAAACCAGCCCTTGGCCATCCTGTTTCTCGCCGCCCCCGCCGACCCGCCAGGCCTGGTCGAGCTTGCGGTTGCCGTCCTCGCTGGCGTCGGCGGCGTGGATCAGGAGATGGACCTCGCCGCGGCGGGCGGCGGTCTCGATCTTCTCGCTGCCGGTCAGCAGGGTTCCCGATCGCGCCTCCAGGCCGAGCCGGTCGAGCGCGGCCTGGCGCAAGGCCGCCTCGATGCGCGCACCGAGATCGTCCGGAATCTTAAGGGCCGCGCCCTTGAACGAGCGCATCAATGCGCCCTTCAGCTTGCCCTTGGCCTGCGCCGCTTCGAGCGTCGCGCGGTCGACGCCGATCCAGGCACCGCGGCCGGGCGCCTTGGCGCGCACGTCGGGCAGCACCTCGCCGTCCGGGCCGACGGCGAGACGCACGAGCGCATCCCGGGCGGCATGATCGCCGCTCAGGATGCACTTGCGTTCCGGCATGTGGGGAGGCTTCCGCCCCCCGACGTCACTGGTTTCGCTCAGGCTCTCATTGGGAGTCTGCCGCAACAGCGTCCTCCCCTTCGTCCTCGAACCAGTGGGCGCGCGCGGCCATGATGATCTCGTTGCCCTGATCGTCGCTCAGGCCATATTCGGCGAGAATGCCGCCCTTGTCCTCGGTCCGGTTGCTCTCGCGCTGGCGGCGCTGCTCCGGACGCTTCTTCTGGACCAGTTCGTCGGTCGCGAGATCGGCGAGGTCATCGAGCGTCTTGATGCCGGCCTTGCCGAGCGTGACCAGCATCGCCTCGGTGAGATAGGGCATCTCAGCCAATGCGTCCTCGACGCCGAGCGCGCGGCGCTCCTCACGGGCGGCTTCCTCGCGACGCTCGAGCGCTTCCTGGGCGCGGCTCTGCAGCTCGGCGGCGAGCTCCTCGTCAAAGCCCTCGATCGAGGCGATCTCGTCGACCTCGACATAGGCCACTTCCTCGAGCGCGCCGAAGCCTTCGGCGACCAGCAGCTGGGCCAGGGTTTCGTCGACGTCGAGCTCGTTCTGGAACATCTCCGAGCGTTCGATGAATTCGCGCTGGCGCTTCTCGCTCGAATCGGCCTCGGTCATGATGTCGATCGCGGAGCCGGTGAGCTGCGAAGCGAGGCGGACATTCTGGCCGCGGCGGCCGATGGCCAGGCTGAGCTGATCGTCCGGGACGACCACCTCGATGCGGCTCTCCTCCTCGTCGATGACGACGCGGGCGACGGTCGCCGGCTGCAGCGCGTTGACGACGAAGGTCGCGAGGTCCTCGGACCAGGGGATGATGTCGATCTTCTCGCCCTGCATCTCCTGGACCACCGCCTGGACGCGCGAGCCCTTCATGCCGACGCAGGCGCCGACCGGATCGATCGAGCTGTCGTGGCTGATCACGCCGATCTTGGCGCGCGAACCCGGATCGCGTGCGGCGGCCTTGATCTCGATGATGCCGTCGTAGATTTCGGGCACTTCCTGCGCGAACAATTTCTTCATGAAATCGGGGTGGGCGCGGCTGAGGAAGATCTGCGGCCCGCGATTTTCGCGGCGAACGTTGAGGATCAGCGAACGGACGCGGTCGCCGACGCGGACCACTTCGCGCGGGATCTGCTGGTCGCGGCGGATGACGCCCTCGGCCCGGCCGAGATCGACGACGACGTGGCCGAATTCGACGCGCTTTACGACGCCGGTGATGATCTCGCCGGCGCGGTCCTTGAACTCCTCATATTGGCGCTCGCGCTCGGCGTCGCGCACCTTCTGGAAGATGACCTGCTTGGCGGCCTGTGCGGCGATGCGGCCGAATTCGATCGGCGGCAGCGGATCGACGATGAAGTCGCCGATCTCGGCGCCCGGCTGCAGCTTCTGCGCGTCGGCGAGGCTGACCTGCTTGAAATAATCGTCGACCTGCTCGACCACTTCGACGACGCGCCACAGGCGCAGATCACCCGAATTGGGATCGAGCTTGGCGCGGATGTCGTTCTCGGCGCCGTAGCGGGCGCGGGCGGCGCGCTGGATCGCGTCTTCCATCGCCTCGATGACGATGGCCTTGTCGATCAGCTTCTCGCGCGCGACGGCGTCGGCGATGGCGAGCAGCTCGGCCTTATTGGCGGAAACGGCGGTGGCCATAGGTTCAGTCCTGTCCTTCTACCTGGATGGAGTCGGCGCCTTCCGCGTCGAGCGGAGCGGTCGCGTCGATAAGTCTGTCGGTCATGACGAGCTTGGCTGAGTGGAGCGCCGCGAACGGCAGTCGGGTCTCGCCGAGGCCCTGGACGTCGACTACGACCTGGTCGCCGTCGGAGCCGATCAGGTCGCCGACGAACACTTTGCGGCCGTCGAGCTTCTCGGCGAGGACGATGCGGGCCTCGTGTCCCTTCCAGTCGTCGAAATCCTTGAGCCGGGTCAGCGGCCGGTCGATGCCGGGCGAGCTTACTTCGAGCCGGTAGGCGTGCTCGATCGGATCCTTCTCGTCGAGCAGTTCGGAGAGGCGCCGCGACAGGCGAGCGCAATCCTCGAGCGTCAGCTGGCGCGTGTCGGGACGCTCGGCCATCACCTGCAGCGTCGGATCGGACGTTCCGCCCATCATCTTGACGCGCACCAGCTCCAGCCCCTCGGCTTTCGCCTCGGGCTCGATCAGCCGGGTCAGTTCGGCGATGTCCGCCATGCACGCTCCAAAAAGATAAAGGCCAAAAAAGATAAAGGTCAGCCGCGCCGGCCCCCTGGGGGACCAGCCTCAACAAAGTTACCGATGTCGAGAAAGTCGAGAGCTATATAAGCGGGTCCGTCCGTATGGGCAAGAGATTAGGAGCAGCGCGTTTCAGTCGCTGCCCCACGGCGCCGGCGGCGGTGCGATCGGGTGGGCCAGATCGAACTCGACGCGGAAGAAGCGGTTCGGGCGGCGGAGCTCGTAGGCGAACAGGCGGCCGGGATCGGCTTCGACCGCCCAGACATTGTCGAGCGGGGCGGTGATGCCGGCGTGCCGGAACAGGTTCCTAGTGAAATCGTCGGTCGGGAAGTGCTGGCGCGTCGCCGTGCCACCGCTGCTGTCTCCACCATATTGGGTGAGTTCGTCCTCGCTGCCGTCCTTGTGCCGATGATCGTGCTTCAGCCGCAGGCCGCCATCGGTGCGAGTGATCACCCAGGTGCGTGAGCGGTCGGCGCCGACATGAAAGGGAATGCGCACCGTATGGGCCGAGCATTCGCGGACGTGCATCACCAGGCGCTCGCCCGCCATGTCCTGATCCTGCGCGTCATTGCTGACCAGCCGGCCTTCATAGGCCTTGCCGCACAGGCCCTGGAGGTTGGCGAAGAAGGCGTCGGCTTGCGGGTCGCGTACGCTGGTGGTGGCGCAGGCGGAGAGCGCCAGAAGGGCGAAGAGCGGCAGGATCCTGTTCATCGCGCAGGGTTAGCGCGGGACTGCGGAGCTTTCGAGCGCCTTTTCCTCGGCGCGGATGCGGACGGTGAGCACCGCCGCGTTGAGCAGCGAGAAAATGAGCGCGACGGACCACAGTCCGAAGGCGAGCGGCAGCAGGGCGATCTCGGCGGCCACGATCCAGTAATTGGGATGGCGGACGAAACGGAATGGGCCGCGCGCGACCAAAGGCGCACCGGGCAGGACGATGATCCGCGTGGTCCAGCGCTCGCCCAAGGTCGCCAGCACCCACAATCGCGCGCCCTGCAGCAGCACGAACAGGCCGATCAGCGGCCAGAGGACCGGCCGTCCCGGCGCGAGCCACCACAAGGCGGCGAGCCAGGCGGCGTGCACGGCAACGATCAGCGGATAATGGCCGGCGCCGACCTCATAGGCGCCGCGCGCTAACAGGGCGCGCGTGTGGCGGCTCGCGACGATCAGTTCGGCAAGGCGCTGCGCCGTCACCAGAGCGAGGATTACGAGCGCGGCGTTCATGCGCGGGCGAGCGAGACACCGCTGGTGGTAAAGCCCGGTCCGAGCGCGAGCAGGACCGTCCGCTCCGGCATACCGGCAGCGAGCAGCCGGTCGAGCACGAACAGGACCGTCGGCGCGGACATGTTGCCGTAATCGCGCAGCACGTCGCGCTCGTGGTCGAGCGACCCCTGGTTGAGGTGCAGGCTGAGTTCGAGCGCGGCGATTACCTTGGCGCCGCCCGGATGGCAGGTGAAGCGATCGACCTCGTCGCGCTCGACCCCGGCATGATCGAGGATCTGCGCCACGCCCGAATCCATATTCTCCTCGACGAAGGGCGGGATGGCGCGGTCGAAGATCACGCCCAGCCCGGGGTCGTCGACGTCCCAGCCCATGATGCCGAGCGTGTCCGGCCACAATATCTCGCCGCCCCCTTCGATCCGAGCGATGCCCCCATCGCCGCCGCGCACCACGGCCGCCGCGGCGCCGTCGCCGAACAAGGCGGTGGCGACGATATTGGCCTTGGAAAGCTTATCCAGCCGGATCGAGGTCGAGCACAGTTCCACCGTCACGAACAGGACGGTCCGGCCGCCGGCCGCCAGCCGTGCGGCGAGCGCGAGGCCGCTCACCCCGCCGGCGCAGCCGAGGCCGAACACCGGCACCCGCTCGACATTGGCGCGGAAGCCCATCCGCCCGGCCACCCGCGCCTCCAGGCTGGGCGTGGCGATGCCGGTAGTCGAGACCGTAACGAGCACGTCGATCTCGTCCGCCGCCAGGCCGGCCCGGTCGAGCGCCGCTTCCGCGGCCTCGATGTAGAGCGATTCGGCGGCCTCGAGATAGACGGCATTGCGCGCCTTCCAGCCATGGTCGCCATGATACCAGGGCTCGGGCCGGACGATATGGCGCTGCGCGACTCCGGCGTTGTCGAACACCGGCTCCATCTGCTCGAACAGGCGCATCCGCGCGCCGAACAGGCTCCGCGCCAGCGCCTTGGCCTCGGCCTGGGTGAGGATCGTCGGCGGCACCGCCGTCGCCAGCGAGAGCAGCGCCACCGGGGGGCCATGCTTCCGACTCATACCAGCTCCGCACAGAAGGCCCCTGACTATTGACGCAACTCCGCAGAGGCGGAAAGGTTCGCTTCCGAAACCTGACAGCGGAGACCCCGACCCATGCGCCCCCTCCTCCTCGCTACGATCCCCGCTTTGCTCGCCACCGGCTGCAGTCCGTCCGAAGGCGTCGCCAGCGGCAACAGCACAGCCGCGAGCCAGGCGCCCGCACCCCAGCCGACATCGGGTAATCCGTTCACGGTCCAGGAGATCGCCACATTCGAAGAGCCTTGGGCGATGGCCTTCATTCCGGGCACGGGCCAGGCGCTGATCACCGAGAAAAAAGGCCGGCTCAAACTGTGGAATCCGGGGGGCGCCGTCGTCGACGTCGCGGGCGTGCCGACGGTCGATTATGGCGGCCAGGGCGGGCTCGGCGATGTCGTCCTCCACCCCGATTTCGCCAACAACCATTTCATCTACCTGAGCTGGGTCGAGGCGGGCGACGGAGACACGCGCGGCGCGGTGGTCGGCCGCGGCAAGCTCGTCATCGACGGCGACAGCGCCCGCATCGAGGGCCTGCAGCCGATTTGGCGGCAGGAGGCGAAGGTCGCAGGCCGCGGCCATTATGCGCACCGCATGGCCTTCTCGCCCGACGGATTTCTCTTCATCACCAGCGGCGAGCGCCAGAAGTTCGATCCGGCGCAGGACATGAACCAGAATCTCGGCAAGATCGTCCGCCTGACCGATGCCGGCGGCGTGCCCAGCGACAATCCCTTCTACGACAAGGACCGCGTCACCGCACAAATCTGGACGCTGGGTCACCGCAACCCCCTCGGCATCGCGTTCGACGCGCAGGGCCGCCTGTGGGAGCATGAGATGGGCCCCAAGGGTGGCGACGAGGTCAACCTGATCGTCAAGGGCCGGAATTACGGCTACCCGATCGTCTCCAACGGGGACCATTATGACGGCAAGGACATCCCCGACCATCCCACCCGCCCCGAATATGAGGCGCCCAAGGTCTGGTGGAACCCGGCCATCTCGCCGGCCGGCATGATCATCTATACGGGCGACATGTTCCCGGCCTGGAAGGGCGACATTCTGATGGGCGCACTCTCCGGCAAGGCGCTCATCCGCGTGGACCTCGACGGCACCAACGCCCGCAAGGGCGACCAGTGGGACATGGGCACCCGCATCCGCGAGGTCGAGCAGGGCCCGGACGGCTCGGTCTATCTGCTCGAGGACCAGGACAAGAGCGGCGGCGGCCGCCTGCTCCAGCTTACCGCGCGGTAGGGAAGAACCGCCCTTACGGCGTCATCCCGGAGCCCAGGAACACGACCTCTGCGCAAAGAGCCGTAGTCCTGGGTGCCGGGTCGAGCCCCGGCATGACGGATAGAGGGGTCACACCCGGCGGTAGCGGAAGTACCAGACTTCGTGGCCCTTGCGGCGGGCCTTGGCCTCGTAGCGCGTCTCGGGCCAGCCGCCGGGGCGGACGAGGAAATCGCTGGCGCTCTCGGCCAGCCACTCGAAATCGCGGCGCTGGTTCATGATCATCATCGACCACCGGCAGTAAGTCGGGTCGTCGGTGCCGAGCCGGAACTCGCCGCCGGGCTGGAGCTTGGCGGCGATGATGTCGAGCGGGCCGTGATTGACCATCCGCCGCTTGGCGTGGCGCGCCTTAGGCCAGGGATCCGGGTGGAGCAGATAGACGAAGCGCAAGGACGCGTCGGGCAGGCGCTCGAGTATTTCGAGCGCGTCGCCCATGTGGAGGCGGACGTTGGGCAAATGCTTGTCGCGAACGTGGCCGAGCGCGCCGACGACGCCGTTCAGGAACGGCTCGCAGCCGATGAAGCCGTGATCCGGGAGCAGATCGGCGCGATAGGCGAGATGCTCGCCCGAACCGAAACCGATCTCGAAATGGAGCGGGCGATCGTCGCCGAACAGGGTCGCCGCCGAGAGCGGTCCCTCGGGCACGCTGATCGCGGGCAGCAATTCCTCGACGAGGGCGGCCTGGCCCTGGCGCAATTTGTGGCCGGAACGGCGGCCGTAAAGGCGGCGGATGGTCGTGGGATCGGACATGATCCGCCGCCTTTAGGGGCCCTCTCCCACGAACGGGAGAGGGAAAGTGCGATCAGAGCGCGGCCTTCAGCTTCTCGACGAGGTCGGTCTTTTCCCAGCTGAACAGGTCGCCCTCGGCCTTGCGGCCGAAATGGCCGTAGGCCGCGGTCGGCGAATAGATCGGTTTGTTGAGGCCGAGATGGGTGCGGATGCCTTTCGGGGTCAGGCGCACCAGGGTCGGCAGAACCTGCTCCAGCTTCTCGGCGCTCACGCCGTTCTGCTCGGTGCCGTGAAGGTCGACATAGAGCGACAGCGGCTCGGCCACGCCGATCGCGTAGGAGAGCTGGATCGTGCAGCGCTTGGCGAGGCCGGCGGCGACGACGTTCTTGGCGAGATAGCGGCTGACATAGGCCGCCGAGCGATCGACCTTGGTCGGGTCCTTGCCCGAGAAGGCGCCGCCGCCGTGCGGGGCCGCGCCGCCATAGGTATCGACGATGATCTTGCGGCCGGTGAGGCCGGCGTCGCCGTCCGGGCCGCCGATCTCGAAGCGGCCGGTCGGGTTGACGTAGATCTTGGTCTCGTCGGTGATGAAGCCGGCCGGAAGCACGTCGTTGAACACGCCGACGACATAGTCACGGAGCTCGCCATATTTGGCCGCGTCGGAACCCTCGCGGCCGTCATCGCAATAGCCCGGCGCGTGCTGGGTCGAGACGACGAGAGCGGTCGCGGCGACCGGCTCGCCATTCTCGTAGCGCAGGGTCACCTGGCTCTTGGCGTCCGGCTCGAGGAAGTCGACCTTCTTCGAGTGGCGGTCCTCCGCCATCCGCTCGAGGATGCGGTGCGAGTAATAAAGCGTGGCGGGGAGCAGGTCCGGCGTCTCGTCGGTGGCGTAGCCGAACATGATGCCCTGGTCGCCGGCGCCCTCGTCCTTGTTGCCGCTCTCGTCGACGCCCTGCGCGATATGCGCGGACTGGCCGTGGAGGTGGTTGTCGAAGCTCGCCGTCTGCCAGTGGAAGCCGTCCTGCTCGTAGCCGATCTTCTGCACGACGTGGCGGACGGTCTGCTCGATCTCGTCGCGCACGCCCGGCGCCCAGCCGTGGGTGTCGGCGAACTCGGCCTCGTCATAGACGCCCTTGCAGCGGATCTCGCCGCCAACGACGATGCGCTGGGTGGTGACGAGCGTCTCGCAGGCGACGCGCGCTTCCGGATCGCGGCTCAGGAACAGATCGACGATCGCGTCGGAAATCTGGTCCGCAACCTTGTCGGGATGCCCTTCGGAAACGGATTCGGACGTGAAGATATAGCTGCTGCGCATCAGGGAACCGGGCCTTTTCGCTGGTCAAACGAGAACGGGACATACGGATATAAAGATATCCTTATATGCGCTCCCCTAGCGCGCTTTGCGCGCCAGAGCAATTGCGATGGCGACGACAATCAGCGCGAACACGAACGGCAGAATGTTGCCGAGGCGCGCGAACGGCGTTGGCGGCTTGGCCTGGGGCAGCCGCGCGTCGATCACGCCGGCGGTCTGCCACGGCAGGCTGTGCAGCACGCGCCCGTCGGCGTCGATCACTGCGGAGATTCCGGTCGGCGTCGAGCGCAGCACCGGCAGCCCCTCCTCCAACGCGCGGAGCTGGGCCTGGGCGAGATGCTGCGGCGGGCCCCAGGCGCCGAACCAGGCATCGTTCGACGGATTGAACAGGAAGGCCGGGCGATTGGCACGGTCGACGACGGCACCGGAGAAGATGATCTCGTAGCAAACCTGAAAGCCGACCTTGCCGAGGCCGGGAATGTCGATCGTGCGCGCGCCGGGACCGGCGTCGAAATCGATGTCGCCGGGGGCGAGGCGCGACAGGCCGAGCCGCGACAGGATCGGGCGCATCGGCAGATATTCGCCATAGGGCACGAGATGAGCCTTGTCGTAACGCGCCAGCGAATGGCCGTGCGCGTCCATGGCGAACACGCTGTTGGTAGCGCTCGTGACATTCTCGCCGTCGGCCGAATGGAAGGCGATGCCGCCGGTCAGCAGCAGGTCGCGCGGGCCCAGCAGCGCGCCGACCTCTTTTTGCAGGCGGAAGATGCGCTCCCGATAATAAGGGTCCTTGCGGTCGTCCTCTAGAGGATCGGTGATCGCCGCCTCCGGCCAGAGCAGAAGGCGCGGGCCAGCTTCGTCCGAGCGGGACAATTGCTTCAGCCGCGCGAAATTGCGCTCGCGAAACCCCTCCTCCCATTTGTCCTGCTGGCCGATATTGGGCTGGACGATGGTGAGTGGCATGCCCGGCTTGGCCGGCGCCCGAGGCGAGGCCAGCGGCGCGAGCACTGTCGCGACCGCGATCGCGGAGAAGAGCAGGATGGCGCGCCGCATGCCGCGTTCGAGCAGGAGCAAAAGGCAGCCGGCGAGCAGCATCGTCACGCCCGACAGGCCGTACGTGCCGATCAGGGTGGCGAGGCGCGAGACCTGGGTCGGCAGCAAAGCTACGCCGGCCGGGTTCCAGGCGAAGCCGGTGAACAAGGTGGCGCGCAGCCATTCGGTGACGATCCAGGCAGCAGCGAAGACCAGCACAAGGCGGAGCCGGTCCGCACGGCCCCAACGCCAGGCGAGGCCCGCCGCGATCGCCGGATAGACCGCAAGATAGAGCGAGAGCAGGACGACGGAGACCCAACCGAGCCAGGCCGGCATCGCCGACTGGTAGGTGAAGGCGGTCGCGATCCAGTTGAGGCCGAGGACGAAGTGGCCCACTCCGAACCACCAGCCCCGCGCCAGCGCGCTGCGCAGCGACGGCGCCCGCTCGACCAGCCAGAGCAAGGCGGCGAAGCCGAGGATCGTGAGCGGCCACCAGCCGAGAGGGGCGAAGCCGAGCGCGGCGACCAACCCCGCGAGCAGCGAAAGGAGGAGGAATTTCATCGGGCGAAGCTATGTGGGGGATGGAGGCGATTTTCAATCGGCGTTACAGAGCCGGCATGAGCCTTCCCCCCTTCCACCTCGCCTTCCCCGTCCACGATCTCGCCGCCGCCCGCGCTTTCTACGGCGAACTGCTCGGCTGCCCGGAAGGGCGCAGCGATACGCAGTGGATCGATTTCGATTTCTTCGGGCACCAGATCGTCGCGCACCTCTCGCCCGACGCGAAGCCGCGCGGCCACCACAATCCGGTCGACGGCCACGACGTGCCGGTGCCGCATTTCGGCGCGGTGCTGCCGATGGCCCAATGGCAGGAACTGGCCGACAAGCTGGTCGCAGCCGGGACGCAATTCGTCATCGAACCCGACGTCCGCTTCCGCGGCCTGCCCGGCGAGCAGGCGACCATGTTCTTCCTCGACCCTTCGGGCAACGCGCTCGAATTCAAGGCGATGGCCGATCCCGCGAATTTGTTCGCCAAGCAATAAGGCGGACGGATCCGCTACCGGCGGCAGACGTCCTTATTGTCGCCCGACGATAGGCGGGTGAGCGAGGAGGAGGGCTGGGTGCTGATGACGATCCCGGTCGAGCCGCAGCGCCGCAGCTGAAAGCGGACCTTGCGGGCGCGGAAGTCGAGCGACACCCGGCGGAACGTCTCGAGCAGATCAGTCCCGAGCAGCAAAGCGGGCTCCTTCGATAGGCCGAACACCGTGAAGGGAGGCGCGTCCGCGAAGGCCATCGGCACGTCACGCAGGGTGATCGAACCGACGCGAAGCTCGCCGATGCGCGCCAGCTGCAGGTTGATGGTTGTCCCCGTGACGCCGGTTACCGCAATCGTCACAAATTTGTCCCGGTGCCGCCGCATCAGCTTGTCGCGAAGCGCGAGATTGCCGATCGTGATCTCCGATCCAGTATCGATCACCGCATCGAGCGGCAGACCGGCCGCGCTGACCTGCGTCAGAATCAGCTGGCCGCGCCGGCGTCGCGCCGTCACAACGATGTCGCCGGGGAGCAATTTCGGCGGGGGCACGCGCGCGTCTTCCGCCTTGATCAGGCGCTTTTCGAAGTCCATCATCAGCCGCTGCTGGACGAGCGCGTCAATTCCGATCATGCCCTCTCCGCCCAGATCCAGTTCGCGCAGGGCGGGTAGCTGCAGATTCCTGATCGTGCTTTCACCGAGCGAGAGTTCATCGACCAGCACGCGGTCCACCTCGGCGCTACCGGTCATGGCGTGCAAGATCACCGGCGTACCGGCCGGCAATTGCAGGTCGCGCGCGATACGCACGCCGATCACCGACGTGTCAGCGCCGCTATCGACCACGAAACGGTAGGGACCACGGCCATTGACCCGGACCTCGACGGTCATGCGCGTCTTGACCTTGCGGGCGTTGATATCTTCTCCGCCGATCGCGAGCGCATCGTCGATCACGGCCGGCGGAAGCGGCGGCATCGGCGTAGGCGGCACTGGGCGCGGTTTACGGATAGGCGCGGTCTGCGCCTGCACGCCGTCGCCCGCCAACGCCATCAGCGTCAGTCCCATCAAGACGGACAGGCAGCAGCGACCAATCGGCACGCGCTCCGCTCCTCAGATCGAATGACCCTTGATATCCCGGCAAGCGTCCCTGTTCCACCCCAAGCGGCTCGCTCGCCGGGACGCCCAATCGGTTCAACAGACGCTGCCGTAGCGGCCGTCCAGATAGACTAGGGGGTTCACATCCTCCCGCACCTCGACATGCTCGACCACGCCGATGAAGATGCTGTGGGTGCCGAACTGGTGGTGGTCGGTGCGCCGGCACAGCAGATAGGCCTGCGCGTCGGCGAGGCGCGGCGGGCGGGCTCCGTCCATCTCCCAGCCCTCGACGAAGCGCAGTGCGTGGCGCTCGCGGTCGGCGAACATCTGGGCGAGGTCCTGCTGATCGCGGTGGAGCACGTTTACCCCGAAATGCGAGACGTCCTCCATCGAGGCGTGGAGCCGGGCGGCGCGGTTGATGCAGACGAGCAGGCTCGGGGGATCCATCGCCAGGCTCGACATCGCCGTGGCGGTGATGCCCATCGGCTGGCCGTCGGCACAGATGCTGATCACGTTCACGGTAGAGGCGACGCGGCGCATCGCCTGTCGGAAGGCCGTGCCCAGTTCCGGATCGCTCTCGCTCATGGGGCTGCCTTAGCGGGCCGCAAAGCCGGCCGCTACCTCGCAGACCCAGCGGGCGGCGGTGAGCGCGGTGATGTCGCTGACGTCGAGCGAGGGATCGAACTCGGTCAAATCGACCAGCCGCACGCGCGGCTGCGCGGCCAGCCAGCGCGCGGCCTCGAAGAACATCTCGACCGGCATGCCGCCGGGCCGTGCACCGGGCGCGCCCGGACATTGCGAGCGGTCGATCACGTCGATGTCGAAATCGACCATCACGACCTCGGCATGGCCGATCCGCCCCAGCGCCTCCTCGAGCACCGGCACGATCCCGCGCCGCCGGCATTCGGATATGGTGGTGACGCCGATTCCCGCCGCCTCGGCGTCGCGGTGCATCTTGGCGGTATTGGCGAACGGTGCGAGCCCGATCTGGCAGATATTGGCGCCGGGCAGACCGTCCTCGAGCAGGCAGCGGATAGGGTTGCCGTTGCGCGGCCCCTCATCCGTCTCGCGCAGGTCGAAATGGGCGTCGAGCGTGATCAGCCCGACCCTGTCGAGCGCCACGCCAAGCCCGTGCGCGGCCGGCCGGGTGACCGCATTGTTGCCGCCGAGCAGGATGGTGAGGTCATGGGCCGCGGTGCAGGCGGCGGCGGCGTCGCGGATCGGCTCGAAGCCCTCCGCCGGCATTGCCGCGCGGAGCGGCACGTCGCCGGCGTCCTTGATGGCAATGGCCAGTTCCTGCCGCGTCTCCAGATCGTAGGTGCTGAAGCGGGTGAGCGCCTGGCGGACCGCGGCCGGCGCCAGGTCGCAGCGTCCGGGCGTGACCGAGCCCTCGCCCATCGGCGCGCCAAGCAGGGCGAGGTCGGCGGCTTCGGCCACGAACAGGTCTGTCATGCGCGGCCAGGCGGAGCGAGGAGAGAGCGGATCCATGGCTTTGACCCTTTAGGCAGCTTCGTGCCAATAGGCGAGCCATGTGGGACCGGCTGATTACAGACTGCAATATCGCGACGATGGACCCGTCTATCGACGCCCCGTTCGGCGCGATTGAGGACGGCGCGATCGCCATCCAGGACGGGCGCATCCTGCGCGTCGGCCGCCGGGTCGAGCTGGCCGGCAACCGCGCCCGCACGGTCGAGCCGATGGGCGGCGCGTGGATCACGCCCGGCCTGGTCGACTGCCACACTCACCTCGTCTTCGGCGGCAACCGCGCGGCCGAATATGAGCAGCGGCTGGGCGGCGCGACCTATGAGGAGATCGCGCGCGCCGGCGGCGGCATCGTCTCCTCGGTGCGGGCGACGCGCCAGGCCTCGCTGGAGGAACTGGTCGAGCAGGCCCGTCCGCGGCTGCAGGCCCTGATGCGCGGCGGGGCCACCACGGTCGAGATCAAGTCGGGCTACGGGCTCGATCCCGCGACCGAGAGGAAGATGCTCGATGCGGCCGAAGCGCTGGGCGCGAGCGAGAGGGTCCGCGTCGCCCCCACTCTGCTCGCCCTCCATGCTCTACCGCCCGAATATAAGGACAGGCGCGCGGATTTCGTGCGACTGGCGATCGACGAGATGATCCCGGCCGCCGCCGGCCGCGCCGAGGCGGTGGACGCCTTCTGCGAAGGGATCGGCTTCACGCCGGAAGAGGTCCGCGCCCTGTTCGAAGCCGCCACGAGCCAAGGCCTGCGGGTCAAGCTGCATGCCGAGCAATTGAGCAATCTCAATGGCGCCGCGCTCGCCGCCGAATATGGCGCGCTCTCGGCCGACCATCTCGAACATGCCGACGAGGCCGGCATCGCAGCGATGGCGAAAGCCGGCATGGTCGCCGTGTTGCTGCCCGGCGCCTTCTACGCTTTGTCGGAGACGAAGAAGCCGCCGCTGGACCTGCTGCGCAAGCACCGGGTGCCGATCGCCATCGCCACCGACTGCAATCCCGGCACGTCGCCGGTGCTGTCGCCCACGCTGATGCTCAACATGGCCTGCACCCTGTTCCGGCTGACCCCGGAAGAGGCGCTGGCGGGAATGACCCGAGAGGGGGCGAGGGCGCTGGGTAAATTGGACGAGATCGGCACGATCGCCGCCGGCAAGGCGGCCGATCTGTGCGTGTGGCGGATCAGCCGGCCGGCTGAACTCTGCTACTGGATCGGCCACCCCGGCCCCGAACGGCGCATCTTCGCCGGGCGGGATAGTTAGGAAGCTCGACACTCCATTCGGGCTGAGCTTGTCGAAGCCCTGGCCTTTTCTTAGTGCCGAAACAGAAACGCCCTTCGATAAGCTCAGGGCGAACGGATTAGGGGTTTTCATGCATTCGAGACGCGACAACAGCCGCCGCATCCAGGCGCGCACCGGCAGCGAGATCAAGGCGAAGAGCTGGGCGACCGAGGCCGCGGTGCGCATGCTGATGAACAATCTCGATCCCGGCGTCGCCGAAGCGCCCGAGGAGCTGGTCGTCTACGGCGGCATCGGCCGCGCCGCGCGCGACTGGGAGCGCTTCGACAAGATCGTCGAGACGCTGGAGCGGCTCGAAGACGACCAGACCCTGCTCGTCCAGTCGGGCAAGCCGGTCGGCGTGTTCCGCACCCATGCCGACGCGCCCCGCGTCCTGCTCGCCAATTCGAACCTGGTGCCGAAATGGGCGACCTGGGAGCATTTCCACGAATTGGATCGCAAGGGCCTGATGATGTACGGCCAGATGACGGCCGGCAGCTGGATCTACATTGGCACCCAGGGCATCGTCCAAGGCACGTACGAGACCTTCGCCGAGATGGGCCGCCAGCATTTCGGCGGCGACCTCAAGGACAAGTGGATCCTCACTGCAGGCCTCGGCGGCATGGGCGGCGCCCAGCCGCTCGCCGCGGTAATGGCCGGCGCGCACTGCATCGCCATCGAGTGCCAGGAAAGCAGCATCCAGAAGAGGCTCGAAACGCGCTACCTCGACAGGCGCGCGACCAGCATCGACGAGGCGCTGGAGATCCTCCGCAATGCGAGCGAGCCGACCTCGGTCGGGCTGCTCGGCAACGCCGCCGAGATCCTGCCCGAGATGGTGAAGCGCGGCATCCGCCCCGACGCCCTGACCGATCAGACCTCGGCACATGATCCGGTCAACGGCTACCTGCCGATCGGCTGGACGGTCGAGCAATGGATCGCCAAGCGCGAAAGCGACCCCAGGGCGGTCGAGGAAGCGGCCCGCAAATCGATGGCTGTCCATGTCGAGGCGATGCTCGCCTTCAAGGACATGGGCGTTCCGACCTTCGATTACGGCAACAATATCCGCCAGGTCGCCAAGGATGAGGGCGTGACCCACGCCTTCGATTTCCCCGGCTTCGTTCCCGCTTACGTCCGCCCGCTCTTCTGCCGCGGCATCGGTCCGTTCCGCTGGGCGGCGCTCTCCGGCGATCCCGAGGACATCTACAAGACCGACGCCAAGGTGAAGGAGCTGATCCCCGACGATCCGCACCTCCACCGCTGGCTCGACATGGCGCGCGAGCGGATCGCCTTCCAGGGGCTGCCGGCGCGCATCTGCTGGGTCGGCCTCGGCCAGCGGCACCGGCTCGGCATGGCGTTCAACGAAATGGTCGCCCGGGGCGAACTGAAGGCGCCGGTCGTGATCGGGCGCGACCATCTCGATTCGGGCTCGGTCGCCAGCCCCAATCGCGAGACCGAGGCGATGAGGGACGGCTCCGACGCCGTCTCCGACTGGCCCCTGCTCAACGCCCTGCTGAACACCGCCTCGGGCGCGACCTGGGTCTCCCTCCACCACGGCGGCGGCGTCGGCATGGGCTATTCGCAGCACGCCGGGATGGTGATCGTCGCCGACGGCACGCCGGAGGCCGCGCGCCGGCTCGAGCGCGTGCTGTGGAACGACCCGGGCACTGGCGTGATGCGCCACGCCGATGCCGGCTACGACATCGCCATCGACTGCGCGCGGGAGCAGGGCCTCGACCTGCCGATGGTGCTTTGATGCAAATGATCACCCTCCGCCCCGGCCAGGTCAGCCTAGCCGAGCTTCGCGCGATCTGGGACGGTGCGCCCGTCAAGCTGGAGGCGGACGCGCACACCCGCATCGATCAGGCGGCCGACGCCGTCGCGCGGATCGTCCAGTCCGGCCGCACCGTCTATGGGGTCAATACCGGCTTCGGCCTGCTCGCCCACACCCGCATTCCCGACGACCGGCTCGCCGAGCTGCAGCGCAACCTGATCCTGTCGCACAGCTGCGGGCTCGGCGACGCGCTCCCGAGCCGGATCGTCCGGTTGATCATGGCGCTGAAGGTGATCGGTCTCGCCCGCGGCCATAGCGGCGTGCGCCGGATGGTCGTCCACCGCCTGCTCGTCCTGCTGGAAGCCGGCGCCCTGCCGATCATTCCCGCGCAGGGTTCCGTCGGCGCCTCGGGCGACCTCGCCCCGCTCGCGCATGTCAGCGCCGCGCTGATCGGCGAAGGCACGATCGCGTATCAAGGCGAGACCATGCCCGCGTCCGAAGCGCTCGCCCGGCTGGCGCTCGAGCCTCTGGTGCTCGGCCCCAAGGAAGGGCTGGCGTTGATCAACGGCACCCAGGTCTCGACTGCGATCGCGCTCGACGCCCTGTTCACCGGGGAACGGGTGCTTGCCTCGGGGGTGATCGCGGGCGCGCTCTCGGTCGACGCGCTGAAGGGCACCGACGCCGCCTTCGATCCGCGGATCCACGAGGTCCGTGGCCAGCCGGGGCAGATCGCCGTCGCCGCCGCGATCAAATCGCTGCTGGAGGGCAGCGCGATCCGCGCCTCGCACGCGGGCTGCGAAAAGGTGCAGGACCCGTACAGCTTCCGCTGCCAGCCGCAGGTGATGGGCGCCGCGCTCGACCTGATGAAGAATGCGGCACGGACGCTCGAGATCGAGGCCAATGCGGTCACCGACAATCCGATCCTGTTCGGCGACGATGCCATTTCCGGCGGCAACTTCCACGCCCAGCCGGTCGCCTTCGCCGCCGACATGCTGAGCATGGCGCTGTGCGAGGTCGGATCGATCTCCGAGCGGCGCACCGCGGTCTTGGTCGATCCCAAGATGAGCGGCCTGCCGCCCTTCCTGGTCGAGGATAGCGGGGTCAATTCGGGCTTCATGATCGCCCAGGTCACTGCCGCCGCCCTGGTGTCGGAGAATAAGAGCCTCGCCTTCCCGGCCAGTGTCGATTCGATCCCGACCTCGGCCAATCAGGAAGATCATGTTTCGATGGCCACCCACGGGGCACGCAAGGCCGGGACGATCGCCCGCAACGCGGCCGGCGTGATCGGGGTGGAGCTGCTCGCGGCGGTTCAGGGGCTCGATTTCCACGCGCCTTTGCGCAGTTCGGCCGCGCTCGACCGGGTCGCGCGAGGCGTGCGAGACGTCGTCCCCTTCTACGCCTCGGACCGCTATTTCGCGACCGATCTCACCTGGGCGCAGGAAGCGGTCGTCAACGGCCGCTTCTCCGCAGAGGTTCAGCAACGGTTGTTCTAGCCGGAGGGCTCTCGCCGGTCGCGATCCGATACTGATCCGCGAGCAACTCGACCCACTGGCCGAGGCAGGCATCGAGGTCGAAGGCGTCGGCGGCGCGGCGCTGCGCCTCTCGGTCGCGGCCGATCGCCATCTCGGCCAGGATCGCGTCTGCGAGACCGGCCGGATCCTCGACCGGCGCGAGCGTGCCGTTGCGCCCGTCCGCCAATATCTCGCGATTGCCGGTCGGGCAGTCGGTCGCGACCAGCGGCAGCCCACAGGCCAGCGCCTCCAGCAGCGAATTGCTCGCCCCTTCCCAGCGAGAGGCCGAGACGTAGAGATCCGCCTTGCACATCACGGCGAACGGATTGGCGAGGAAACCGAGGAAGGCGATGCGGTCGCCCACGCCACGATCATGCGCGAGCTGCGTCAGACGATCCACCTCCCCCGCGCGGTCGTGCCCGATCACGAGCAGTCGGGCACCGAGCTCCGGCGGGAGCATCGCCAGCGCCTCGATCGCAATGTCGAAGCCCTTCTGGTGCGTGACCCGGCCAACCGTGACGAGAACGGGCGCAGGCGTCCCGTCCGCACGCCGGGCGGCGAAGAAGGGGTGATCGAACGGCTGGCCGGCATTGGCGCGCACCCGATCAAGATCGACGCCATTGGGGACGGTGTCGATACGCGCGCACCCGCCGAACGCCGCAATCTCGTCGGCCAGCGCCGAGGACACGGCGACCACGAAATCGGCGCCCTTATATTTGAATCGGTCAGCGCGCGTGGGCTCGGAAAATTCAGTACCGCCTGGCCCGATCGGGCGGCGCGAGGAATTGCTCGCGCGCAGCCCGAAACGGATCGAGCCGCGCTGACCGGAGAAGGCGATAGCGCTCTTCGCAGCGAGGTGGAGATGGTTGCCCCCGCTCAGGAAAACCGCCGGCTGCCGCTGTCGCAGCGCCCAGGCGAGCGGAAAGACGCCGCCGGCGAGATCCGCGAGGCGGCCGAGCGCTGGCGAGAGCAGGCTTCCGACCTCGACGATCGGCACGTGCGCGGGCACGCGCGCCTTCAATCCGCCCTCGCCGCGCATCACCCAGAGTTCGGACGGCCATCCGGCATCGGCGAGCGCGGTGGCGATCTCGATCGATTTCTGAACGGTGCCGCTGGAGCGCAGATCGTAATTGCCGATGGCGATAGTCCGTGGGCGACGCCACATTAGGGTTAGCCCTCGTGTCCTGGTCCGACGGCAATCTCTTATTGGTATCGCGCCGCTCTGTCGATAACGGCTGCTTGATGGATTGCGGAGTGTTGGGCGTGACGACGATTGCCGGGGTGGGTGCGAACGAAACGAAGCTGTGGGGGCTGACCGCCGCCGAACGGCTGGACCGTATCGTCCGGGCGCAGGGCCTGACGCCCGCGGACCCGAGCGAGGCCGCGATCCTCGCCAACCTGGCGCACGTCTGGGACCCATCATGGCTGCGTTTCGTGGCCGAGCGGCCGGGCCACGTCGTCACGTTCGGCGACGTCCCCGTGCTCGCGCATTGCACCGGGCAAAGTGAGCGCGCCCGCATTGCCGAGGCCATGGCCGCGAACCGGCCGCTCGAAACCCACGCCGGCCTCACGATCGTGGCGCAGGAGCAGAGCGACGGCCTGACCAATGACGAGCTGCGCAAGCGCGAGCGGCCGTTCATGGACCGGCTCGTTCCCGGCACCGTGCGCAGCCTGGAGCGGGCCAGCTATTTCGGGGCCTATAAGGGGGTGACCGACATCCTCACCAAATATCTGTGGCCGGAATGGGCGCTGGTGCTGACCCGGATCGCGGCGCGCTTCGGGATCACGCCCAACATGGTGACGGCGGTCGGCGCGGCGCTCTGCGTCGCTGCCACGATCCTCTTTTATTATGGCTGGTTCTGGACTGGCCTCGCCGCCGGCCTCGTCTTCATGGTGCTCGACACGGTCGACGGGAAGCTCGCGCGCTGCACGATCACTTCGTCCTGGTGGGGCAATGTGTTCGACCACGGCATCGATCTCGTCCACCCGCCCTTCTGGTGGTACGCTTGGGGCGTCGGCCTGCACGCCTACGGCCGGCCGCTGTCCGACGAGCTCTTCTACGCGGTGATGGTGGTGATCGTCGGCGGATACGTCCTGCAGCGGCTGATCGAGGGCGCGTTCATCAAGCAGTTCGGGATGCACATCCACGTCTGGGAGCATTTCGACAGCTGGTTCCGCCTGATCACCGCCCGCCGCAATCCCAATATGGTTATATTGTTGGCAGGTCTCATTGTTGGGCGGCCGGACTGGGGCCTGCTCGCGGTCGCTGGCTGGACCCTGATCTCACTCGTCGTTCATTTCGTACGGCTCGCCCAGGCGTGGGGGATACGCGCGAAGGGCAAGCCTGTGGTAAGCTGGCTCGGCTGAGGAGAGGCCTATGAACGCGACGATCGAACGGTTCGGCTACCCCGCTACCCTGGTCGCGGACTATGAGCATTGGGTGGTCCTGCTCCGGCCGGCGCAGCCGACGCTCGGCAGCCTGATCCTAGCAGCTAAGGGCGATTATCTCGCCTTCTCCGACCTGCCTTCTGCGGCATTCGAGCAGATGCACGAAGTGGTCGGCGCGATCGAAACCACCCTCGCCAAGGCGGTCGGCTATCAGAAGCTGAATTACCTGATGCTGATGATGGTGGACCCCCACGTCCATTACCATGTCATCCCGCGCTACGACGGGGAACGCAGCCACGGCCCGATCGCGATCGGCGACCCGGGCTGGCCCAAATTGCCGGAGCTCGGCAACGCGATGCTGCTCGACGAGGGGCAGGTCGCCATACTGGCCGAGTGGTTGAAAGGCCTCTGGCCGGGCTGAGGCGCCGCGCTACCCCAGGCGCGCGGCCCAGGCGGCGGTGACGGCGCCGGCTTTGTCGAGGTCCTCGGGGAAATCGACCTCCTGCCACTGCTCGCCCTTGATCGAGACGGTCTGGATGTCGTTTGCCGCGGCGAGACCGTCGATCGCGCGCAGATACCAGCGGCGCGTCCCTTCCGACGTGCGCATCATCCGCTCGACCTGGTCGACGAAGATCCGCCCGCCCTCGCCGCGGAAGGCGAGGAGGCCGATCGACTCCGCATTATATTGGCCCGGCTCGAGCGCCTTGCCGATGCGCATCAGGCGCGTGCCTTCGCGGAGCACCTTCATGTCGTCGGCGTCGTAATCGTCCTTCTCGTCGACCGTGACGGTGATCGCTGCGCCGTCCGCCGCCAGAACCTTGGCGACCAAGGTCTTCGAGACCAGCGTATCGCCGTTGAGCAGCAGAGTGTCGCGATCGAACTCGCCGCGGGCCATCCACACCGACCCGAGATTGTCGGCGACATGATAGAAGGGGTTGAACAGGGTGCGGACGCCCTCGCGTGCCCGAGCGACCGCGTCGACCAGGTCCTCGCGGAAGCCGGTCACGATTACGATGTCGCTTATGCCGTTGGCTTGGAGCGTGTCGAGCTGCCATTCGAGCAGCGACTTGCCCGAAAATTCGATCAGGCATTTGGGCCGGTCGTCGGTCAGCGGATGGAGCCGCGACCCCTTGCCCGCGCTGAGGATGATGGCCTTTTCGATTCCCATGAGCGACGCCCGCAAAAATGACTTCGACAGGCACAGCGCCCGCGCGGGCCTTACCGCTTCGGCTTGCCCGCGTCACTTTTTTCGTTACGCACGGCGCAACTGCAAGCCTCCAGAGGAACCACGTGGCGTCAGACAGCAAATGGACGGCGGTGATCCTCGCCGGACAGCGCCCCGGCGAGAATGAATTCGCCGCCGCGCACGGCCTCGCTTGGAAGGCGCTGATCCCGGTCGCCGGCGAACCGATGCTCGGCCGGGTCGCGCGCACCCTGCTGCAAACCCCCTCGGTCGGCCGGATCGTCGTGCTCGCCCAGGAGCCGCAAGCGCTGATGACGGGGCCGCTCGCCTGGATGGCGGAGGAGCCGCGCATTGCCGCCGCACTCAGCGGCGACGGCATTTCGTCCAGCGTCCAGGCGCTCGCCGGCAGCGATGCGGCGCCCTGGCCGGTGCTCGTCGTGACCGCCGATCATGCCTTGCTGACGCCCGCGATGGTCGAAGAATTCGTGGCCGGCACCGACGGGGCGGACGCTACGGCGGCGGTGGTCGAGCGGCGTGTGGTCGAAGCCGCCTACCCCGAGACGCGCCGGACCTGGATCAAGTTCAGCGATGGCCATTATAGCGGCGCCAACCTGTTCGCGCTGGCCGGGCCGAACGCGCGCAAGGCACTGGATTTATGGGCCGGGGTCGAGCGCGACCGGAAGAAGGCCTTGCGCCTGCTCCTCCATTTCGGCCCACTGCTGGCGCTCCGCGCTGCGCTTGGCCTGATCTCGCTCGACGACGCGCTTCGCATTGTCGGGCGCAAGACTGGGCTAGCGGTCCGGGCCGTGCGCCTGAACCAGGCCGAAGCGGCGATCGACGTGGACAAGCCTGCCGACCTGACGCTGGTCGAATCGATTTTCGCCCGCCGCACCTAATTGCCGCCGTTCCCCGGTTTCGCAGCCCTGCAAACGTTTCGATCGCGCCGCTTACTTAACTGGAATTACACCTGAAACGGCTAGAGGGGGCTCATGGACCAGACCCCATCCTTCGGCCGCAGGCCGTGCCCGTGCTGAGCGCGCCTTCGCAGACGATTCCGTCCGCCGACGACCCGCTCGATCCCGACCTCGCTGCCCAACTGGCGGAGGCGCGGAGCGCGCTTTCGCGGCTGCAGGCGGAGCGGGAGGCCGACAAGGCCCGGCACGCGCGGACAATGCGCGCCATCGCCGAAGCGGCCGAGCGATTCGGCCAGGCGGCGATCCACGCCGTCGCACAGGCAAGCCAGCGTAACGCCGCCAGCCGCGAGCCGGTGGAGCGGCTGCGCAACACCGCGCGCGAGGCCAGCCGCCAGTCGGAGAAGATGATCGAGGGATCGGCACTGGCCACCAAAAATGCGCAGAGCCTGGCGTCCGGCGTCACCACTTTATCCTCCTCGATCCTGCACATCGGCCACAGCGTCGAGCAGCAGGCGGCGCTCAGCGCGAAACTGCTGTCCAGCTCGGCGGTGAGCACCGACGCGGTCGAGGCCTTGAGCGCCCAGGCCGACGATATCGGCGCGTTGGTCGCGATGATCGGCGCGATCGCGAGCGCGACCGATCTGCTCGCGCTCAACGCCGCGATCGAAGCAGCCCGCGCAGGCGATGCCGGCCGCGGCTTCGCAGTTGTGGCGCGCGAGGTGAAGGCTCTTGCCGCCGAGACCACGGCGGCGAGCGGCAGCATCACCGACCTGCTCGTTCGCGTGCGCCAGCGGGCGACGCTGGCCCGCGGCGCGCTCGCCGACCTCGGCAGCCATATCGGCGAGCTCAACGCCACCGCGGATTCGATATTTCAGGCCACGGTTCAGCAGCGCACCGTCGCGCAGACCATCAACATGCAGGCCGAGGACACCGCCGACGACGCCGACGACATGGCGCAGCGGCTGGCCGGCTTCAGCGGCACGATCGCGGCGATCGAGGCGGCCGCGGGGGAATTACATCTTACGGGCGAGGAACGCGGCGGCGACCCGGACCTCCAGACCCTGCTCGATGGGCTGATTGCTCTGGTGAACGACGCACAGCGGGATTGAACGGGGGCGTAACCGCCCTCTTCAGTGAAGCTGGTGCGCTCCGACCGGCTGATCGTCACCGAAGCGGGCCAGCGCCGCCGGCGGATTGGCCTGCTGATTGGCGATGAACGCCTTCAGATCGCCCAGCGACATGGGCGCGCCGAGGAAATAGCCCTGCAGATAGTCGCAATTGAGCAACTGGAGCAGGCGCGCCTGCCAGTCATTCTCCACCCCCTCGGCGACCACCTTGAGCTGAAGGCTGTGGCCGAGATCGATGACCGAGCGCATGATCTGCACGGCGCGCTGATGGCGGCCGAGATCCTTCAGGAAGGACTTGTCGATCTTGACGCAGTCGAAGTCGAGATTCTGGAGATAGGAAAGGCTCGAATAGCCCGTCCCGAAATCGTCCAGCACCACTTCGCAGCCGATCTGGCGGAGCTGGCGGATGGTGCTCTTGGCGGCGTCGATGTGCGAGATCAGCACGCCCTCGGTGATCTCGAGCCGCAGCAGATGTGGAGCGACCCGCGCTGCCAAAAGCTTCTCGCTGACCTGTGCGGCGAAACCGTGATGGCGAAACTGGATCGGGGAGACGTTGACCGCGACCGGCACGTTCTTGAGATCGCGCGCGATCTCAAGCGCCTTGTCGAGCACCCATTCGCCCAGTTCCAGGATCTGGCCGCTGGCCTCGGCCATCGGGATCAGGTCCGCCGGCGAAATCGCGCCGCGCGAGGAATTGGGCCAGCGCAGCAGCGCCTCGACGCTCGAGAGAACGCCGGTGCGGGCGTCGACCACCGGTTGCAGCGCGAGCATTAGCCCGTCGCCCTGGATTGCCTGCTCGAGCTCGCCGCGCATCGACGAGCGGACGGCGACCATCTCGCTCATCCGGTCGTCGAACAATTTGAACGAGGCGCCCTTGCTGACCTTCGCCTCGTACATGGCGATGTCCGCGTGGCGCAGGAGATCGGAGGCGCAGGTTGTGGACGGCGAGCCGACGGCGACGCCGACCGAAGTCCCGACATGAACGAGATGACCGTCGATCAGATAGGATTCGTAGACTGTCTCGACCATCGCCACCGCCACGTCCTCGATCGGGCGCGACGGCTCCATCTTGATGATCGCCGCAAATTCGTCGCCGCCGATGCGGGCAAGGGTGTCCTCCGGTCCGATCACGCCCTCGAGGCGGCCTGCGACCGCCTTCAGAAGCCCGTCCCCGACCTTGTGGCCGAGGCTGTCATTGACCTCCTTGAACCGGTCGAGATCGAGGAAGAGGACGGCGATTTCGCTCTGGCGGCCGGCGGCGACGATCGCCTCAAGCTCCTGGCTGAAGGCGATGCGGTTCTTGAGGCCGGTGATGACGTCCGTATAGGCCTGAAGCCGCGACTGGGCCTCCAGCCTTTCCAGTTCGCCCACCCGGCCCTGCAGCGCTGCGCGCGATTGCCACAGCCGATAAATGACGGCTGCCGCGGCGGCACAGGTTAAAGCGAGCAACAGATACGGAACGAACACCAGGAAATCCCCCACAAAACTACGCAACTTGATTGCGGAACGGCCCCCCGGCCGCGCCGCCCAACCTAATCTTCATCGCTGCGGCGCGATTCGAACAATTCGCGCGTGCGCTGCGCCAGCGTCGCCTCGAGATCGGCATTGACCGCGCCCAACGCTGCCATCGCCTTGCGCCGCATCAGCTGCGCCGAGATACGCGCGAGCAATACCGGCATCTTGATCGGCTTCTGGATATAATCGTTGGCGCCGGCCTCGATGGCATCGACGATCGAGCTCTCCTCGTCGCGCGCGGTGCACATGATGATCGGGAGCCGGTTCAGGTCGTAATGCTCGCGCATCGCCTTCAGCGTCTCCAGCCCCGAAAGATTGGGCATCATCCAGTCGAGGACCACGAGGTCCGGCGGATCCGAGGAGATCTGGGCGAGCGCGCTGATTCCGTCGGGGCTGAGGCTGGTCTCGAAGCCGGCGCGGCGCAGCTGCCGATCGAGCACGACCCGATTGTCCTCGATATCGTCGACAATCAGGATCCTGCAGCCCGCAACGTCGAGGCCGCCAAGGTGCATGCTCATTGCGCCACCACCAGGCGCAGGCTCTGCGCGATCTGGCGGGGCGAGACATTGCCCTTGGGGTGGAAGATGCCGCCGGCTCGGGTGATCGCCTGATGCTCGGAAACGCTGATCTCCCGGCCCGAGATAATCAGCACGGGGATGCGCTTCAGCCGGTCGTCGGCAGTGATCGCGTTGAGCACGTCGAAGCCACTCATCCCGGGCAGGCTGAGATCGAGCACGATCGCCGCCGGCGGATGATGACGCGCCAGCTCGAGCCCTTCCTCGCCGCTGGAGGCGCGGCGGGCGGCAAGGCCGATCTGGCCGGCGGTGCGCTGGATCAGCTCGCCCGCATCGGCATCGTCCTCGATGATCAGGATCTCGCCGGTGACGCGCTTGCAATAGACGTCGAGCACTTCCTCGAGCTGCTCGGGGCGCACCGGCTTCATCAGTATGTCGGACGCGCCCGAGCGCAGCCCGCGGGCGCGGTCGTCGGAAACGCTCACGATGATTACCGGGATCGCCTTGATCGCATCGTCGGCGCGGATCGCGTCGAGCACCTCGTAGCCCGAGGGGCCGGGCATGAAGATGTCGAGCAGGATGACGTCAGGCCGCTCGGCCCGCGCCATTTCCAGGCCCTTGGTCCCGTCCTCGGCGCTGAGGATCGCATAGCCGAGCCGCGACAGCCACCGGCCCATGATGTCGACCGCAGTCGGCTCGTCGTCGATGATGAGCGCGGTTTTCTGGGTTTCGCGGCGCAAGGTTTTGGCCGTCTCCATGAAGGGAAGCTCGTCGTCGGCGGCGATGTCGCGCGGCATTTCGCGCGGGATCGAAAGCGTGAACACCGAACCCTGGCCGACGACGCTGCGGACCTTGACGCTGCCGCCCATCATTGTCGCCAGGCGATGGGTGATGGCGAGACCGAGCTTGGGCCCGCTGGCATGATTGCTGTCGGCCGAACCGGCGGTGTCCTGGAACAGCTTCGCCACCTGCTCGGGCGTCATGCCGATGCCGGTGTCGGACACGGTGAAGTCGATATCCTCCCGCCCGTCACGCTCCACCGCGGCCACGGCCAGCCGAACTTCCCCGGCCCGGGTGAATTTCAGAGCGTTGCTGATCAGGTTGAGCAGGCACTGGCGCACCTTGGCGCCATCGCCGACCATGATGCCGATATGGTCCTCGATGTCGAAGTCGAGCCGGTTGCCGTTGCCGTCGCGCTTCAGATCGAAGCCGGACACGGCCGAGGTGACGAGCGAGGCGATATCGACGATCGTGCGCTGGAATGAGGTGCGGCCCGCCTCGATCTTGGACAGGTCGAGTATGTCGTTGATGAGCTCGAGCAGGTTGCGGCTGGCCTCGAGAACGCGGCCGAGATCGGCCACCTCCTCGGTACGCCCGCCGGCAATCGCGTCTTCCTGAAGCAGAGTCGAATAGCCGATGATCGCATTGAGCGGCGTGCGCAGTTCGTGGCTCATATTGGCCAGGAACTGCGATTTGGCGAGGTTCGCGCTGACCGCATTGTCGCGGCTGCGGCTGAGCTCGGCGATCGTCGCTGAATCCCGGTCGAGCCGCTGGTGGACCGTGGAAGCGACCGCCTGAAAGGCCGCCTCCAGATCGCGCAGTGAGGGCGTGACGCCCGTTTCCGGGCGCTGCTCGACCGGCATGGCCAGGAGCAGATCGGCGGAGGCGGACAGCCGTCCGCCTAGATGGCGGGCCATGGCGAAGACCGCGCCGGCGAGGATGGCGACGAGGATCGCGCAGCTCGCCAGCGACGGGAGCGGGCCGAGATGAGCGACGGCAAGAGTCGCGGAGACACCGGCGCCCCCGCAAAGAATCGCGAGCCCGAGCAACCAGGCTGCGAGCAGGCGGCCGATCGCGATTGCCGGCTTCCCGCCGGAGGGAGGATGGAGACGGGTTGTGTCGGAATACATCTGCTCGTCCTGCCCTAACGCGACGCGGCCTGAACCGCGTCCTCCGGCGAATATGGTCCGTCGAAGGTTAAAGATTCGGTCATATCCACATCGAGCCGGGGCGCGGACGGGATCACGCCCTCGGGCGCGCGGCGCGGCAGGGCCGGAATCTCGATCTTGAAGCTGGAGCCGACGCCGACCTCCGACTCGACGTCGATCGTCCCCCCCATCGCCTTACAGAAGCGCCGGGTGAGCGCGAGGCCGAGACCGGTGCCGCCATAGCGGTTGGATGTGCCTTCCTCGGCCTGGCTGAAATTCCGGAAAAGCTTCTTGAGGCCGTCGCGCGAAATGCCGATGCCGGTGTCGCGCACTTCGATCATGATGACGTCGCCATGATCGGCCTGACGCCGCATCACGGTCAGCGTGATCACGCCCTTCGAGGTGAATTTGGCTGCATTGCTGAGCAGGTTGAGGATCGACTGGCGCAGCTTGAGCGGATCGGCGACCACCTGGCCGGGATCGGACGAGATCTGGAGTTCGAGCCGGTTGCCGTGAACGGTGACCAGCGGCTCGACCGTCGCGACCGCCTCGTGGATCAGTTCCTCGAGGTCGATCTCGCTATTTTCGACATGGAGGTCGTCGCTCTCGATCCGCGACAGGTCCATCACCTCGTTGACAAGCGCGTTGAGGTGGCGCCCGGCGGCATTGATGCGGTCGAGGTCGGCGATCTTCTGGGTCGCGCCGGGGCTGTCCTCCAGATCGTCGCGCAACATCTCGCTATAGCCGATCACTGCGTTCAGAGGCGTCCGCAGCTCGTGGCTCATCTTGGCGAGGAAGATCGATTTCTGGTGGCTGGCTTCCTCGGCCTGGCGCATTGCCTCGCGCAATTCCTCGGTGCGCTGCCGGTGCAGGGTCGCTGCCTCGCGCAGCGCCGAGCTGTCGCGCATGACGCTCTCGTAATAAAGCGCAACCAGCGTCACGTAGATCAGGGCCGACGAGATCGACAGCAGGTTGACCAGCCACAGGCTTTCCAGCGGCAGCAGGTCCGGAAATTCGCCGACCGCCATGCGCGCGAACGTGAACAGGACGAGCTGGATCGCGACCCCGGTGAGGACGAAGCGCGCCCGATCGGCCAGATAGAAAAAGCCGAGCAGCAAGGCGATCAGCAGCCACGGCAGGAAGGGCGAGCTGATGCCGCCATAGAAGAAGGAGCCGAACAGGCTGAGCGTCACCAGCGCCTGTACCGAAAGCATCGCCGGTAGCAGCAGCCCCTTGGTGCGTCGCACCAGGAACGGCATCAGCCAGAAGAAGCAGATGTTGAGCTCGATGGCCCAGAAGATCCATCCGATCTCCTCGGACGCGCGATACAGGAACACCGTGACCGACTGGCCGAGCAGCGGCCCGAGCAGGTGCAGGAACACGAAAGTGGCGAACATCAGGTAGCGCGATGATTCGCCGCGCGCCTCGGGCGGCACGAAATAATCGACGACGTTCCTCAACCAGGCCACGATGTTCCCCCCTTTGCAGGAGATCGCGACTAAGCGCTCGATCTGAATTTCTCGTAAATGCGCGCCAACATGTTCTTTACGCGGCGGTAACCGGTCCGCTGTATCCAAGCGCTCGAAGCGGGCGCCAGTTCGGCGTTCGGGGTCAGTCCCAGGGGGGAGTTTCGGCACATGCGCCTCGGTGCACAGCGCATATCGGCGCGTCTCGACGCCTTCCTCGATTATTTCATCCCGACCGAAATCCGGGTGCGCCCGGATTCGCATCGCCGCGCGCGCATGTTCATGCTCAGCCACGTCTTCGGGCCGTTCCTGGGCAATGTCATCCCGCTCTATCTCTATATCGTCGGCATGGAGCTGGATTACCGCTTCTGGGCCTTCGCCTGCTCGATCACCGCCTTCTGGGTCTATCCGTTCCTGCTGAAATGGACCCGCGCCTATACGGTGCTGGCGTTCATATCGGTCGAGAACCTGCTCTTCTGCATCCTCTGGGCCTGCTACGCTTATGGCGGCATCTATTCGCCGTTCCTGCCTTGGCTGCTGATCACGCCGACCCTGGCGTTCTTCTATCTGCCGTCGACCGGCCGCGTGCGCGACGGCCTGCTCGCGCTGATCGCCGTCAACGTGCTGATCTTCGCCGGTCTCGTGGTCTTCGATTTCCACTTCCCGCCGGTCGATCTGGACCTGTTCCAGGTGATCGGCATCATCTCGACGATCAGCGCCTCGACCTATGTGGCCATGATGTCGCTCTATTTCGCGCGCGTGCTTAAGGAGCAGCAGCAGTTCGAGCGCGAGGTCGGCGACCTGCTCGCCACCGCCGAGAATCTGAAGAGCCTGACCGCGGCCGCCCAGCAGGCCAGCGTCGCGAAGGCGGATTTCGTGGCCAGCACGAGCCACGAACTGCGCACGCCGCTCAATGCGGTGATCGGCTACAGTCAGTTGCTCCTCGACGACGCGCTCGACGAAGGCGACGACGCGATGGTCAAGGACCTCGAGAACATTCGCGGCGCCGGAACCCATCTGCTCAAGCTGGTCAACGACATCCTCGATTTCTCGAAGATCGAGGCCGGCAAGATGGAGGTCTTCGCGACCCGCGACGACGTCGCTCAGCGCTTCGCCGAGATCGAGCGCTCGGTGGCGCCCGAGTTGGAGGAGCGCGGCTACAGCCTGACGACCCGGCTGCCCGAGCCCGGCGTGCTGATGGAGAGCGATTGGGGCGCCCTCACCAAGGCGGTGACCCACATCCTCATCGGCGCTGCCGCGTCGCCGACCGGCGGCACCCTTCACCTCCAGGTCGGCGCCGGCCGCGGAGGCATGTGCCAGATCAAGATCGTCGACGCGAACGGCGCCGCCGACGGACGCCCGATCAACAAATTGTTCGACATCTTCCACGACGATCGCGACGCCAGCCCGACCAAATATGGCGGCGCCGGCATCGGTCTCGCGCTCGGCCAGAAATTCGTCACGCTCGTGGGCGGCCAGATCGCCGTCACCCACGGCGCGTTCGGCGAGCGCACCTTCACCATCACGCTTCCGCTCGACGCTCCGCGGAGCGAGCAACTGGCCCTCGCCAGCTGACCGAACACCCATTCAACGCCCAATTTCCGGATCGCAATTCCAATGACCAAAGTCCTAATCGTCGAAGACAATGAAATGAACCGGGACATGCTGCAGCGCCGGCTGGAGCGCCGGGGCTATGAGATTGCGTGCGCGGTCGACGGTCCGGACGGAATCCGGCTCGCCCAGCAATTGCAGCCGGACATCATCCTGATGGACGTCGCATTGGGCGAGATGGACGGCTGGGAGGCCTCGACCCAGATCCTCGCTACGCCCAGCACGCGGCACATTCCGATCATCGCGCTCACCGCCCACGCGCTTGAGAGCGATCGGCGCAAGAGCGTCGAAGTCGGCTGCGTCGACTTCGAGACCAAGCCGATCTCGCTTAGCGACCTCATCGCCAAGATCGAGAAATATGTCGCCGCCTAAACCCGGCACCGCCGTTACCGTTATATATTATCTATTTAAGAGCTTCCGTTTTAAACGCTTTTTGGGGGGAACCATATGTCGGATTTGAACGAGGATCGCCTTCAGGCGCTTGGCGGAAGCATGCGCGATTTCCGGTATCTGCCGGGATCCGACCTGCTCGCCCGCGTCCAGGCCTTCTACCAGTGGCAGGAGCTGCGTCGCGAGACCGGCCTGTGGCCGCTCGGCCGTTCGACCGAAACCGGCCCGCGCAGCAAGTGCGTCGCCCGCACCGACGAAGGCGAGATGTTCGAAGGCATCAACTTCGCCTCGCAGGACTATCTCAGCCTCTCCGCCCACAAGGCTGTTTCCGAGGTCGCTATCGAGACGATCAAGGAATTCGGCGTCCATAGCGCCGGCTCCCCGGCCCTCGTCGGCAACACGTCGCTCTCGCTCGCGCTCGAGCGCAAGATCGGCGAATTCCTCAAGATGGAGCAGGTCACCCTGTTCCCGACCGGCTGGGCCGCCGGCTTCGGCGTCGTCAAGGGTCTCGTCCGCCCGTCCGACCATATCGTGATGGACGCGCTGTCGCACGCCTGCCTGCAGGAAGGCGCGCAGGCCGCGACCCGCAACATCCACCTGTTCCGCCACAACAATCTCGACTCCGCGCGCGAGAAGCTGGCCGCGATCCGCGCCAAGGATCCGGACAACGGCATCCTGGTGATCACCGAGAGCCTGTTCTCGATGGATTCGGACACGCCCGACATCGCCCGCCTGCAGGAGCTGGCGCACGAATATGGCGCGACCCTGATGGTCGACGTCGCTCACGATCTCGGCTGCCTCGGCGACGATGGCCGCGGCCACATCGGCATGCAGAACATGATCGGCAAGGTCGACGTCGTGATGGGCAGCTTCTCGAAGACGTTCGCGTCCAACGGCGGCTTCGTCGCGACCAATCAGCGCAGCGTGAAGGAATATCTCAAATATTACGCTTCGCCCTGCACCTTCTCCAACGCGCTGTCGCCGGTCCAGGCCGCGACCGTGCTGAAGGCCTTCCAGATCGTCGATTCCGCCGAGGGCGCGGCACTCCGCAAGAGCCTGATGACCAACATCCGCTTCCTGCGCGAATTGCTCCACGGCACCAGCTTCGAGACCTATGGCGATCCCTCGCCGATCGTCTGCGTGAAGATGGGCAGCGAAGGTCTCGCGCGGCTCGTCGCGCGCCGCCTTCCCGAGCTCGGCCTGCTGTCGAACCTGGTCGAATTCCCGGCCGTTCCGAAGGGGCAGGCGCGCTTCCGCATGCAGGTCATGGCCGGCCACACCAGCCGCGACATCATCGATTCCGTCCACCGCCTCGGCGTGGCGCGCGGCGACGCCGTGCTCCAGCTTGAAGCGCTGCAGAACGGGACCGCCGATTTCAGCACGATCGACGCGATCGCCGCCAAGCCCAAGCGCGCTGGCCGCGCCAGCGGCGAGGTGGTGGAGGCGATGCCGGCTGATTCGGCCGGTCGCGGCTCGCGGCGGGCGGCCGGCTGAGTGCAATCCAAGGAAAAACCACGGCTTTCATATTTAGTGGGTCGTTAACGCGGACTCGTTAGGAGGCCGCAATGATCAAGAGGTTCAACGAGATGAAAAGCGCTTCTCTTCTAGTCGCCGTCGCTGCAGTCGCGCTGCATGCGCCCGTGGCGGCGCAGCCGGCGGCGGAGCATGACGGCTTCGTGCGCGCGGGCCTTGCGCGCCTCAAGCTCGCCGACAAGGGTGGGCTCGCGATGGACGGCACTCCGATCGCTGGCGCCGGCTATACGACGCCCGAAAAGTGGATGGGCAGCTTCGACCTCGGCTATTTCGTCGGCAGGACGATCGCCCTGCAGGTTGCCGGCACGACGCCGGTCAAGACGCCGAACCTGCCGAACGGGACGCTGGCCGGCACGCCCAACCTCGGCACCGACAAGTTCAGCCTGTTCACGGCGACCGCGACCTGGCATCCGCTGCGCGACGGCACGGTCTCGCCTTATGTCGGCGCTGGCCTCGAATGGTTTCACGTCTGGTCGATCCGCGACGAGCTCGCCGACAATCTCGAGGTCAAGGACAAGGTCGGCCCGGTCATCCAGGCCGGCGCCGAGTTCAACCTCAACGAGCGCTTCGGCCTCTATGTCGACGCCAAGAAGGCGTTCATCAAGACCAAGGCTTCGGCCAATCTGGGCCCGAATGCGGTGACTGCCGAGCCGCAGCTCGATCCGTTCATTCTGCAGGCAGGGGCGCTGGTCCGCTTCTAGGAGCGCGGCCGAGGGGCGCGATCAAGCGTGCGCCGACAAGGGGGTAGAATATAATGAAGCGCTTCTTTCTGTCATCCGGCCTGGCCGCCCTCCTCGTCGGAGCCGCGCCCGCGCATGCCTCCGAGGGCGATCGCTCCGACTGGTTCGTCAAGCTGGCCGCGACCCGGCTGACGCTGGCCGACGATATCGAGCTGACCGTCGCCGGCGCGCCCGTGCCCAATGCCGGGATGAACACCAAACCGCACGTCACCCCGACCATCCATGTCGGCCGCTTCGTGGCGGACAATGTCGCGGTGGCCTTCACCGGCGGGCTCCCGCCCCACATCTCGATCGCCGGCCGCGACGCGCTGCAGCCCTTCGGCAAGCTTGCCGAGACGACCTACGGCCCCGCCACTCTGATGGTGCAATATCATCTCAACCGCGACGGCACCTTCCGCCCCTATGTCGGCGCCGGCGCCTGCTACATGCTGATCTTCAGCGCGAAGGACGGCAGCTTCCAGAATGTCGAGATCGACAACGACCTCGCCCCGGCGCTCGAAGTCGGCGCCGAGTTCATGATCACCAAGCGCCACGGCCTCTTCCTCGAAGCCAAGAAGGCGTTCCTGCGCACCGAGGCGCGGGGCAGCTTCGGCGGCGCTCCGGTCGCCGCGGACATCCGCCTCGATCCCTGGGCGGTCAGCGCCGGCGCCACCTTCCACTTCTGATCCGCGGCGGCGTTACCCTTTCGCTAACCACATAATTGACCGGACGATTCACCTCCTCGCGCTAACAAGCGAATCGTGGAGGTGCGGATGAGGTTTGCACTGCGAGGAAAAGCGGAGGCCGCCGGCTCGACCCGGCGCCGGCACGAACGCATTCCCGTTTCCTTCGCGGCGCCCACGCGCTCGGTCCGCCACCCCGACACGCAGATGGCGATCTGCAATCTCTCGGCCGGCGGCTTCATGGGCCAGTGCGCGATCGACTTCCCGGCCGGCACCGAATTGTTCCTCCACGTTCCGCGGATCGGCTGGCGCCTCGCCACCGTACGCTGGAACGACAATGGCCGGATCGGCGGCAAGTTCGTCTACTCGATCAGCGTCGAGCACGCCTTCGACTGATCGCCCGGCCCGCCGCGCCTTCACGCTTCATTGACTCTCTCCGCCGCATTAATAGCCTATCGCGTGTCGCTGGGCGTTCCGGCTTGTCAGGGGGGAAGATGCTGAAATTGTTCTCGAAGCGCACCGCCGCGCCGAAGCTCAAGGAGCGGGCGCCGCGCGACACGATGCGCTGCAGCGCCACCATCTGCGTCGAGGACGGATTCCACCGGGCCGAGCTTTCCGACATCTCGAAAAGCGGCTGCAAGGTCACGCTGGATGCCCCGCAGCCGCCCGGCCGGACGATCCAGATCGCACTCGAGAATTTCCACAGCCTCAGCGGCACGGTGCGCTGGTATCGCGACGGCGTCGCCGGCATCCAGTTCTCGAACCCGCTGAGCGATGCCGCCTTCGCCAAATGGAAGCACGCGATCGCCACCGGCAAGCGGACCGACGGCGCGCCCCCCTCCGGCCCGCGCGGACGCCGCGACTTCTGGGGCGACAAGCTGGGCTGAACCGGCGCAGTAGAAGTCCGCGTCAGCGGCTCATCACGATCTCTGCGACGCGGCGGTGGCCGGCTTCGCGGGTCAGTTGCACGAAGATGTCGACCGTCGACCGGATATAATGGCGGACGTCGTCGCGGCCGAGCTGGGTGCCGGCCTGGAGGGCGAGCAGCACGATCTGCTCGATCGCGCGCTCCGCGCTGTCGGCGTGCACCGTCGTCATCGATCCGGGATGGCCGCTATTGACCGCGCGCAGGAAGGCATAGGCCTCGTCGCCGCGCAGCTCGCCGAGCAGGATACGGTCCGGGCGCATGCGCAGCGAAGCGGCGACGAGATCGTTGGCGGTGACGTGCGATTCGCCGAGCGCGCTGCGCGCCGCGAGCAGACCGACGGCATTTTCGTGGCGCACCTGAAGCTCGGGCGTGTCCTCGATCAGGATCAGCCTCTCCTCCGCCGGGATCTCGCGGATCAAAGCATTGAGGAAGGTCGTCTTGCCGGTCGAGGTGCCGCCCGAGACGAGGATGTTCTTGCGCGCCCGCACCGCGGCGGCGAGCATGCCGGCCATGTCGCCCGCGGCCAGCTGCGCGGCGAGCGCGCGATCGATGTCGTCCGCCGCATGGAGGTCGCGCCCCAATGTCTCGGCAAAGGCGCCGCCCGCAGCATAATCGGCCAAGGTCAGGTCGGCTGCGACATGTTTGCGGATCGCCAGCACCAGCGGGCCGCGGGTCGCAGGCGGGGCGACGATCTGGACCCGCGCCCCATCCGGCAGGGTCGCCGACAGCAACGGATGCTCCCTGCTGATCCCCTGGTGCGAAAGCGCCGCAATCTGCCGCGCCAGCCGCGCCAGGGTCGGTTCGTCGAGCCCGGGAGCGTCGTGCCGCTCGATCGCCCCGCCGGTCGTCTCCACCCACAATTCGCCGGGGCGATTGACGTAGATATCGGTGACGTCCGGCCGGCCGAGCATTCCGGTCAGCGACGCCAGATAGGAGCGGAGATAGACCTGGCCGCTCTCCTCGGCGGCGTTCATCGCCGGCTCTCGGCGCCGGTGAAATCCAGGTCGCGCGCGACGAAGATGCTGATGCTGGTACCCTGCCGGACCTTGAGCGTGGGCGTGATCTGCGTCGGCTGGATGATCTGCGTCACCCCCTGCGCCCCTGGCGGCAAGACGATCACGGTGCCGTCCTTGGTGCGCGAGGCGAGATTGACGCCGATATCGAGCGCGGACTGGAGGATGGCGCCGGCGAAACGCTCGAAGAAATGGGTGTTGACCGAGGCGCGGATGCCGGCCCGGCCGAGCGGATCACCGGCCGGCGACCCGATCGCGATGGTCGCGCCGTCGGGCCGGATAAGCCGCGTCCAGGTGACCAGCGCGCGGCGCTGGCCAGGGGCAACCTCGGAACGATAGTCGCCGATCAGCCGGCTGCCGCGCGGGATCAGCACTCTTGTGCCATCGAAGCCGCGCACGTCGCGCGAGACGATCGCGCGCGCAAAGCCCGGACGGGTGGAATCGAGCGCGGTTTCCAGCACGGCCGGGATCAGCGTGCCCTGGACGACGG
>JAFAEZ010000037.1 GCA_023423775.1 Pseudomonadota bacterium
GTGACCGTAGGACAGGTTGAGCACCTTCGCACCGCCGTCCACCGCCATCCGGATGCCGGTCGCGGAGTTGCCCGCGTCGGCGCCCTTGTCGCCGGACGGCGTGCGGATCGGCAGGATCCGGGCGTCCCGCGCCCCCCCCCCCACCCCCGGGGCCATCGCGCCCAGCAAGGCACCCTTGGCGCCGTTGCCGTAGCGCTCGGCGATTTTCTTGCCGGCAACCGCGCCGAGGATCTTGGCAATCATATTCGTCTCCCTGTCTCAAAAACCGTGTGGAGCAGAGCGCTCGACCGACCGGCAATGTTCCGTTTCAGTCCAGGAACAGTTCCGCCGCCGCCTCGACGATCGCATCCACGTCGAGCCGGTAGTAACGATAGAGATCGTCGAGGCTGCCGGTCTGGCCGAAGCGATCGAGCCCGAGCGGACTGACGCGATGGCCAGCGACGCCGCCGAGCCAGGACAGGGCTGCCGGCGAACCGTCGAGCAGAGTGACGAGGCCGGCGTCGCGCGACAAAGGCGCCAGCAAGGTCTCGACATGGCTCGGGGCCAGCCCCCTGCCCCCCCAGCGCGCGCTGCGACGCTGGCTCCAGCCGCGGTGGAGCAGATCGGGCGAGGTGACGGCGAGCAGACCGAGACCCGGGACGTCGTCCTTCAGCGCCTCCCACGCGGCGATCGCCTCGGGCGCGATCGCGCCGCTATAGACCAGGGCCGCCTCGGCGCCGGGAGCGGGCTCGCGCAGCCAGTAGCCGCCGGCCAGCGCGTCCTGCTTCCAATCGTCGTCCGCGCGCTCGACCTGTGCGATGCTGCGGGTGGTGAGGCGCAGATAAACGCTCTCGCCCTCTTCCGCCTGCATCAGACGAAAGCCTTCCTCCATGAACAGAGCGAGCTCGTCGACGAAGGCCGGCTCGTAATGGCGGAGCCCGGGCTGGCCCATCGCGATCAGCGGCGGGTTGATCGACTGATGGGCGCCCCCTTCCGGCCCGAGGGTCACGCCCGAAGGCGTCGCGACCAGCATGAAGCGCGCATCCTGGTAGCAGGCGTAGTTGAGCGCATCGAGCCCGCGCGCGATGAACGGATCGTAGACGGTCCCGATCGGGAACAGGCGCTCGCTGAACAAGTCTCCGGCAAGCCCGAGCGCCGCCAGTACCAGGAACAGATTGTTCTCGGCGATGCCGAGCTCGACATGCTGGCCGGCCTGGTGACCGCCCCATTTCTGCGGGCTCGGAATCTTGGCCGCGGCGAACACGTCGGCCAGCTCCTGGCGGCGGAACAGGCCGCGCTGGTTCACCCACGCGCCGAGATTGGTCGAGACGGTAACGTCCGGCGAGGTGGTGACGATGCGGTCCGCCAGCGCGCCGCCGGCGCGCGAGAGATCGAGCAGTATCTTGCCGAAGGCAGCCTGGGTCGACTGGTCCTCGCCCGCCGGCGGAACGATCGTCGGCACGTCGGCGACATTCCATGGCCGCTCCCGCTTGGCCCGTGCGATGCGGCTGTTGTCGACCGCCGAACGCGCGGCTTCGGCGCTGTTGTCGCCAAGGCCGGCATAAGGCTCCCATTCCTGCCCCTCGGCGATGCCCATCTTCTCGCGCAAGGCGGCGATTTGGCCGGGGTTCATCAGGCCGGCATGATTGTCCTTGTGGCCGGCAAACGGCAGGCCCTGACCCTTGATCGTGTAAGCGATGAACAAGGTCGGCACGTCGTCCTGCGCGGCGTCGAACGCCGCCACCAGGCTTTCCATGTCGTGGCCGCCGAGGTTGGTCATCAAGGCCGCCAGCGCCTCGTCGTCGCGCGCGTCGAGGATCGGCTTCACCGCCGGCGCGTCCTTCAGGAGCCGTTCGCGCCACGCGGCGCCGCCCAGATAGGTCAGCGCCGCATAATCGGCATTGCCGCAGCCCTCGATCCAGTCCCGCAGCGCCTCACCGCCCTCCTCGGCGAAAGCGGCCTCGAGCTGCCTGCCGTATTTGAGCGTCACGACGCGCCAGCCGCAGCTCGCGAATATCTCGTCGAAGCGGCTGAACATGCGATCGGCCGTAGTCGCGTCGAGCGACTGGCGGTTATAGTCGACGATCCACCAGCAATTGCGGATGTCGTGCTTGGCCGCCTCGATCAGGCATTCGTAGATATTGCCTTCGTCGAGCTCGGCATCGCCCATCAGCGCGACCATGCGGCCGGCCTTGTCCGCCTGCATCATGCCGTGGGCCACGAGATAGTCCTGCACCAGGCTGGCAAAGGCGGTGACCGCGCCCCCCAGCCCCACCGAGCCGGTCGAGAAATCGACCGGAATCTGGTCCTTGGTGCGGCTCGGATAGGACTGCATGCCGCCGAAGCCGCGGAAATTCTCCATCTGCTCGCGGCTCTGGCTGCCGAGCAGATAATGGATCGCGTGCAGCACCGGTCCGGCATGCGGCTTCACCGCCACCTTGTCGTTGGGGCCGAGCGCGTGGAAATAGAGCGCGGCCATGATCGCGGTCATCGACGCGCACGAGGCCTGGTGCCCGCCGACCTTCAGGCCGTCCGTGCTCGGCCGCAGATGGTTGGCATTGTGGATGGTCCAGGCGCTCAGCCAGCGCAGGCGATCGTCCAGCAGGCGCAGGGCTTCGAGATCGGGGGCGTGCGTTTTCTTCAGCATGATCGAGCCCCTAGCAGGAGCCGGCGATTTTGCCACGATCGAACTGCACGCCCGGCGGGCGGACCGGGCCATTGCCAATGCCCGCCCCGGCTTCGTAAGATCGGCGGATGAAGCGATTGCTGGCCTTTCTGTTGCTTTCGGCGTGCAGCGCCGACCCCCAGCCCGCCAATGACGCGGATGGCAATGCCGCCGCGGCGGCCGAGGCTCTGCCCGACGCGGTGGCGGAGCGGGACGTGCTGCAGGCGCGGGCGGCAGCGGCCGTCGCCCCCTTGCTCGGCAACCCGGGCAGTGCGGAATATCTCGGCCTGTGGCGCGGCACCGACGGCGCGATCTGCGGCGGCGTCGAATCGACCTTGCCGGGCGGCGGCCGATCGGGCGTGCTGCCGTTCGTGGTCACCCCGGCCGGCGCCGCGATGGTCAGCAAGAGCCAGGATCCGCGGTTCGACGATCCGAAGGACAAGTTCCTGGCGCTGTACCTGCGCTGGTGCGCATCGCCCGAGGAAGCGAATCTGCTCACGGCCCCGGCCGAGCCGGCCGACACCCCGCTGCCGCCGGACGAGCGGCTGCTCCTTCCTCCCGATGAAGACAGCGCCGCGCCCGCGCCGCCTCCCCCCGCCGAGGTGACGCCGCCGGCCCCCGTCCCCTCGCGCCGCGGCGGCGACGGCGACTCCTTCTCCGACGCGGTGCTCCGCCCGATCCCACCAGAGAAGAAGTAGCCGCTCCGGCGCTCAGCGCAGCGAGAGCAGCTTCAGCGGGTTTTCGAGCAGCTTCTTCAGCGCCTGGATGAAGCTCGCCGCGTCCCAGCCATCAACGACGCGATGATCGCAGGAGAGCGACAGGTTCATGCGCTTGCGGATCTCGATCTCGCCGTCGATCACCACAACCTTCTCCTCGACCTTGTTGACCGCGATGATCGCGACTTCGGGCCGGTTGATGACCGGGGTCGAGACGACCCCGCCCATCGGCCCCAGGCTCGAGATGGTGATGGTCGAACCGGACAGTTCCTCGCGCGTCGCCTTGCCAGCGCGGGTGGCGTCGGCGAGCCGCGCGATCTCGGCCGCGAGACCCCACAGGTCGCGGTCTTGGGCGTCGCGGATCACCGCCACCGACAGGCCCTGGTCGGTCTGCGTCGCCATGCCCATGTGCACCGCACCCGAGCGGTGGATGACGTTGGCCTCGTCATCGTAGCGCGCGTTGAGCATCGGGAAATCGGGCAAGGTGCGCGTCATGCCGGTGATCAGGAACGGCAGCAGAGTCAGCTTCGGATTGCCGCCTCGATCGGCGTTCATCATCGCCCGTGTCTGTTCGAGCGCGGTGACGTCGACCTCGTCGACATAGGTGAAATGCGGGATGTGGCGCTTGGCCGCCTGCATGTTCTCCGCGATCTTGCGGCGCAGGCCGACCACCTTGATCTGCTCGTCCTGCCGGCGCGGCGAGGCGGTGCGCGGCGCGGCGCCGCCGCTGTAGAGCAGGTAGGCGTCGAGATCGGCGTGGCGCACGCGGTCGCCGGTCGTGTTGACCAGGGAAAGATCGACGCCGCGGTCGCGGGCCCGC
>JAFAEZ010000133.1 GCA_023423775.1 Pseudomonadota bacterium
GACGCGGCGTACTGGATGCCCCGCCTGCGCGGGGCATGACAAAAACCTATGACTCGATTCCGGCGATGGCGCGGGCGAAATCGCGCGCGGTGAAGGGCGCGAGATCGTCGACGCCTTCGCCGACGCCGATGAAATGCACCGGCAGCTTGAATTTCTCCGCGAGCGCCACCAGGATGCCGCCGCGCGCGGTGCCGTCGAGCTTGGTCATCACGAGGCCGGTGACCCCGGCGGTGCGATGAAAGGCCTCGACCTGCGACAGCGCGTTCTGGCCGACGGTGGCATCGAGCACAAGCAGCACGGCATGCGGCGCAGTGTCATCCACCTTGCGGATCACGCGCACGACCTTTTCGAGCTCGTTCATCAGCTCGGCCTTGTTCTGCAGGCGGCCGGCGGTGTCGATCAGGAGCACGTCGATGTTCTGCTCCTTCGCCGCGGTCAGCGCGTTGAAGGCAAGGCTTGCCGAATCCGAGCCCTGCGCCCCCGCGATGACGGGTGTCCTGGTGCGCTCGCCCCAGACCTTGAGCTGCTCGATGGCTGCCGCGCGAAACGTGTCGCCGGCGGCCAGCATCACCTTGCGGCCTTCGGATGCGAGCTTTTGCGAGAGCTTTCCGATAGTGGTGGTCTTGCCGGACCCGTTGACGCCGACCACGAGGATCACGAACGGCTTCCTGCCCGTGTCGATCTCGAGGGGCTTTGCCACCGGCGCCAGCACCTTCTCGACCTCGGTCGCGACGACGTCCTTGACCTCGTCCGCCGAGATCGCCTTGTCGTAGCGCCCCGCGCCGACAGCGTCCGCGATCCGCACGGCGACCTGGGTGCCGAGATCGGCGCGCAGCAGCACGTCCTCGATATCGTCGAGCATGGCGCGGTCGAGCTTGCGCTTGGTGACAAGGTCGGCGACCGCGGTCCCGAGCGAGGACGACGTGCGCTTCAGCCCGTTGGACAGGCGGCGCCACCAGCTCAGCTTGGGGGTCTCGGAGGTATCGTTCATGGCGGGGGTGTGTTAGCCGTTCCGGCCCATAAACGAAAGTCTTGCAATTGCTCGATGTTCCCGAATTGACCGCCGAGGAAATCTTGTCGCGCGTGCTCCATCGCGACGGGCTGATGCTGGTCATTAACAAGCCGGCCGGCCTGCCGGTGCATCGCGGTCCCAAGGGCGGCCCCAATCTGGAGGATTCCTTCGACGCGCTCCGCTTCGGCCTGCCGCGGCCGCCGGTGCTGGCCCACCGGCTGGACAAGGACACCTCCGGCTGCCTCGTGCTCGGCCGCCATCGCAAGGCGACGGCCTCGCTCGGTCTTCTTTTCAAGCACGGCAAGATCGGCAAGACCTACTGGACCGTGGTCGAGGGCGGGCCCGCCGAGGATGAAGGCAGCATCGACATGCCGCTCGGCCGGCTCAACGCCGAGCGAGGCTGGTGGCAGAAGCCGGACCCGGAGGGCCAGAAGGCGATCACCAATTGGAAGGTGTTGGGCCGCGGTGACGGCTTCACCTGGCTCGCCATGGAACCCGTCACCGGACGGACCCACCAATTGCGGGTGCATTCGGCCGCGACAGGCTGGCCGATCTTCGGCGATAACATTTACGGCAACGGCCCCCGCTTCGGCGAGCCGAAGCTGCACCTGCATTCCCGCGAGATCGTGGTGCCGATCTCCCGGAACAAGGAGCCGGTCCGCGTCGTCGCGCCGGCCCCGTCGCATATGCACGAAAAACTCCGCGCCTGCGGGTGGAATGGAGAGTAGCGCTCAACCCTGATGGCGCGGATCAGTGCTCAGCTACCGCGCCATGGTTTACCAAACCTTCAGCGCTCGCCTCTAATGATAGCGGTTGCTTAGAACAAGCTTCCCTAACCGCTCAGGACGAGCAGCGCGTGATGTCAAAGGCCGAGCTATCGATCATCGACGAGGTCGAATCCGCGATACGGATGGGCTCGCCGGAAAAGGGGCTTGAGACGGCCCGGCGCGTCACCGACCTGTTCCTGTCTTCCGCCGGCAGCTTCGACGACGCGCAGATCGCGCTGTTCGACGACGTGCTCGAGCGCCTGATCGGCACCATCGAGCTGCGCGCCATCGCCGACATCGGCGCCCGCATCGCGCTGGCCGAGATCAGCGCCCAGCTCGCGCCGGTCGCGCAGGCGCCGCCCTCCGTGATCCGCCGCCTCGCCAACCATGACGAGATCCGCATCGCCGGTCCCGTGCTGCAGGAATCCGCCCGCCTCGACGACGGCGAGCTGGTGAAGATCGCATCCAGCAAGGGCGAGCCGCATCTGCTCGCGGTCGCCGGGCGCTGGTGGCTGAAGGAGATCGTCACCGACGCGCTGCTGGCGCGCCGCTATCCCAGCGTCAGCCGGCGGCTTGCCGCCAATCCGGGCGCGCGCGTGTCAGGAAATGGATTCGCCGTCATCGTCGGGCAGGCCGAGGCCGACCCCGAACTCGCCATCAGCGTCGGCGTGCGCGTCGACTTGCCCTCGGACCTTCGCCGCCAATTGCTGCGGTCGGCGACCGACGTCGTTCGCACCCGCCTGCTGTCGCGTGCTCCCCCGCATCTGTTCGAGGAGATCCAGAGCGCGATTGCCGCCGTCACCGTCGGCGTCGCGCGCGAGATGTCTGGCGCGCGCGATTTCGAAGGCGCCAAACGCGCGATTGCAAATCTCAAGGCGGCCGGCCAGCTCGGCGAAGCGACGCTGCTCGGCTTCGCCACACAGCGGCGCTATGAGGAGACCGCCGCGGCCCTGGCCGCCCTGTCCGGCTCGACCGTCGAGGTCATTCGCCCGCTGATGCAGAGCCTGCGCGACGACGGCCTCCTGGTGCCGTGCAAGGCCGCGCAACTCAGCTGGGAAACGACCGCTGCCGTGCTCGAAAGCCGTTTTGCGACGGGCGCGATGAAGCCGACGGATCTCGCGCGGGCGCAGGGGCACTTTTCGCGCATGACGCCGGAGAATGCGCGGCGCACGCTCAGGTTCTGGCAGGTAAGGGCGTCGTAGGGGCGCGCTTTCTCTTACGGCTCATCCAAACCCTCGGTGTCGTCCCGGCGAAGGCCGGGAGCCATACCGCGTGATCTATCGGTGATGCGCCGTGCTCGTCCCAATGCAGAGTAACTGACCGTCGTCGCCAAACTGCTCCCTGTGGTTATGGGTCCCGGCCTTCGCCGGGACGAC
>JAFAEZ010000138.1 GCA_023423775.1 Pseudomonadota bacterium
GTGCGGCGCTGCGGGCCGCGCGCCTCGCCGCGTCCGCCCTGCGGCGACGTATTGCGGCTGCCTGAGCCGGGAGGGCGCCCGCCGGGACGGCGCGGTCCGCGGGACGAAGGGGGCTTGGGCACGAGGACCTCCAGAGCGGTTGCGCTCGGGCAACCGGATGATGAAACACGCCAGAGCGCGGGACGCTCCGGGATACCGGGGACGGCTCCGCTCGTTGCTCGAACAGATCGATCATCCCGGGAGGCCCTCGCCCTATATGTTGTTTGCCAAGCGTGAAAGGACAATCCGGCGCATCCTCGTCGTCGAGGACGAGCCGCTGGTGGCGTTCGACAACGAGCATCAGCTCGGCGAAGCCGGTTATGAAGTGGTGGCGACCGTCGATACGCTGGCCGAGGCGGCGCGTGTGCTGAAGGCTGAAGCGGTCGACCTCGTGCTGTGCGACATCGGATTGAGCGGCGAGGGGGACGGGCTCGACGTCGCCCGGGTAGCGGCTGCGAAAGGCGTGACGGTGCTGTTCGTCAGCGGCAACGCGCCGCCCGACGCGCAGGGGCTGGCGATCGGCTGCCTCGCCAAGCCCTATAGCGAGAAGCAATTGAAAGCGGCGCTCGAGATACTGGACCGCACCTTGCAGGGGCGCACGGTGAAAAAGCTGCCGAGCGGCCTCAGCCTCTATCCCGCTTCCTGAAGCGCGACTTCCACCTGCTGGTGGAAGGCGTAGACGCCGGTTTCGAGCGTGCCAAGCGTCACTTCCTCGATCGCGCCGGAGGCGAGTCCTTCCTGGCCGAGCGCGGCAGCGCGGAAATCCTCGCCGCCGAACGTGCCTTCGTCGAGCAGGGTCCAGCTCTTCGCCCAATGCGCTTCCTCCTCGGGTGAGGCGGGCGCCTGCGGGATCAGCATGAAATCCTCGACCAGGGTGCGCCCGACCGACTGCGGCATCAGGGTCATGACATTTACATAGTCCGGACTGACCACGATCACGGTGGCGGGGAAGAGCTGGTAGGCGAAGGTGATGGCGCCGCGCAGGGCGGTCCAGTCGTCGGCATCGATCCGGGCGAGATAGTCGGCGCGGCCGACCGCCGAGCGCTGGTGCGGGCCGATCATGTCCGCCGCGGTGACCCCGTCGGCGAAGAACTTGCCGATGCTGGCGCTGTGCAGCCGCTGGACATGATAGCTTTCCAGGAACGCGTCCATGATCAGCTTCCAGTTGGAGGCGACGTCGTGGACATGGCGGCGGTAGAGGTGATGGCCGGAGAGGCCGAAAGCATCGAATTCCGGCGCGAGCGCCTGCGCGCCTGCGAAGTCGGCGGCCGGATTGCGGGCGAACCAGATCAGGCCGCTCGCCTCATGGCATGGCAGCTCGACGAGATGGTGGCCGGCCTTGTCGAGGCCGGGAAAGCTGTCGGCGCGCGGAACGCCGGCCAGCGCGCCGTCCAGCGCATAGGCCCAGGCGTGATAAGGGCAGATGAGGCGCGGCGCGCATTGCACTTCGACGCCCTCGACCAGACGGGTGCCGCGGTGCCGGCAGACATTGTAGAAGACGTGCGCCTTTCCGGCCTTGTCCCGGCTGATCAGCAGCGGCACGCCGAAGCCGTCATGGGGCACCGCCATGTTGGGCCGCGGCAGCAGGGCCGACGGGGCGATCACCTGCGGCAGGCGCGCGAAGATCCGCTCCTGCTCCGCGGCGAAGCGATTTGGATCGATATAGACGCGGGCCGGGACACGGGTGATGGCGTCGCCATGGCTGTTCTCACCCGCCGCGACGGCGTGGGCGAGCGCGAGCTGGCCGGCGGTCGGCCGCTGCCGGATCGGGGCGTCCATGAAGGCAGGGTGCGACGACCGACCGCAGAAGGCAAGCGTCCGGCTACACGAAAGGGGCTGGTCGGCTCCCGATGAGCGGTTACAAGATGCGCATGGATCAAGCCGCATCGACCGCGCCCCGTGACTGGCGCAGCCGCCTCCCTGAGGGAATTCGCCCCTATACCGAAGGGGCGCCGATCGCGGCCTTCTTCCTCGGCGTCTCTTCGGGCTTCCCGTTCGCGATGATCGGCGCGACGCTGACCACGCGTCTCGCCCAGGAAGGCATCACCAAGTCGACGGTGACGACCTTCGCGCTCGCCTTCCTGGTCTACAATCTGAAATTCCTGTGGGCCTGGATGATCGACGGCATCAAACTGCCGATCCTCGGGCGGCTCGGGCAGCGCCTGTCCTGGCTGATCTTCGCGGGCGTGCTCGTCATGGCCGCGGTCGCGAACCTCGCCCTCCAGGATCCGAGCGCGAATATCTATCAGACTGCCATCGCAGCGATCCTGGTGGGCGTCGCGGGGGCGACCTACGACATCGTCATCGACGGCTACCGGATCGAGCTGCTCGAGCCGCGCCAGCTCGGCGTCGGCTCGGGCATGTCGCAATATGGTTGGCGGATCGGCTCCACGGCTGCCGGAGCGCTCGCGCTGGTGCTCGCCGCGCGGGTGGGCTGGGAGGCGGCCTATCTCACCTGCACCCTGTTCGCGCTGCCCGCGATTCTCACCGGCTTCGTGATGGGCGAGCCCGAGCGTCATCGCGAGCCGACCGAGCGCAAGGGCATTGGCGAGGCCTTCGCTGCCGTGATCGGGCCGTTCGCGGAATTCTTCCAGCGCAACGGCGCCTGGCTCGTCCTGCTGTTCATCCTGCTGCACAAGATCGGCGACACGCTCGCCAATCTGGTGCTGCGGCTGCTGCTCGACGACATGGGCTACAGCAATGACGAGATCGCAATCTACGATGTCGGCGTCGGCTTCTGGGCTTATCTGATCGGCATCTTCATCGGCGGCGTGCTCTATGCCCAGATCGGCATGAAGCGCTCGGTGATGCTGAGCCTCATTCTGATGGGCGTTTCCAATGCCAGCTTCGCGCTGCTGGCGGCCACAGGCAAATCGAACCTGGGCCTCGCCGGCGTAATGCTGTTCGAGAACATCGCCAGCGGCATCGGCGGCGTCGTCGTCGTCGCTTATTTCTCGGCGCTGACTGACCTTCGCTTCACCGCGTCGCAATATGCCCTGATCTCAGCCGCGGCGAGCGTGGTCGGGCGCTTCCTCACCGGCACCACCGCAGGCGCCTTGGTCGAGGAGATCGGCTACGTGAACTTCTATTGGCTGACCACGGCCGCGGCGCTGCCCGGCATCGTCCTGTTCTGGCTGATGATGCGCGCCGGACTGATCGACGCCTCGATGGGCACGGCCGGCGTGGTCGGGGAAGGCGACGCGCGGCGAGAGGGCGCTCAGGACGGCGGCTGATCGTTCTTCCGCAGCACCTCGCCCGCAAGATAGAGCGAGCCGAGGATCAGCACGATCGGCGGATGAGCGCGGTCGGCGTGGCGCGCGATCCAGGTCAGCGCGCCTTCGACGTCGGTTGACGGCACCGCGCTGAGCCCGGCCTCACGGGCGGCGGCGGCCAGCGCCGCCGGGCTGTGGTGAGCGTGGCGCTCGATCGGCACCGTGTGGATGGTGATCGCGCGGTTGCGGAACGGCTTCAGCACGCCCGCCGCGTCCTTATTCTCGAGCAGCCCGAAGACGATGTGAAACGGGCGATCGGCCGGCACATGGGCGCGGAAGAAATCGGCGATCGCGCGCGCCGCCGCCGGATTGTGGCCGCCGTCCAGCCACAGCTCCGCGCCGCGCGGCAGCTTGTCGTGCAGCGGCCCGGCGGCGAGCTTCTGCAGCCGCGCCGGCCATTCGGCCCAACCCATCGCCGCGCGCAACGCCGAATCGCGCACCGGCACCGCTTTCTGGTGGCGCAGCATGGCGATGGCGAGGCCGGCGTTCAGCGCCTGGTGGGCGCCGTGCAGGCGGTGGGGCAAGGGCAGTTCGAGCTTGCCCTGCTCGTCGCGATAATGGAGCTGGTGCTGGTAGGAAGCGGCGTCCCAATTGGCGCCGCGCGGCATCCATGTGGCGCCGGCCTCGTGCGCGGCGCGGCCGACGCTCTCGGCGACGCGCTCCGGATAATGCTGGGTGACGAGCGGCACGCCCCTTTTGGCGATGCCCGCTTTCTCGACGGCGATGCCCTCGATCGTGGGGCCGAGGAAGCCCTGGTGGTCGAGGCCGAGTTGCGTGATGCCGCAGACGACCGGATCGGGGATGACGTTGGTCGCGTCGAGCCGCCCGCCGAGCCCGACCTCCACGATGCAGGCGTCGGCCGGTGCCCGCGAGAAAGCGAGGAAGGCGGCCGCGGTCGTCACTTCGAAGAAGGTGGGGGCGATATCGCGGGCCGCGTCGAGCGTCTCGGCGAGCAGCTCGGCGAGGGCCTCGTCCTCGATCAGATGTCCCTCCACCCGGATGCGCTCGTTGAAGCGGACGAGGTGCGGGCTGGTATAGACATGCGCCTTCAGCCCCGTCGCCTCGATCGCCGCACGCAGGAAGGCGCAGGTCGATCCCTTGCCGTTGGTGCCGGCGACGTGGAAGACCGGCGGCAAGTCGCGTTCCGGATTGCCGAGCCGGTCGAGCAAAGCGGAGATGCGCTCGAGGCCGAGAACGTCGGCGGCCGGGGACAAGGCGGCCAGCCGGTCGAGCTGGTGCTGGACGAGCGGGCTGTCGGAGACCGCGTGGTCGGCCATCTTAAAGCCCCTCCCCTTGAGGGGAGGCGTGGGGCCGTTCCGAGCGGCACGACCACAGCCCCGCCCCCCGGCCCCCTCCCCTGAAGGGGCGGGGGAGCGGGCTCACGCTGCGGCCTTCTGCGGAGCGAGGTAGGCGATCAGCTGGGCGAGTCGCTGGCGCAGGTCCTTGCGGTGGACCACCATGTCGATCATGCCGTGATCGAGCAGATATTCGGCGCGCTGGAAGCCCTCGGGGAGCTTCTCGCGGATCGTCGATTCGATCACGCGCTGGCCGGCGAAGCCGATCAGGGCGTTGGGCTCCGAAATCTGCACGTCGCCGAGCATCGCATAGGAAGCGGTGACGCCCCCGGTGGTCGGGTCGGTGAGCACGACGATATAGGGCAGGCCGGCTTCCTTGAGCTCGGCGATCGCCACCGTGGTCTTGGGCATCTGCATGAGCGAGAGGATGCCCTCCTGCATGCGAGCGCCGCCGGCCGCGGTGAAGATGATGTAGGGACAGCGATCGGCGATCGCCGCGCGTGCGCCCTCGACGAAGGCGGCGCCGACGCCCATGCCCATCGATCCGCCCATGAAGGCGAAGTCCTGGACGCCGATCACGGCGCGCTGCCCTTCGACCGTGCCGCGCGCGTTCACCAGCGCGTCGACCTCGCCCGTGGCCTGGCGCGCCGCCTTGATGCGGTCGGTGTAGCGCTTGCTGTCGCGGAACTTGAGCGGGTCTTCCTGGACCTGCGGCGGCGCCAGCAGCTGGAATCCGGGATCGAACAGGCGCTCGAACCGCTGCTTGGGCCCGATCCGGTCATGATGGTCGCAGCGCGGGCAGACGAAGTCATTCTCCTCCCACTCGCGGGTGAAGATCATGGCCTCGCAGCTGCGGCATTTGTGCCAGAGATTGTCGGGCGTCTCGCGCTTGGGCAGGAACGGGATGCTCTGGCGAACTCGATTGAGCCAGCTCATGAATAGTCTCCTTTGCCCGCGCCGATGAAGCGCGCGGCTAATTCAGTCAAGTTGCCGCGGCCCGCGCAATGGCGGGCCGGGATCAGAGCGTGGCCTCGATGCAGCGCGCGGCCTCGTCCGGATCGCTGGCCTGCGTGATCGGGCGGCCGATGACCAGGATCGAAGCGCCGGCGTCGAGCGCGGAGCGCGGAGTCATCACCCGCTTCTGGTCGCCGATCGGGCCGTCGGCGGGGCGGACGCCCGGGACGACGAAGAAGCCATCGGGCCAGATCGCCTTGGCCGCGGCAACCTCGTTGCCCGAGCAGACGACGCCGTCGAGCCCGGCGTCGCGGGCGAGCGCGGTCAGCCGCGCAACCTGGGCATGAGGATCGGATTCGACGCCGATCGAGCCGAGGTCGCTGCCGTCGAGACTGGTGAGGACGGTGACCGCGACGACCTTGGTGCCCTTCGGCGCCGCCGCCTTGGCGTCCTCCATCATCGCCCGGCCGCCGGCCGCGTGCACGGTCAGGATCGACGGCTCCAGTGGGCGCAGCGCCTGGATCGCCTTCCCTACGGTGTTGGGAATGTCGTGAAATTTGAGGTCCAGGAATACGGGCAGGCCGAGCTCGGCCATCTCGCGTATGCCCTGGCGACCGTTGGCGGAGAAGAATTCGAGGCCGAGCTTGATGCCGCCGACATGATTGCGGACACGGCCCGCGATGGTCTTGGCGCGGTCGAGGTCGGGCGTGTCGATGGCGACGTAGATGCAGCTGCTCATGACGCCGGCCATACTTTGCTGTCGGTAGCGATGCGATCCTCGGGCGATTGCGGTGAAACGGTGGATGCGGGAGCCGGGGGCGGCGCGGCCACGACCGAGGCGTGCATCGCCGCGGCCTGACGCTCATGCGCCTCGATCCGGCGGTGGAGCGTCCACAGCCGGGCACGGTGGACGACCAGCATCGGCACGAAGCCGAGCAGGAACGCCGCGAGCAGCAGGATCGGCAGCTTCACGTCGGCCTGGAGGCCGCCCCACAGGGTCAGGGTCACGGCGTGCCAGTTGACGCTCGCGAACAGCACGAGAATCACGGCCAAAGCGACCCAGAACAGGGTTTTCAGAAACTGCATCCACGTCTCCCGAGGGCTTCCGCCTACGCTCTAACAAAATCACTTGCCAGTCCAGAGCGAACGGCGCGCTCCGCCGCTAGCGGATTTCCTTGTCGAGTTCCTCGAACAGGCCGGGAATCAGGGTGAGGCGGTCGCGCTCCTCGTCGAGAATGGCGCGGAAGGCGTCGCGCTTCAGCGTGGCGACCGTGCCGGGGGCAAGGTGCATCCCTTCGGGCAAGGCCGAGACCGTGATGTCGATCAGCCGTTCGGCGCCGTGGAGGCGGCCCCACAGATAATCGTTCTCGCGATAGGCGCGGCTGAAGAAAGCGCCGAAATTGTTGAACTGGATGCCCTTGAGCGTGGCTGCCGCGCCGCCCTCGCGGATCGCGGTGGCGTCCTCGGGCGAGATGCGGTCGACCTTGATCGGATCGAATTCGTCCAGCCCTTCGCCCTGGAGCAGGGGAAGGGTGGCGATGTCGTAAAAGGGGAAGCCCAGATAAGCCAGGATCAGCGAGCGGCGCTGCGGCTTGGGGAAGGCGTCGAGCAAGGCGGCGATCCGCGTATCCGATTCGTCGTCCCGGGCCTTGAGAT
>JAFAEZ010000206.1 GCA_023423775.1 Pseudomonadota bacterium
AACGCCGCCGCCGACCGGGACGTTCATGATCGCGCCGACAGCGCGGCCGAGCGCGTCGCCCGCTTCCTCGACGTCATAGGGATGGGGGAGGGCGCGCGTGAATTCGTCGTCCGCGGGATCGGGATAAGCGGACGGCGCCTCGGCCGGAAGCGGCTGGGCGAATGCGGGCGCGGCCAGGGTCAGGGCGCCGGCGGCGGCAATCAGGATCTTACGCAAACGGGCCTCCTCTGCGATCGGGCGCGCGTCATAAACGCCGCTCCCGCGACTCGGTTGCCGGCTTATGGCGTTGATCCGATGAGCCTTTCCTGAACGGTCAGCGGGCGACTAGCGGAGGGAGAGCCAAACGATGGCGATGCTGCCGAGGATGATGCGGTACCAGGCGAAGGGGCCGAAGCCGAAACGAGAGACGATGGCGACGAACGCCTTCACCACCGCCAGCGCGACCACGAACGAAATGGCGAGGCCGAGGGCGATCGCGCCGAGATCGTCGAAGGTGAGGAGGTCGCGGTCCTTGTACAGCGCGTAGACGGTCGCGCCGAGCATGGTCGGTACGGCGAGGAAGAAGCTGAATTCCGCGGCGGTCTTGCGCTCGACGCCCATCAGGCGGGCGCCCATGATCGTCGCGCCCGAGCGGCTGACGCCCGGCACCATCGCCAGGCACTGGACGAGGCCGATTGCGATCGCGGTGCGGGTCGGCATCGCCTCGACGCTGGTGAAGCGCTCCTCCTTCACCATCCGCTCGATGATCAGGATGAGGATGCCGCCGACGACCAGCATCACCGCTACGAGCATCGGCGTCTGAATCGCGGCGCGGATCGCATCATAAGCGAAGGCGCCGATCAGCATTGCCGGCAGGAAGCCGATCAAGATGTTGCGGGTGAAGGCGATCGCTTGCCTGTCGGCGATGGTCAGCCCCTTGGCGACGTTCCAGAAGCGGCCCCAATAAGCGACCACGACCGCGAGGATCGCACCCAACTGGATCGCGATCTTGAACGCGATCGAGGATTCGCCCTCGAAGCCGAGCAGGGTGCTGGCGAGGATCAGGTGGCCGGTCGAGGAGACCGGCAGGAACTCGGTCAGCCCCTCGATGATGCCGAGCAGGATGATCGTCAGAATCGGCGTGGTCATGTCTGCTCGGCCTGCAGGAGGTCAGTAAGGCTGCTTGACGGCGAAGCGGCCGTTGCGGCGGTAGGAGGTAAGCCAGCCCTCGGTGACGGCGGCGAGCGGCGAGGGCGCGAAGCCGAACGCCTTGAAGCCAGCCTTGGGATCGGCGGCGACATTGTCGCGCTGGAGCATCAGCCACTGGTCCCAGGTGATCGGAGCGCCCGGCAGCCAGCCGGTGAGACGCGCCATAGCGCCGGCCACCGCATCGGGGATGCGGACGATCGAGCGGTCGTAGCCGGTCGCCTTGCAGATCCACTCGTTGAGCGCGCCCATCTCGATCACCTCGGGGCCGCCGAGCTCGTAGGTCTTGCCGGCATGCGCCTCGGGATCGAGCGCCGCAGCGGCGATCGCGCGGCCGAGGTCGGCGACCCAGACCGGCTGAAGCTTGGCCGCGCCGCGGATGACGGGGAGCACCGGCAGCGCCCGCGCCATGCCGGCGAAGCGGTTCACGAAATTGTCTTCCTGGCCGAACACGACCGAAGGGCGGATGATCGTCGCCTGCGGGAAGGCGGCGCGGACCGCGGCCTCGCCTTCGCCCTTGGAGCGGCCGTAAGCCGACGGGCTTTCGGGATCGGCGCCGATCGCCGAGACGTGGACCAAGGCGCCGGCGCCTGCCGCCGCAGCGGCCGCGGCGACGTTGCGTGCGCCGTCGACATGGACGGCCTCGAAATTGCCCTTGAGGATGCCGACCAGGTTGATGACGGCGTCGCTGCCAGCGACCGCGGCGGGGACCTGGCGGGGATCGGTGATGTCGGCGCGGACGAACTGGGTCTGGCCGAGCGCGCCCAGCGGCTTCAGGAAATAGGCCTGGCGGGGATCGCGCTGGGCGATGCGGACGCGGACGCCCGATTTGTAGAGCTGCTGCGCCACATAGCGGCCGATGAAGCCGCCGCCGCCGAACAAAGTGACCAGCCGGTCCATTTTCCTTACGTCCTCGATCGATTAATTTGCGTGGCGCCCCATTGCCCGGTCGGGAGACCGTTGACAAGCGCGCTCGCGGCCCGCTAAGCGCGCCGCCTACCCCGTGCCCAGATGGCGGAATTGGTAGACGCACCAGCTTCAGGTGCTGGCGCTCGCAAGGGCGTGGAGGTTCGAGTCCTCTTCTGGGCACCATTTTCCTGTCAGAGGTGGACACGTGCCCCAGCGGGGCCCGGTGGCGGGCCCGTGAAGGGCCGTTCTCGTCCAGCGCGCATCACAGCCAATCCGTAGCTCGCGGCGGCAAAGGCGCAGCGACGGCCACCTTGCGCGTCGAGCGCAATTTCAACCGCGACACGGTGGCGCTGCTCATGACCAAGGGGCATAAGGCGGTTTCAGACGAGACGATGGGGAGCGCGCAATCGATCATGATCGAAGACCGACTTTTCCTGGGTGGCGCCGCTCCGCGGCGGCCCGGCGCGCCGGCGATCGCGCCATGAAGCGGCTGATCGCTCTCCTTGCTTGCGTCACACTGGCCGCCTGCGCCGGTGTTCCGCAGCCGCAATCGGAGCCGCAACCTCAATTCTTCGTCGCGGCCGCGCACCCGCACGCGGTCGAGGCCGGAATGGACGTCCTGCGCAAGGGTGGCAGCGCCGTCGATGCCGCGGTCGCGGTACAGGCGATGCTGAGCCTGGTCGAGCCGCAGAGCTCGGGCCTCGGCGGGGGCGCGTTCCTGGTGCATTTCGACGCTGCAGAGGGCAAGGTGCGCGTGTTCGACGGCCGCGAGACGGCGCCGGCAGGGGCCACGCCCGACATGTTCCTCGGCGCGGATGGCGAGCCGGTCCGGCGCGGGCCGGCCATGCTTTCAGGCCGCGCCACCGGCGTTCCCGGCGTCGTCGCGATGCTCAAGATGGCGCATGACGAAAAGGGCGTTCTTCCCTGGCGCGAGCTGTTCGAGACGACCGCGCAGCGGGCGGAACAGGGTTTCGTCGTCACCGATCGGCTCGAGCGCTTCATCCACGGCAATGCGCCGCAGGCCCAGGCGCCCGACGTACTCGCCTACTTCAAGGGCGCGCGGGCCGGCGACCAGCTGCGCAACCCCGCTTATGCCGCGTTCGTCCGCCGCCTCGCCGCACAGGGCCCCGACGCGCTCTACCGCGGTCCGACCGCCGAAAGGATCGTCGCCCGGCTGCGCAGCGGGCCTTTGCCGGGGACCATGACCCTTGCCGATCTCGCCGGCTACAAACCGGTCGCGCGCGAGCCCTTGTGCGGCAGCTATCGGCTGCTTTTGGTCTGTACGCCACCGCCGCCGGCCAGCGGGGTCGGATTGCTGCAACTGCTCGCCATCCTCGAACGCACCGACATCGCCGATCGCGGGCCGAATGATCCGCAAGCCTGGTTCCTGTTCGCCGAGGCAAGCCGGCTGATGTACGCCGACCGCGACGCGCTGGTCGGCGACCCCGCTTTCGTGAACGTGCCGGTACGGGCCATGCTCGAACCCTCTTATATCGCGAAGCGCACCGCATTGATCGGCCGGACCGCAGCGCCTGCGCCGCAGGCGGGAATCGTCCCGGTCGGCGCCGACGCCACCCAGGAGCCGGCCGGCACTTCGCATTTCGTGATCGTCGACGCGCGCGGCAATGCAGTCTCGATGACAACCACCGTCGAATCTTTCTTCGGATCGGGTCGCATGGTCGACGGCTTCTTCCTCAACAACCAGATGACCGATTTCTCGCTGCGCCCCGAGGGTCCGAACGCCATCGCCCCGGGCAAGCGTCCGCGCTCGTCAATGACGCCGCTGATCGCGCTCGACGCGCAGGGCCGCTTTGTCGCCGCCCTCGGCTCGCCGGGCGGCAACGCGATCCTCGCTTATGTCGCCAAGACGGCGGTTGGCCTCTTCGATTGGGGTTTGCCGATGCAGGACGCGATCGCGCTTCCCAACCTCGTCGCGCGCGGCAACGCCTTCAACGGCGAGGCGTCCAAGATGCCGCCTCCGGTCGTGGCCGGCCTCAAAGCGCGGGGGATCACGGTGGTTTCCGGCAGCGGCGAGGATTCCGGTTTGCACGGCGTGATCCGGCGGGGCGGGGTGCTCGAAGGCGGCGCTGATCCTCGGCGTGACGGGGTGGCGCGCGCTGAAAGCCGGCGGTGACGTGAGTTGGAAGCGTCGTCGTCGGTGCTGGCGTGGCATGATGCGGACATTCAGGCTCCGCTGATCTTGAGCGCAGGGCTCCTCAATCCTGCTGCTGGCACAGCCCTGGCCTCATAGGCTCGGATCGCCGGCTCGCTCTGCAGGGTGAGGGCGATTTCGTCGCGGCCGTGCATCAGGCAGTCGCGCCGGAACGGGTCGAGATCGAAGGCGAAGGCGTCGCCGAGCGGCGTGGTCACGGTCATGCTTTCAAGATCGACGCGGACCGGATGGGCGCGCGCCACCTCCAGCAGACGCGCCACCTGGGCCTGGGCGAGCACCACCGCGACGATGCCGTTCTTGAACGCGTTGCCGGCGAAAATGTCGGAGAAGCTCGGGGCGATCACCGCCGCGATGCCGAGATCGGCCAGCGCCCAGGCGGCATGCTCGCGGCTCGACCCGCAACCGAAATTGTCGCCGGCGATCAGGATCGGCGCGCCTGCGTAGGCGGGCGAGTCGAACACATTGCCCGCTTCGCGGCGGATCGTCTCGAAGGCGTGTCGGCCGAGGCCCGCGCGCGTGATCGTTTTGAGATGTTCGGCACCGATGATAACGTCGGTGTCGATATTGGCGCGGCCGAGCGGGTAGGCGCGGCCTTCCACGCAGCGGACCGGCTTCATGCCATCAGCTCCCGGACGTCGGCGAGGCGCCCGGTGATCGCCGCCGCCGCCGCCATCGCCGGCGACAACAAATGGGTGCGCGCGCCTGGACCCTGGCGGCCGACGAAATTGCGGTTGGACGTCGACGCGCAGCGGCCCTGCGGCGGCACCTTGTCGGGATTCATCGCCAGGCACATCGAGCAGCCCGGCTCGCGCCATTCGAAGCCGGCTTCGGCGAAGATGCGGTCGAGCCCTTCCGCCTCGGCCTGGCGCTTGACCAGTCCTGAGCCCGGCACGACCAGCGCTTGCCGGATCCCACTGCTGACCCTCCGCCCGCGGACCACGGCGGCGGCCTGACGCAGATCCTCGATGCGGCTGTTGGTGCAGCTGCCGATGAAGACATGCTCGATCGCCACGTCCTGCAGCCGCGTGCCGGCGGCGAGGCCCATATAATCGAGCGCGCTGCGGGCGGCGGCGCGCTTGCCGGCATCCTCGAAGCTGTCCGGATCGGGCACCGAGCCGGTGATCGGCAAGACGTCCTCGGGGCTGGTGCCCCAGGTGACGCTGGGAGCGATGTCCTGTGCTTCCATGCGCACGCTTCGGTCGAAGGTCGCGCCCTCGTCGGTGGCAAGGTCCATCGAGCGCGCAACGAGCTTGTCCCAGTCCTCCCCTGCGGGCGCCATTGGCCGGCCCTTGAGGTAAGCGAGCGTCGCCGCGTCAGGCGCGAACAGGCCCGATCGGGCGCCCGCCTCGATCGACATGTTGGCGACGGTGAGGCGTCCCTCGACGCTCATCGCGCGGAAGGTGTCGCCGCGATATTCGATGACGTGGCCGGTACCGCCGGCGGCGCCGATGCGGCCGACGATCGCCAGGATCACATCCTTGGGCGACACGCCGAAACCGAGGCTTCCCTCCACCCGGATTTCGAGCGTCCGCGACGGCTTCAGCAGCAGGGTCTGGGTCGCCAGGACATGCTCGACCTCGCTGGTGCCGATGCCGAAGGCGAGCGCGCCCAATGCGCCATGGGCGGCGGTATGGCTGTCGCCGCAGACGACGGTCGTGCCGGGAAGCGTGAAGCCCTGTTCGGGGCCGACGACGTGGACGATCCCCTGCGCCGGATCGGTCGCCTCGATATAGGGAATGCCGAATTCGGCGACGTTGCGTTCGAGCGCCGCCAACTGCCCGGCGCTGGCCGCGTCCGCGATCGGCAACGGCGCGCCATCGGGCCCGACGCGCGCGGTGGTGGGCAGATTATGGTCGGCGACGGCGAGCGTCAGGTCCGGCCGCCGCACCGTCCGCCCCGCCACGCGCAGGCCCTCGAAGGCCTGCGGCGAGGTCACCTCGTGGACGAGATGACGGTCGATATAGATGAGGCAGGTTCCGTCGTCGCGCCGTTCGACGACATGCGCGTCCCAGATCTGCTCGTACAAAGTCCGCGGCCGCTCGCTCATGCGCAGCAGCCCCGGTTCATCTGGATGAGCTGGAGCAGGGCGACATGCTTCATGAGCCGCTGCTGCAAGATCTCGCGCACGCGCTCGCCGAACGCCGCGCACCCGAACGCGCCGTTGAGGTCGACCGTGCGGCAGCCCTCCAGCAGGGCCTGTTCGAGCGCGTTGCTCAGCATCTGCGCCTGGGCGGGCAGGCCGAGACCCTGGTCGAGCAGCATGACCGCGCTGGCGATCGCGCCGGCCGGATTGGCGATGTCGCGACCGGCAATGTCGGGCGCGGAGCCGTGGATCGGTTCGAACATCGAGGGGCCCTCGGCGCCGGTGCTGGCCGACGCCATCAGGCCGATGGAACCGCCGATCACGGACAATTCGTCGGACAGGATGTCGCCGAACAGATTCTCGGTCAGGATCACGTCGAAGCGCGTCGGCGACGTGACCAGCGCCATCGCCGCGGCGTCGACATAGAGATGGTCGAGGCGGACGTCGGGATAGAAAGCCGACACCGCCTCGACCGTGCTGCGCCACAGCTTGGAGGTCGCCAGCACATTGGCCTTGTCGACCGAGGTCACCTTGCCGCTGCGCTCGCGGGCGGCGCGGAACGCGACATGGGCGATCCGCTCCACTTCTGCGCGCGAATAGCTGCACAGGTCGGACGCGGCGTCCGCGCTGTGGGTCCGCTCGCCGAAATAGAGGCCGCCGGTCAGTTCGCGCACGACCAGCACGTCGGCGCCCGCGGCGACGTCGGCCTTGAGCGGCGAGAAGGCCTCGAGTCCGGCGATCACCCGCGCCGGCCGAAGATTGGCGAACAGGCCGAGCGTCATGCGCAGCTTGAGCAAGCCGGCTTCGGGCCGCTCGGCGCTCTTGTCCCAGCGCGGTCCGCCCACGGCGCCGAGCAGGATCGCGTCGGCATCCTGGCAGGCGGCGAGGGTCGTGTCGGGCAGTGGAACGCCGTGCGCATCGATCGCCGCGCCGCCGAAATCATGCTCCTCGAACGTGAAATCGAGGCCGCAATGGTCGGACAGCAATTCGAGGCATTTCACCGCTTCGCTGGAGACTTCTGGGCCGATCCCGTCGCCGGGCAAAACTACGATCTTGGTCATGAATTCGTCCTCGATTTTCAGGCGGCGCGGGCGGTGGAAGGGCGCATTCCGCGCAGGCGGCGGACCGCCTCCGCATTGCTGGCGGCGTCGATGTAGGCGGAGACGCAGCAGGGCAGGATGTCGCGGGCGCGGGCGCGGCCGGCGAAGATTTCGCCGTCCACGTCGATCGCGATCTCGACGAGCACGTTGGCGCCCTGCCCGTCCTCGGCGGGCTCGTCGGGGTCGGCAGCGATATATTGCATCTCGAGCGTATCAACTCGGCCGGGGACGCCCATGATCTGGCCGACGGCGGTGAACGCGGCATCAAGCCCGCCGGCTGCCGAGCCGATATCCGTGACCCGGCCGCGCTCGCCATGCTGCAGCTCTACCCGCGCCACCGGCCAGGCATTGGCCGAGACGGGCGCCCGGATGTCGACCTTGCCCAGCGACCACAGCCTCTCCGTCCGGCCGCTCTCCTGGCCCGACAGGATGGCAACGAGGCGCGCGGCGTCGACGATCCCGACTTCGTCGGCGACCTCCTTGAACGCGGCGAACGCGCTGTCGAGTTTCTCTCCTTCGAGGATATAGCCGAGGGCGCGGGCGCGGGCAGCGAGCGCGTGCCGGCCCGAATGCTTGCCGAGGACGATGCCGTCGGTGGCGAGCCCGATATCTTCGGGTTTCATGATTTCGTATGTCTCCCGGTTCTGGAGAATGCCGTGCTGGTGGATGCCCGCCTCGTGGGCGAAGGCGTTGGCACCGACGATCGCCTTGTTGCGCGGCGGCGGCGAGTTGGTGACCTGGGCCAGCGTGCGGCTCGCGGCCATGATGCGGGTGGTGTCGATCCCCGTGCCCACGCCGAACGCGTCGGCGCGCGTCTTGAGCGCCATCACCACATCCTCGAGCGCGCAATTGCCGGCGCGCTCGCCGATGCCATTGACGGCGCACTCGACCTGCCGCGCCCCGCCGCGCACCGCGGCCAGCGAATTGGCGACCGCCATGCCGAGGTCGTCATGGCAATGGGCGGAGAAAATCGTGCCCTGCGACCGATCGACCTGCGCGGTCAGGAAGCGGAACAGGTCGTAGATCTCGTCCGGGGTCGTATAGCCTACGGTGTCGGGTACGTTGAGCGTCGTCGCGCCTTCCGCGGCGGCGACCGACAGGCATTCGACGAGAAAGTCGCGCTCGGTGCGGATCGCGTCCTCGGCCGAAAACTCCACGTCGTCGAACAGGCTGCGGGCCTCGGCCACCGAGGCTCGGATCGCCTCCACCACCTGCTCCCGGGTCATGTGCAGCTTGGCCTCGCGGTGGATCGGACTGGTGCCGAGGAAGACATGGATGCGGCGGCGCGGCGCCGCGCGGAGCGCCGCGGATGCGGCCGCGATGTCGCCGCGGGTTGCGCGCGCCAGCGAGCAGATGACCGGACCCTCGATCCGCGCCGCGATGGCCGCGATCGAGCGCGCGTCGCCGGGCGAGGCGGCGGCGAAGCCGGCCTCGATCACGTCGACCTTCAGCGCCGCGAGCGCCCGCGCCATGCGGAGCTTGCCGTCCTCGGTCATCGAGAAACCGGGCGCCTGCTCGCCGTCGCGCAGGGTGGTGTCGAAAATGCGGACTTGGTCGATACTCATCACTGGGCACTCATCGATGCGGGAAACAGAAAGACTTTGCGGACTTCGCTGAGGCGCCGAAGCTGAAGGTCGAGCACGTCCAGGCGGCGCCCCGGATCGCGGGCTTCGACCTCGAGCGTGACGCAACCCGAGGCACCCTCCTGGCGCATCTCGAGGCCGCGGACACGGAAGCCGCGGCGCTCGACCAGGCCGAGCATGCGGATCATGGCACCTTCCACGAGAGCGAAATCGACGATGACGCGGCCGTTCATTGGACGTTCTCCAGCATTTGGACGTTCGAACTGTTGGGCGGGACCAGCGGCCAGACATTGGCGCGGGGATCGATGCGGACGTGGCAGAGGATCGGACCGGTGGTGCCGAGCAGACGCTCGATCGCGCCCTCGACTTCGGACCGATGGTCGATGGTGAAGGCCTCGATGCCGAAGGCGCGGGCGACCTCTGCGAAATCGGGATTGTCGCTGAGGTCGATCTCCGAGAAATTCTCGTCGAAGAACAATTCCTGCCACTGGCGAACCATGCCGAGCTGGCTGTTGTCGATCAGCACGATCTTCAGCGGCAGCCGGTAGCGTCGCACCGTCGCCAGTTCCTGGATATTCATCATGATCGAACCGTCACCCGAGACGGTGATGACGGTGGCATCGGGTTCGGCCAGCAATGCGCCGACCCCGGCCGGGACGCCGTAGCCCATCGTGCCGAGCCCGGCGCTGGTGAGGTGCGCCTGCGGCCGGACGAAGCGGCAATGCTGCGCCACCCACATCTGGTGCTGGCCGACGTCGCAGGTGAAGATGGCCTTGTCGCCCGCCGCCTCGGACAGGCGCTTGAGCAGAGCGGGGGCATAGATGCCGTTGCCGGGCGCGTCGTAGGACATCGCCCACAATTCCTTCTGCGCGGCGCATTGCTCCCGCCACGGCGCGGCATTTTCCGGCGCGGCCGTCAGAAGGCCGAGTATCTCGTTAAGGTCGCCGGCGATCGCGACTTCGGCGCGGCGCAGCTTGCCGATTTCGGCCCGGTCGCCGTCGATATGGATCACCTTCGCGCGGGGCGCGAACGTATCGAGCTTGCCGGTCGCGCGGTCGTCGAAGCGGGCGCCGACGCAGACCAGCAGGTCGCAATTGTCGATCGCCACGTTGGCGGCGCGCATGCCGTGCATGCCGAGCATGCCGAGGAAGGTCGGAGCGTCGGTCGGGATCACTCCCAGCCCTTTCAAGGTCGCGACCGACGGCATGGCGGTGCGCCCGGCAAAATCGCGCAGCGCGGCTTCCGCCGCGGCAATCGCGACGCCGCCCCCGAAATAGAGGACGGGCGCGCGCGCCGCCGCGATCATGCGGTTGGCCTGCGCAATCGCGTCGGCGTCGGTCGCGACCTTTTCGGGCACCGGCCGCTCGAAGGCATCCGGCACCGCCGCCATGGTCGCAATATCCTTGGGCAGATCGATCAGCACCGGCCCGGGCCGGCCCGAGCGCGCGATCGCGAACGCTTCGGCAAAGATGCGCGGAATGTCCGCCGTGCGCCGCACCACATAGCTGTGCTTCACGATCGGCAGCGTGATGCCGAAGATATCGACTTCCTGGAACGCGTCGGTGCCGATCAGCGGTGAGCCGACCTGGCCGGTGATCGCGACCATCGGCACGCTGTCTAGGAAGGCATTGGCGATGCCGGTGACAAGATTGGTCGCGCCTGGTCCGGAGGTGGCGATGCACACGCCGGGCTCGCCGGTTACGCGGCCATAGGCATCCGCAGCCAGGGCCGCCGCCTGTTCGTGGCGGACGAGGATATGCTGCAGCTTCGACCCCGGCAGCGCATCGTAGAGCGGCATGATCGCGCCGCCCGGATAGCCGAAGACATGGCGGACGCCCTCGCGCTCGAGCGCTTCGACGACCAGCCGTGCCCCGGTGACGGGGGTTTGCCCCGGCTCCGGGGCGGCTTCCTGGGCGGCGCTGGCCATGTCAGGCCGCCTCGGTTTGCGGCTGGTCGTGCAGCCACGCCATGTGCCGGCGCAGGCGCTCGCCGACCTTCTCGATCGGGCGGTCGATATCGGCAGCGAACATCGCGTCGTAATTCTGCTTGCCGGTCTCGTTCTCGCGGATCCAGTCGCTGGCGAATTTGCCGGTCTGGATGTCGCGCAGCACCTCGCGCATGCGATCCTTGGTCTCGGCGTTGATGACGCGCGGACCGGAGACGAAGTCGCCATATTTGGCGGTCTCGGACACGAAATGGAGCATCTTGCCGAGCCCGCCTTCATAGAGCAGGTCGACGATCAGCTTGAGCTCGTGGAGACATTCGAAATAGGCGACCTCGGGCTTGTAGCCCGCCTCGACGAGCGTCTCGAACCCGGCGGTGATCAGCTCGCTGACGCCCCCGCAGAGCACGGCCTGCTCGCCGAACAGGTCGGTTTCCGTTTCCTCGGGGAAGCTGGTCTCGATCGCGCCCGCGGCGGTGCCGCCGATGCCCGAGGCGTAAGCCAGCGCCTTATCGCGCGCGCTGCCGCTCGCGTCCTGCTGGACCGCGAACAGGCAGGGCACGCCCCGGCCGATCTCATATTCGCGGCGAACGAGGTCGCCCGGGCCCTTGGGCGCGACCAGGACGACGTCGATGTCCTTGCGCGGGATGATCTCGCCATAATGGACCGAGAAGCCGTGCGCGACGAGCAGGGCGTCGCCGGGCTTCATATTGGGGGCGATGTCGTGGGCGTAGACCGCGCGGTGGCTCATGTCGGGCGTCAGCAGGGCGACCAGCGAAGCTTCGCGCGCCGCCTCGGCCGGGCTCGCCGTGCGAAAGCCATCCCTTTTGGCCTTGCGCTCCGCGGCGCCGCCGGGGCGGGCGCCGCCGCCCACGTCGAAGCCGCTGGCCCGGAGGTGGCGGGCATGCGAGCGGCCCTGGCTGCCATAGCCGACGATCGCGATCGTCTCCCGCTTCAGCTGGGCGGTGCTGACGTCCTGGTTGCCGTAGATTCTTTCCATTGGGATTCTCCTTCGTCGCGCAAAAGAAAACCCCCGCTCCGGGGGGAGCGGGGGTTCTGATTTCCAGTCCTGATCGGACCATCATCCAGAGCCGGTCGCTCCCCGATGTGAGGTGATAAGTACGAGGCCAATAATAAGGGTCGCGGCGACGCCGAGCGTCCCCGTGTTCGTTTCGTCGATCAGCTTGAAGTTCAGCTGCACGAAGTTTTCCCAACCCAAAGGGATCCCGCGGTTGGGATCCTGTCGAATCAAGTCATATGCTGCGTCGCAACGCGCGCGCAAGCGGAAAAGCGGCTTGTTCCTCGAAATTACGCGATTATGCTGGTGGAAAGCCCGACCGGCCGGTCGGCTAATGTATCCCAAAAACAGGAATTGAGATGCCCGCTCCCCACCTGCCGTCGCGCGATCTCGTCGAAGGTCCGGCGCGTGCCCCGGCCCGCGCCATGCTCCGCGCCGCGGGCTTTGACGACGCCGCCATGGCAAGGCCGATGATCGCCATCGTCAACAGCTGGTCGACGGTGACGCCGTGCAACATGCATCTGCGCGGGCTCGCCGACCATGTCCGGCGCGGCATCGAGGAAGCGGGCGGCACCGCGGTCGATTTCAACACGATCGTGGTCACCGACGGAATCTCGATGGGGACGCCGGGCATGCGCGCCTCCTTGATGAGCCGCGAAGTGATCGCCGATTCTGCCGAGCTCGCAGTGCGCGGCCATTCGCTCGACGGCGTGCTGTTCCTGGTCGGCTGCGACAAGACCATCCCCGCCGCCGCCATGGCCGCCGCCCGGCTCGATCTGCCCAGCCTCATCCTCTATGGCGGCTCGATCCTGCCCGGCCGGCTCGGCGACAAGGCGATCACCATCCAGGATGTGTTCGAGGCGGTCGGCGCGCACAGCGCGGGTGCGATCGACGAAGCAGAACTGGGGCGCGTCGAGAAGGCCGCCTGTCCCGGCGCGGGGGCGTGCGGCGGCCAGTTCACCGCCAACACGATGGCGCTGGCGCTGACCTTCCTCGGCCTGTCGCCGGTCGGCCTCAACGACGTGCCCGCGGTCGATCCCGGCAAGCCGGAAGCCGCGCGCGCCGCCGGCGCCGCAG
>JAFAEZ010000022.1 GCA_023423775.1 Pseudomonadota bacterium
GCGCCAGCGTCACGGAGACGAGCGGAGCCAGAAGGAAGATCACCTTGTTGGCCGTCGCCGGAATGACCGGCTCCTTGAAGACGAACTTCAAGAGGTCGGCAATGGCTTGCAGCAGGCCCCACGGACCGACGACATTCGGGCCGCGACGCAACTGCACGGCCGCCCAGATCTTGCGATCGGCATAGATAATCATCGCCACCGCCAGCATCAGCGGCAGCGCGATCATCAGGATCAGGATGAGGGTCGCGACGAACCAGCCGAAGCCGTAGCCGAGCGTGCCCTGGAACCATTCAGTCATTCTGCGGCCTCCGCACGCATGGAGTTCCACCTATCAATTCGCCAAAGGAGCGCCCCACCCGTGAACGGAATGGCCGCCCAGCCCAACCAGGAGATCAGGGCCTGCAGAAGTGAGATCAGGGACACATGGCCGAATTCGACCCTCGCGCCATTGGCAATCGCCGTTTGGGAGTCTGAATACATAACCAGCGCAACAATTATCGCACCGAGTGCCAGGATCAGCGACAGCGCGAAAAGGATCACCGCCCCGTTCCTCATGGACCACTCGAACATCATTCTGCGGCCTCCGCGAAGTACTGGCCGTGGAGGATTTCGGCCGAACAACGCTGCAGCGTCGGCGACGAGCGCGCGATCGGGTTGGTCAGATAGAAGTCCCGGATCGGATAGACGATCTCGCCCGCCACCTTCGGTGCCTTGCCCGCCTTGCCGAGCGGCGCCACCGGGCTGAGGCCGGGCACCGTAAGGTGCGGATGGGCGGCGCCGATCGCGGCGCGCAGCTGGCCGAGATCGTCGAACGGCAGCGTCTTGCCGAGCACGTCGGAGAGCGCGCGCAGGATGGTCCAGTCCTCGCGGGCCTCGCCCGGCGGGAACACGGCGCGTTCGGAGAATTGGACGCGGCCCTCGAGGTTCACGTAGATGCCGTGCTTCTCGGAATAGGCCGCGGCGGGGAGGATCACGTCCGCCACCTTCACGCCGGCATCGCCGTGCGAACCGATATAGACCGTGAAGGTGTTGGCGAAGGCCGACAGGTCCGTCTCGTCCACGCCGAGCAGGAACAGCGCCCTCAAATCCCCTGCCCGCGCCCGGATCGCGTCCACGCCGCCTTCGGTGACGAAACCGAGGTCGAGCGCACCGACGCGCGCGGCGGCGGTGTGGAGCAGGTTGAAGCTGGCGCCCAGCGTGGCGGCCGCAGCGCGCGAGGCCTCATACGCGCCGTCGATCATCAGCGCGCCCATGCCGACGATCACCGCCGGATTGGCCGCGGCGGCGAACAGGTCGACGACGTCCTGCGGCAGCTGCGACAGGACCGAAAGATCGGTGCCGAGATGCGTGACCGGGTAAGTGAGATCGACCGCGGGGCCGATGTGGAACACCTTCGCGCCGGCCTTGATCGCCTTGCGGATGCGGGTGTTGACCAACGGCGCTTCCCAGCGCGGGTTGGAGCCGACCAGCAGGATCGCGCCCGCCGTCTCGAGGCCGGCGATGGTCGCGTTGAAGCGATAGGAAGCCGGGCTCGCGACGTCGAACCTGGCGCCGTCCTGGCGGCATTCGTGCAGCGAGGAACCATAGGCCTGGAGCAGCGCCTTGGTGGCGTAGACCGACTCCACTTCCTGGAGGTCGCCGGCGATCGCGGCGACCTGGTCGCCGGTGGCGCCCTTGAGCTGCTTGGCGATCACCGCGAACGCCTCTTCCCAGGTCGCGGCCTCCAGCTTGCCATTGCGGCGCACCCAGGGGCGATCGAGACGATTGCGAACGAGACCGTCAACGGCGTGGCGCGTCTTGTCGTGCGCCCACTCCTCGTTCACGTCCTCGTTGATCCGCGGCAGCGCGCGCATCACTTCGCGCAGGCGCGCGTCGAGCCGGATGTTGGTGCCGACCGCGTCCATGACGTCGATCGCCGGCACCTTGCGCAGCTCCCATGGACGCGCCTCGAACGTGTAGGGCTTGGAGGTCAGCGCGCCGACCGGGCAAAGATCGACGACGTTCCCCGACAGCTCGGTGGTGAGCGTCTTCTCGAGGTACGACGTGATCTGCATGTTCTCGCCGCGGCCGATCGCGCCGATCTCCTCGACGCCGGCGACTTCCTCGGCGAAGCGGATGCAGCGCGTGCACTGGATGCAGCGGGTCATCACGGTCTTCACGACCGGGCCCATATATTTCTCGGTGACCGCCCGCTTGTTCTCGGCGAAGCGCGAATGGCCGCGGCCATAGGCGATCGACTGGTCCTGCAGGTCGCATTCGCCGCCCTGGTCGCAGATCGGGCAGTCGAGCGGGTGGTTGATGAGCAGGAACTCCATCACCCCTTCGCGCGCCTTCTTGACCATCGGACTGTCGGTCTTGATGATCTGGCCTTCGGCGGCGGGCAGCGCGCACGAAGCCTGCGGCTTCGGCGGCCCCGGCGCGACCTCGACGAGGCACATGCGGCAGTTGCCCGCGATCGACAGGCGTTCATGATAGCAAAAGCGCGGGATTTCCTTCCCCGCCATCTCGCACGCCTGCAGAACGGTCGCCCCCTGCGGAACGTCGAATTCTACGCCATCTACGGTGACTTTGGGCATCAGTCGGACTCTTTAGGGATGGCGAGAGCGCCATCGTTGAAGCGGTGAAGGATGGGCTCTGCAACCGCAAAACGTACGATTTCAGGCGTGATTTCGATTTCCTGCCCGGCCACAACACAGCCAGAAAGGTGTGGAATCAGCTTTCGCATCGCCGCGCCCTGTGCC
>JAFAEZ010000043.1 GCA_023423775.1 Pseudomonadota bacterium
CATTGTCGGCGACCTCGACCAGCTCGTAGCGCGGTATGCCGAGGTCGGCGAACATCGGATCGGCGAAAATCTCGGCAAGCTGGTCGGCGCCGGTGCCCTCATTGCCTTCGGCGGCGAAGCTCTTGAGGTCGATGTCGTAGGATTCGGCGAGCCGCAGCAGGATCGGTGCCGTCACAGGCCGTTGGTTGCGTTCGAGATGGTTGAGATAGGAGGGCGACACGCCGATCTCGGCCGCCATCGCGCTCTGGTTGAGCCCGAGCTCGCGGCGCAGCCGCCGCAGCCTTCCGCCGAGATAGAGTTTCCGGTCCCCTGCCACGCTGTAGATTTGTCAAACATTTACAAATTTCGCAAGTCGAGCTTTGACAGCGCGACCCTTTTCCCTGCTGCGCCGGGGCGCCTCGCTTGTTCTTATGGCTGCGAAAGCGAGGCACAGATGACCGATTTCAACACCCTGGTTCCCGCACCGACCGGCCGCTTCGACGGCATCACCCGCAACTGGTCGCCCGAGGACGTGGCGCGGCTGCGCGGTTCGGTTTCGATCGAGCACAGCCTCGCCCGCCGCGGTGCCGAGCGCCTCTGGAAGCTTCTGCACAGCGAGGTTTATGTGAACGCGCTCGGCGCGGTCACCGGCAACCAGGCGATGCAGATGGTCCGGGCGGGCCTCAAGGCGATCTATCTGTCCGGCTGGCAGGTCGCGGCCGACGCCAACACCGCCGGCGCCATGTATCCGGACCAGTCGCTCTACCCCGCCAATGCCGGGCCGGAGCTGTGCCGCCGGATCAACCGCACGCTCCAGCGCGCCGACCAGATCGAGCATATGGAAGGCGGCTCTACCCGCGACTGGTTCGCGCCGATCGTCGCCGACGCCGAAGCCGGGTTCGGCGGTCCGCTGAACTGCTTCGAGATCATGAAGGCCTATATCGAGGCCGGCGCCGCTGGCGTCCATTTTGAGGACCAGCTGGCGAGCGAGAAGAAATGCGGCCATCTCGGCGGCAAGGTCCTGATCCCGACCCAGGCCCATATCCGCAATCTCAACGCGGCCCGGCTCGCCGCCGACGTCTGCGGGGTCCCGACCGTCCTAGTCGCCCGCACCGACGCCGAGAGCGCCAAGCTCATCACGTCCGACGTCGACGAGCGCGATCACGAATTCCTGACCGGCGAGCGCACGCCCGAGGGCTTCTTCCGCCTGAAGGAAGGGACCGGCGTCGATCATTGCATCAAGCGCGGCATCGCCTTCGCGCCCCATGCCGATCTGCTGTGGTGGGAAACGAGCCACCCGAATCTCGCAGATGCGAAGCGCTTCGCGGAGGCCGTCCAGAAGGCGCACCCGGGCAAGATGATGGCGTACAATTGCTCGCCCAGCTTCAACTGGGAGGCCAAGCTCGACAAGGACGTGATCGCCAAGTTCCAGCGCGAGCTCGGCGCGATGGGCTACAAGTTCCAGTTCGTCACCCTGGCCGGCTTCCACAGCCTCAACCACTCGATGTTCGAGCTGGCGCGCGGCTACAGGGATCGCGGCATGGCGGCCTATTCGGAGCTGCAGCAGGCCGAATTCGCCAGCGAGGCGGCGGGCTACACCGCCACCCGCCACCAGCGCGAGGTCGGCACCGGCTATTTCGACCTCGTCGCGGAGACCCTTTCGGGCGGCACGGCCTCCACCACGGCGCTCGCCGAATCGACCGAGTCCGCCCAGTTCAAAACCAAAGTTGCAGCCTGAGGAGAAAGACGATGACCACGCGTTACTGGGTGATCGGGGGCGAATATCAGGATCCGGAGTTCCGGGCGCTCGTCCCGGGGACGGAGACCATGGCCGGCCCGTTCGACGATGAGGCGCGGGCGCGGATCGAATGGACCCGGCTCACCTGCTGCCCGGAGAAGAGCCGGATCGCGACCCTGCGCTATTCGATCGCCGCCGAAACCCGCCACTGACCCCTTTCGCCCCCCGGGGATCGTGGCCGCCTGTCGCGGTGGAGAGGCGCGGCAGGCAAAAAGAAAGGCGCGGAGAGCTGATGCCCTCCGCGCCTTTCCGATTCGTGCGAGCGGCTCTTAGGCCTGGGCCGGGAGCGCCGCGCGGGCCTGAGCGACGATGCCCTTGAAGGCTTCGCCCTCGTGCATCGCGATGTCGGCCAGGACCTTGCGGTCGAGGTCGATGTTCGCGAGCTTCAGGCCGTGCATGAACTGACCATAGGTCAGGCCCTCGACGCGGACCGCGGCGTTGATGCGCTGGATCCAGAGGGCGCGGAAGCTCCGCTTCTTAACCTTGCGGTCGCGATAGGCATACTGGCCGGCCTTCTCGACGGCCTGCCGAGCGATACGGATCGTGTTCTTGCGACGGCCGTAATAGCCCTTCGCCTGATCCAATAAGCGCTTATGCTTGGTACGAGTGGTCGTACCGCGTTTGACACGTGCCATGCTTCAGTACTCCTCTTAACGCAGGCCGTAGGGCGCCCAGAGCTTCACGCGCGCCGTATCGGCGTCGGCGAGAACTTCGGTGCCGCGGTTCTGGCGGATGTACTTGGCATTGTGGCTGATCAGGCGGTGGCGCTTGCCGGCAACGCCGTGCTTCACCTTGCCCGTTGCGGTGAGCTTGAAGCGCTTCTTCACACCGCTCTTGGTCTTCAACTTGGGCATTTTGTCTCCTTCTGGCGCTTACGCGACATTTAAGAACGGCCACGGCAGCCCTTGACGCCGGGCAGTTCGATTCTTCCAAAGCTGGAAAGAGGGCGCCTATACGGGGCGGAGGCCGCCAAGGCAAGGGGAGGCGGCGGAACAGAGCGGCGCCGAAACGGGTTTTCCTAGCGCCATGGATGCCACGTCCACCGCTTCGGCCGAATCCCGGCGCGTTGCCCGCAAGCAACTGGGCACCAACGCGCTCGGCATCGGCTTGTCGCTGCTGGCGACGATCGTTGGCCTGATCATCCTCGCCTGGGCGATCCTGTTCATCACCAAGGGCCGATTCCTCAAGCCCTATTTCGAAGATTATGCCAGCGACCAGGCCCAGCGCCGTGTCGCCGTGGCCGGCGATTTCCAGCTCTATCTCAACCCGATCAACATCAAGTTCCTGGCCGAAGGGCTGACCATCGCCAATCCCTCCTGGGCCAGCCGCAAGAACTTCTTCGAATCGAAGCGGATCGACACCAGCATCGCGACCGTACCGCTGATCTTCGGCGAACGGCGGGTAAACTGGCTCGACCTCGTCGACTCCAATGTCGATATGGAGTGGGATTCGAGCGGCACCCGCAACACCTGGACGCTCGGCGACCCCGACCGCAAGGGCGAGCCGTTCGAGTTGCCGCTAATCCGCCGCGCCAGCATCGTCGGATCGGACCTGCGCTACCGCGCGCCGCAGATGGACTTCGTCGCCGACCTGAAGTTCGAGACGGTGCGAGCCCGCGACACGGCGTTCGAAAGCGACATCCGCTTCTCCGGAGGCGGCAGTTCTAAAGGCAAGCCCTTCACCGTTTCGGGCAGCCTGATGTCGCCCAACCAGACGGTGCGCGGCGGCCGCAACCAGCTGGCCCTGCACGCGACCGGCGCCGGCAACCAGCTCGACGTCAGCGGCACCCTGCCCGGCGCGACCGAGATCGAGGGCGCGGACCTCAAGCTCCAGGTGCGCGGGCCCAATCTCCATTCCCTGTTCGATTTCCTCGGCGTAGCGGTGCCCGATACCCGTCGCTACCGCTTCACCTCGAACCTCACCAAGCGGGACGACCGCTGGCGCTTCACCGGGTTGCGCGGCACCTTCGGCGACAGCGATCTTGCCGGCGCGATGACGATCTCGATGCCCGCCAACCGGCTGCGCATCGATGCCGATCTCAACAGCCGCGTGCTCGATATCATCGATGCCGGCCCGTGGGTCGGCTACGATCCCGAGCGGCTCGACCGGATGGGAGCCAGCGGCGCGATCGAAAGCGAAGGGGGGCGTCCCAGGGTGCTGCCCGACGCCTCGCTCGACGTCGCCGGACTCCGGGCCTTCGACGCACACGTCGATTATCGGGTCCGCACCGTCCGAATGGAGAATTTCCCGGTCTCGAACATCGGGCTGACGCTCGATCTCGATCGCAGCCTGCTCAAGCTCTCGCCCCTCACGTTCGACGTCGCTGGCGGCCACCTTGCTTCCGACATCGTGATCAACGCGCGGGGCCGCCCGGTCCGCACCGATTACGACATCCGCCTGTCGCCGACGCGCATGGGGCTGCTGCTCGCCAAGTTCGGCGCCGACCAGTCTGGCACTTCCGGCCTCGTCAAGGCGCGCGTCCAGCTCAACGGCACGGGCGATTCGGTGCGCGAATCGCTGGCCAGCTCGAACGGGCGCATCGCCTTCATCATGCCGGCCGGCACCTTCTGGACGCGCAACGTCCAGCTGTCCGAGCTCGATATCGGCACCTTCGTCCAGAAGATGTGGGAGAAGAAGCTGACCGAGCCGGTGCTGATCAATTGCGGCCTGATCGCCTTCACGGTGCGCAACGGCATCGCCGCCGCCGATCCGATCCTGATCGACACCAAGAAGAATGTAATTGGCGGCCGCGGCGGCTTCAGCTTCAAGACCGAGTCGCTCGATCTCGCGATCGAGGCCGATGCCAAGACGTTCAGCGCCTTCTCGGCCCAATCGCCGATCGGCGTCGGCGGCTATTTCGCGGCGCCCAACATCGATCCGATCAGTGGGGAGCTGGTGGCCCGGGCCGGCGTCGGCCTCGGCCTTGGCGCGTTGGTCAGCCCGCTCGCGGCGATCATCGCCTTCGTTGATCCCGGCGATGCCGAGCCGACCAATTGCGGCCCGGTTCTCGCCGGCGCGCGCGCCTCCGCGCAACGCGAGAAGGACGGCGGCAAGGTCGAGAATATCGGCACCGGCAAATCGGCGAATCCGGATGACAAGCCAAAGAAGAAGCGCAAGAAGTTCCTCGGCATCTTCTAGGGGAGCGACCATGGCCGTCCGTCCGGCGATCATCCCGTGCCTGGTCTACCGGGACGCCCATGGCGCGATCGACTTTCTCTGCGCCGCCTTCGGCTTCAGCCGCCACGCCATCTACGAGAATGAGGACCGCAGCCGCGTCGAGCACGCCCAACTCACGCTCGAGGGCAATATGATCATGCTGGGCTCGGCATCGCGCGAGGGGCCCGATCGGCTCGGCATGGTCCCGCCCGACGAAACCGGCGGCAAGGTGACGTCCTGCCTCTACGTCGTGGTCGGCGATCCCGACGCGCACCACGCGCGCGCCGCCGCTGCGGGGGCGAGGGTCATCACCCCGCCGCACGACCCGGCCCATGGCGGGCGCAGCTACGAGGTTCGCGACCTCGAAGGCAATGTCTGGAGCTTCGGCAGCTACGATCCGTTCGCGATCTTCGAGGATTAGTCGAAGAGGCTCGACACCGACGTCTCGTCGGCGATGCGGCGGACCGCCTCGGCGAGCAGGGGCGCGATCGTCAGGATGCGGATCTTGTCGGTTGCCGCGGAGGCCTCATGCACGGCACCGATCGAATCGGTGACGACCAGCTCGCGCAGCTCCGAACCGTCAACGCGCGAGACGGCAGCGCCGGAAAGGACGCCGTGGGTGCAGTAAGCCACCACGTCCTCGGCACCGGCGGCCTTCAGCGCGGCAGCGGCGTTGCAGAGCGTGCCGGCCGAATCGACGATATCGTCGATCAGGATGCAGAAGCGGCCCGAAACGTCGCCGATGATGTTCATCACCTCGGATTCGCCGGGCTTCTCGCGGCGCTTGTCGACGATCGCGAGCGGTGCGTTGTCGAGGCGCTTGGCGAGTGCGCGGGCGCGTACCACGCCGCCGACGTCGGGCGAGACGACGGTGATGTTGCGGCCGGCGAAGCGGGCCTGGATGTCGGCCGACATGACGGGCGCCGCGTAAAGGTTGTCGGTCGGGATGTCGAAGAAGCCCTGGATCTGACCCGCATGCAGGTCAATCGAAAGGATGCGATCGGCGCCGGCGACGGTGATCAGGTTCGCCACCAACTTCGCCGAGATCGGCGTGCGCGGGCCGGGCTTACGGTCCTGGCGGGCATAGCCGAAATAGGGAATGACGGCGGTGATGCGCTTGGCCGACGAACGCTTCAGCGCGTCGATGCAGATCAGCAGCTCCATCAGATTGTCGTTGGCCGGATAGGCGGTCGACTGGACGACGAACACGTCCTCGCCGCGCACGTTCTCGTGAATCTCGACGAACACTTCCTCGTCGGCGAAGCGCCGGACGGCGGCGTCGGTGATCGGCAGCTCGAGATAGGACGCAATGTCCTTCACGAGCTGAAGATTGGAATTGCCCGACATCAACTTCATCGAAATATCCCCGAAATGCGGCTGCACGTCCCCCTTATCGCCAGATGCCTTGAAGGCAAGGGGGCGTTGCCCGCAGCGGGCTAGCCGCATAGGAGGCGCGACATGACAGTAACCACGCGCTTCGCGCCTTCCCCGACCGGTCGGCTGCATGTCGGCAACATCCGCACGGCGCTCCACAATTGGCTGTGGGCGAGGAAGCATGGCGGTCGCTTCATCCTCCGACTCGACGATACCGACGCCGAGCGGTCGACCGAGGAAAATGCCGAGGCGATCCGGCGTGATCTCGCCTGGCTGGGGTTCGCGCCCGACGAGGAGCATCGTCAGTCGCAGCGCTTCCAGCGCTACGAGGCGGCATTGGAGACGCTGCGGGCGATGGGCCGGGCCTATCCCGCCTATGAGACCGCGCAGGAGCTCGATCTCAAGCGCAAGGTCCAGCTCGGCCGCGGCAAGCCGCCGGTCTACGACCGGTCGGCGCTCGGCCTAACCGACGCGGACAAGGCGAAGCTCGAGGCGGAGGGCCGCCGGCCGCACTGGCGCTTCAAGCTCGATCATGCGGCGCCGATCGAATGGAACGACCTCGTTCGCGGGCCGCAGCATATCGACCCGTCGCTGCTGTCCGATCCGGTAATCCGGCGCGAGGACGGAAGCTGGCTGTACATGCTGCCGAGCGCGGTCGACGATATCGACATGGGCGTCACCCATGTCGTTCGCGGCGAAGACCATGTCACCAACACCGCGCTGCAGATCCAGATGTTCGAGGCGCTCGGGGCGGCGCCGTCCGCTTTCGCGCACGAAGCCTTGCTGGTCGGTTCGGAGGGCAAGCTTTCCAAGCGGCTCGGCTCGCTCGGTGTCGAGGCGATGCGCGAGGCGGGAATCGAGCCGATGGCTTTGATCGCCAAGCTCGCCCGGATCGGCACCAGCCAGCCGGTCGAGGCGTTCGCGAGCCCCGAGCCTCTGATCGAGAGCTTTGACTTTGCCACGTTCGGCCGCGCTCCCGCCCGCTTCGACATGGACGAACTCGAGGGGCTCAACGCCCGCATCGTCCACCAATTGCCGTTCGAGGCCGTCGCGGACCGGCTGCCGGACGGCATGAGCGAGGACGCCTGGGCGGCGATCCGGCCCAACCTGCACAAAGTCGCCGAGGCCGCGGACTGGTGGCACATCGTCGAGGGGCCGGTGACGCACAAGGCGGCGGAAGCCGATCGCGCCTTCCTCGCCGCCGCAGCCGAGGTGGCGGCGGCGATCGATTGGTCCGACGCGCCGTGGAAGGCGCTGACCGCGGCGCTCAAGGAGCGCACCGGCCGCTCGGGCAAGAGCCTGTTCCTGCCGCTCCGCCAGGCGCTCACCGGCCGCGACAGCGGCCCCGAAATGGCGCCTCTGCTCGCCTTGATCGGCCAGGACCAGAGCCTCGCTCGCCTGAAGGCCGCCGCCGCCTAGTCGCCGCACCCCCCGATGAGCATGGCTCAGCAATTTTCCTGTTGCATGCTATAGTATATCATTAAGAGATGTTGTAACATCCTTTCTGTAGCCGCCGAAGCGGCGCAGCTTAGGAGAATGTCATGCGTGACGGAGGCTTTCTCGACCCCAAACCGGCCAACGGCGCCAGCCTCGCGGTCGTCATCCTGCTCCACGGTGCGGCGCTGACCGCGCTGGCTTTGTCGAAGATGGAATATGTGCGGCTGACGCCGCCGGTCCTCGAGGGCTACAATGTTCCCATAACAGATCCGCCGCCGCCGGAACCGGTCGAAAAGACGCCGGAGGCGCCGCGGGTCAAATCCGTGGTCACGCACGTCCCCCCGAAAGTGAAGACCAACGTCACCCCCGAGCCCCTCGCCACCGAGCCCCTCGTCGGGCCGCAGCCCTACGATCCCTTCCCGGGCCAGGCGATCAACGTCGAAAAGCCCGCCGATCCGCCCAAGCCGCCGCCGCCGGTGCGGATCGAGGCAAAGATCGATCCGCGCAGCGAGCTCCAGCCGCCCTATCCGCCGTCCGAGGAGCGTGCGGGCAACGAGGGATCGGTGACCGTCCGGCTGCTGATCGGCACTGACGGACGGGTCAAGGCGGTGGAAAAGGTCCGTGCCGCCAGCGACGCCTTCTGGCGCGCGACCGAGCGCCACGCGCTCCGCGCCTGGCGCTTCGCTCCAGCGCGGGTCGACGGCAAGCCGGTCGAAAGCTGGACGACGATCACCTGCCACTTCAGGCTCGTCGACTGAACGCGGCGCTGCCTGTCCGGCCCCCGGCCGAACGGGCGGCGCTAGCCCACAGGGACTGGCGCTCGGCCGGCGGCGGCCCTATCTTCGGCGCGATGCCCTTGCCCCGTCCCGCCTCTCCGCGCGCCCTTTGGGCGGACCTTCGCGCTTTCACCAAGGAGCGCAGCCGCATCCAGTGGATCGCCGCGGCGCTCGCGGTGACGATGCCGGTAGTGATCATCATCGGCTTCATCACCGACGCCCGCACCAATATCGCGCCGGGCGAGCAGCTCATTTACGTCGATAGCTGGTCGACCAACCGCACCGACGCCGAGATCCGGGCCGATCAGAAGCGGCGCCAGGCGGAGCGCGAGGCGGCCCAGGCCGAGCGCCAGCGCCAGTTCAAGAAGCTCGAGGAACAGCTCGACTTCTGATGGAGGACGCGGCGTGGATGAAAGCTGCGATCGCCCTCGGGGACCGCGGCCGCGGCACGACCGCCCCCAATCCCCATGTCGGCTGCATCCTGGTGCGCGGCGGCGAAGCGATCGGCCAGGGCTTTACCCAGCCCGGCGGCCGGCCCCATGCCGAGGCGATGGCGCTCGACGAGGCGGCGGACAAGGCGCGCGGCGCCACCGCTTTTGTCTCGCTCGAGCCCTGCGCCCATAAGAGCCCGCGCGGCCCGGCCTGCGCCGGCCTGCTCGTGGAAGCGGGCGTCGCGCGCGTCGTCGCGGCCCTGACCGATCCCGATCCGCGCACCAATGGCGAGGGTTTCGCGCGGTTGCGCGCTGCCGGGATCGAAGTTTCCGTCGGAGTCGGCGCCGAAGAGGCCGCCCGCTCGCTCGCCGGTTTCGTCAGCCGCGTCCGCCGCGGCCGGCCCTATGTGACGCTGAAGCTGGCCATGTCGATCGACGGCAAGATCGCCTTGCCCTCGGGCGAGAGCCGCTGGATCACCGGCGAAGATGCCCGGGCCCACGTCCATTGGGAACGCGCGCGCTGCGACATGATCCTGGTCGGACGCGGCACTCTGGAGGCCGACCAGCCCCGGCTCGACGTCCGCCTGCCCGGGCTCGAGGAGAGGTCTCCCCGCCGCGCCTTGCTGACGCGTGGCGCCGCGCCGGAAGGCTGGACGCGCCTCGGAGCGCCCGAGGAGATATTCGGCCTTCCCGACATCAACGACGTGCTGGTCGAGGGCGGCGCCGGCGCCGCTTCCGCCTTCCTCGCCGCCGACCTCGTCGACCGCCTGCTCATCTATCGCGCGCCGATCCTGATCGGCGAGGGACGCTCCGCGCTCGGCTATATCGGGCTCACCGCATTGGCCGACGCGCACCAGCGCTGGGACCTCACCGCCACCGAGATGCTTGGCAGGGACCGGCTGGAAGTCTACGAGCGCGTTCGAGACTGACATGTTCACCGGCATCATCACCGACATCGGCCGCATCGAGGCCGTCGAGCAGCGCGGCGATCTGCGCGCCACGATCGCTTGCGTCTACGACATGGCGACGGTCGATCTCGGCGCCTCGATCGCCTGCTCGGGCGTCTGCCTGACCGTGGTCGACAAGGGCGAGGGCTGGTTCGCGGTCGACATCTCCGGCGAAACGCTGAGCCGCAGCGTGCCCGGCATGTGGCACCAGGGCGGCCGCCTCAATCTCGAGCGCGCGCTGCGCGTCGGCGACGAACTTGGCGGCCATATCGTCACCGGCCATGTCGATGGCCTCGGCACGGTCGAGGCGGTCATGGCCGAAGGCGGATCGACCCGCATCACGATGCTGGTCGACGACGCGATCGCGCCCTATCTCGCTGCCAAGGGATCGGTTACCGTCGACGGCGTCTCGCTGACCGTCAACGAGGTCGAGAACCTCTCGGATGGCGCCCGCTTCACCGTGAACATCATCCCCCACACCGCCGCGCAAACCACGCTGGGAGCGCTCGCGCCGGGGCACCAAGCCAATATCGAGATCGACGTGCTCGCGCGTTACATCGGCCGCATGATGGCCCATCTTCCCAACAGGATGTGATTTCCCACTGGCCCGTCACATCGCCGTGTGATATTTGGCTCATATGAGCACGATTCTGATCGACCGCCTGACCGAACTCGTGACATCCGGTGAGATGTCGCGTGCGGGTCTCGCCCGCGCTGCGGGTCTCCACGCCAATTCGCTGCGCCGGATGGGCGAGGCGGACTGGAACCCCACCGCCGACACCTTGCTGAAGCTGGAGAAGTTCCTCGCCAGCGGCAGCCGCGGCGTGATGGCCACGCCCGAGCAGATCATCGACGAGGCGCGCAATGGGCGCATGTTCATCCTCGTCGACGACGACGACCGCGAGAATGAGGGCGATCTCATCATCCCGGCACAGATGGCGACGCCGGACGCGATCAACTTCATGGCCAAGCACGGCCGCGGCCTGATCTGCCTCGCCATGTCGAAGCAGCGCGTCGATCAGCTCGGCCTCGGCCTGATGAGCCGCCACAACGGCACCCGCCACGAAACCGCTTTCACCACCTCGATCGAGGCGCGGGACGGAGTCACCACCGGCATCTCGGCCGGTGACCGCGCCCGCACGATTGCGGTCGCGATCGACGCGTCGAAGGGGCCGGAGCATATCGTCACGCCAGGCCACGTATTCCCTCTGGTCGCCAAGGAAGGCGGCGTCCTGATCCGCGCCGGCCATACCGAAGCCGCGGTCGACGTCTCGCGCCTCGCCGGACTCAACCCTTCCGGCGTGATCTGCGAGATCATGAAGGAAGACGGCACGATGGCGCGGATGGACGACCTCGTCGCCTTCGCCCAGCTCCACGGCCTCAAGATCGGCACGATCCGCGATCTCATCGCCTACCGCCTCAAGAAGGACCATCTCGTCGAGCAGACGGCCGAGACGCAGTTCGAAAGCCGCTGGGGCGGAACCTGGACGGCCAAGAGCTTCCTCAACAAGGCGTCCGGCAGCGAGCAGCTCGTTCTCGTCAAGGGCAGGATCGAACAGGACAAGCCGGTGCTGGTCCGCATGCATCAGCTCAGCTTCTTCGCGGACGTCTTCGCCGAAGCGAACGACCGCAGCGGCCTGCTTGCCGGCGCGATGAAGGCGATCGCAGAAGAGGGTGCGGGGATCATCGTGTTGCTCACCCGCTCGACGCCCATCTCGGCGATCCTCGACGCGCGCTCGGGCAAAGCCGAGTCGCGCGATATGGAGGAGCTGCGCGATTATGGCGGCGGCGCGCAGATTCTCTCGGCGCTCGGCGTGCATGAAATGACCCTGCTCACCAACACCCACCATACCCCGGTCGCGCTCGGCGGCTACGGCCTCAAGATCGTCGGCGAACGGCCGATCCCGCTGGAGAATTGAGAATGGCGAAGCTGCTCATCGTCGAGGCGCGCTTCTACGACCATCTCAACGACCTGCTGCTCGAAGGCGCGCGCGCCGCGCTCGAGCAGGGGGGCCACAGCCACGAGACCGTCACCGTCCCCGGCGCCCTCGAGATCCCGGCGGCGATCGCGCTGGCCGCGGAGAGCGGCCGCTATGACGGCTATGTCGCGCTCGGCGTCGTGATCCGCGGTGAGACCTACCACTTCGAGATCGTCGCCGGCGAGAGCGCGCGCGGCCTGATGGCGCTCACCATGGACGGACTCGCCATCGGCAACGGCATCCTTACCGTCGAGAACGAGGCGCAGGCGCTCACGCGCGCACGCCGCGACGAGAAGGACAAAGGCGGCGAGGCGGCCAAGGCCGCGCTCGCCCTGATGAAATTGAAGGAACGCTTCGGCGCCTGAGCCTCAGTCGGGGTCGGTCCCCGACGCCGGATAGTCCACATAGCCTTCCGGGCCCTGGCTGTACCAGGTCGCCATGTCGTCGGGCGCCAGCTCGGCTTCCTTGGCGATCCGGTCGACCAGGTCCGGGTTGGAAATGAACGGACGGCCGAAGCTGATCGCGTCGGCTGCGCCCTCTTCCAGCGCCGCTTCCGCCGCGCCGTGCGTGTAGTCGGAATTGAGCACGAGCGGGCCGGGAAAGACCTTGCGGATCGCCGGCGCGATCGGATCGACCTCGCCCTTGCCGAACGTGCCCTCGGGGCCCGGTTCGCGCAGCTCGAGGAGGGCGATGCCGATCTCCGCCAGGGCCTCGGCCGCGGCGGTGAACAAGGGCGCAGGGTCGCTGTCGTTGACCCCCTGCGAATCGCCGTTGGGCGAGAGGCGGACGGCGGTGCGGTCGGCCCCGACCACGTCGGTGATGGCGTTGGTGACCTGGCGCAGCAGCCGCACCCGATTCTCGATCGAGCCGCCATAATCGTCGTCGCGCAGGTTCGAATTGTCGCGCAGGAACTGGGCGTTCAGGTAGCCGTTCGCGGCGTGCAGCTGGACCCCGTCGAATCCCGCCATCATCGCGTAGCCGGCAGATCGGGCATAATCGTCGAGCAGGTCGGGGATCTCGTCGAGCGCGAGCGCACGCGCCTCCTCGTAAGGCGCCCGGCCTTCATAGGTGTGCGCCTTGTAGGGCGCGGTGG
>JAFAEZ010000071.1 GCA_023423775.1 Pseudomonadota bacterium
GCGCGGCATAGCGCGCGCGCCGCGCCTCGCCCTGCAGGCCGGTGCCGCCCGCGGCTACGTCGACGTGCAGGATGACGTGCGGGACGCCGAGGGCGCGGCAGAGACCGGCGACCATCTCCGCTTCCGCGGCCGCCTCGGCGCGCAGGCCGTGATCGACCGTTGCCGCCTCGACCGCGCCAGGGAAAGCGGCCGCAGCGAGCAGCAGCAAGGCGAGGCTGTCGGGACCGCCCGATACGGCGAGGCCCAGCCGCTCCTCGTCGTGGCCGAGCGCGGCGAGATCGCGGCGGAAGCGGTCGACGAGCTGGGGGTCCGGGTTGGCCATGGCGACGAGCTTAAGCGATCCGGCGCGGCCGGGTAAGCCGTCAGTCCGGCGCGCGGCAGCTGGCCTCGTCGGTGATGGCGGCGGCGCGCAATTCCTCGAGGATGCGGAGCGCGCCGATCGTGTTGGCCATCGGCGCATGCACGCCGATCCGGACCGCGAGCCCCGACATGATCGTCTCGGCCTCCTCGAACGCCTGGCAGACCGCGGTGGCGAGCGCCGGCTCGGCCCGGACCAGCCGGCGGCACAGGGCCACAAGCACCGCCTGGACGGCGATCGCCTCGGCCTGGAGCACTTCAAGTTCAGCGCGCAGATCGGGTTCGGCCATGTCCATCGCTCCTGAAAGCCCGACCTCCCGCTTTGGTTGCGTGACCGCTTGTCCGGGGCCCCGTGATGGAACCAGCGCCTTGCTGAACCGCTGGAGCGGACTAGGAGGCGCCCGTGCCGGATCCGGACAGCAAACTCACCGACGCCGAGCAGCAGGAGGTCGAGGAACGAAGTCCGCCGGCGGCCAAGATCGTCCACGCCGCCGTCTCGGAGCAGGGCGACGACGAACTCGACCGACCGCTTTCCTCCTTGTTCTGGTCGGCGGTCGCAGGCGGGATTGCGATCATGGCTTCCGTATCGGTCGGCGGCGCCCTGCACCATCTATTGCCCGAGGCGCCATGGCGGGAGGCGGTCGTCGCGCTGGGATATCCCGTCGGGTTCCTGATCGTCGTCCTCGGCCGGATGCAGCTTTTCACCGAACAGACTGTGGTGGCGATCCTGCCCCTGGCGCGGGAAACGACGCCCCGCAATTTCCTGCGCGTTGCACGGCTCTGGACGACTGTGTTCACGGGCAACGTATTGGGGGCGGCAGCGGCGGCGGCGCTCGTGACCTTCGGTCATGTCCAGAGCGAAGGCGTGCTGCAGGGGATGCTGGCGGTGTCCGCCAAGCTCCAGGAACGCGACGCGCTGCAGACGCTCGCGCAAGCGATTCCGGCCGGTTTCATCATGGCCTCGGTCGCCTGGATTCGCTCGGCCGACGACCAGGCGGGCTTCTGGGTCGTGCTCACCCTGACGCTGGCGATCGGCCTCTGCGGCTTCGCCCATGTCGTCGCCGGCGCCGCCGAGGCGTTCCTGCTGCTGTGGAGCGGCGAGGTGGGCGCGGGCTGGCTGTTCGGCACCTTCCTGCTGCCGGCTTTGGCCGGCAACATCATCGGCGGCACCGGGCTTTTCGCCGTGCTGGCCCACGCCCAGGTGCGTCAGGAAATCTAACACCAGGGCGCAGGCCACGCAGCCTTTGACCAAGGCGGCGCTAGCGCGTCAGCGGCACTTGGCGGCGGTGCGGGCCTGGGGGAGGCGCTGCTGGAGCCAGGCGCGCATGCTGGCGCCGTAGACGTCGCGCAATTCGTCATAGACCTTGCAGGCCTCGGCCGGCTTCTTGAGCTCCATCAGTGCCTGACCGAGGAAATAGAGGCTGTCGGCGGCGCGTTCGCCGGTGGGGTTGTTCTGATAATTGGCGAGCAGGACCTTGGCCGCGGTCGCGGGCTTGCCGTCGTCGAGATAGGCGCGGCCGGCGAGGTTGGCGGCGTAGCTGGCGCGCTTGTGCTTCGGATATTGCTTGGCCATCGCCTCGAGCGTCTTCTGCGCTGCGGCGTAATTCTTCCCCTCCCACTGGCGGTAGCCCGCGAGATAGGCGTCCTCGGCAGGATCGCCGGTATTGGGTCCCGCCGCGGCGGGGGCAGGCTCCGAGGCGGACGGAGCGGACGGCTGCGCGGCGGCGGGCGGAGGTGCCACCGGCTCGGCGGCGCGGGCATCGGCCTCGCTGCGCAGGCGGGCGAACGCGTCCTCAAGCTGGCGCAGGCGGAACGCATTTTCCTCGCCCTGGCGGGTCACCGTCTGGAGCTGCGCCTCGAGCGCGTCGACGCGGGCGGTGAGATCGGCAATGGCGCTGCTGGCGGGCACGCCGCCCGGAGTCACGACCGGCGCTTCGGGCCGGATCTCCGGCTCGACATTGCCGCCCGGGAAGACCTTGCGCTGCACCGCGCGCATCTCGGATTCGAGCTTGCCGACGCGCTTGTCGAGCGACGGCGCCTGTTGCGCTGCGGACGGCGCGGCGACGCTCGCCATGAGGATGACGGCCAGAAGATGAAGACGCATGGATTTCCCCCGCACTAGGACTGACCCGCCGATACTAAGAGAGCGAGCCTGTCGCCAGCATTAAGCATGCCGTATCAACCCGACTGCATCAACGCGACTGGGGCGCTCCGGGCGCCGCCGGCGCGGCCGGCTGCGCGCCGGGCACGCGGGCGAGCAGATCGGCGGGCAGCAGGCTGACGTCGGCGATCGTCTTTTGCGCAGGCCCGAGTTGCGGGATCTCGGTCGTGCCGACGGTGACGCGCAGCGCGTCCGGGCGTCCGGTCAGGATCTGCGGCGCCTTGGCGGTGGCGGGAATTTCGTAGCGCTCGCCCGCCTTCAGCGTCGCCTCGCGGATGCGCGGGCCGCCATTGCCTTCGTAGATGCGCAGCCAGACGTCGTCGGTGGCGGTGAGCACGACCGGGCCGGTGGCCGGCGCAGGGG
>JAFAEZ010000027.1 GCA_023423775.1 Pseudomonadota bacterium
GTGTAGATCTAGGATTACCCCCAAACAATAAAAATCAGGCAGCGGTAGCCGTCATATTTCATCTCGTGGATCCAGGCCGATCCGGACGGCACGCTGTCGACCAGGGTGGCCTTCTGCGGTTCGCGGAAGGCGGGGGGCTTCGATCCTCCCCGGGACGGGGAGGGGGACCGCGCGCCCTTGGGGCGGGGTGGAGGGGTTTTCCCGGACGTTGAGCCAGCGCCTCCACCATGCTTCGCATCCCCGTTTCGGGAAGGACGGAGAGCGCGCTGAAACGTCGTCAGCTCCTTCGCCGACTTGCCTTCGGCGATCTCGTTCATCGTCCGGCCGGTCTTGATGCTGGTCAGATATTTCTCGGTGAGCCCGGTCGAGCTGCCAGCCTGGTCGTCCTCCACCTTGCGCAGGATCCAGTTCTCGGCCTTCTCCTTCCCGCGCGGCTTGAGGCGGAACATCACCCATTCGCCCTTCCTCCGCTCCCCGTCGAGCGTGAAGTGGAGATGGCCTTCCTCGATCGTCTTGCGCGGATCCTTGCGCGGATCGGGGGTCCAGGTGCCGCGGTCCCACAGCATCACCGTGCCGCCGCCATATTGTCCCTTGGGGATCGTGCCTTCGAACGTGGCGTAGGAGAGGGGGTGGTCCTCGGTGCGCACGGCGAGGCGCTTGTCGGCGGGGTCGAGGCTGGGCCCGCGGGTCACTGCCCAGCTCTTGAGCGTGCCTTCCATCTCCAGTCGGAAGTCATAATGGAGTCGGGTCGCGTCGTGCTTCTGGACAATGAAGCCGTTGCCTTCGCCCCAGGGAAGTGTGTCGTAACCGCCCTTGGGCTCGGCCGTTTTCGAGAAATCGCGCTTCTTGTTGTAGGCGGCGAGCGCGTCGGCCTTTTTCGCCATACGTCAGGCCCGCTTGCGCGCCGGAGCGGCCTTGCCCGGCGCCTTCCGGGCAGGCGCCTTCTTGGCAGCCGGCTTGGACCCGGTCTTGGCGGCCGCTTTCTTGGGCTTGTCGTCGCCGCCGGCCGATCCGGGGCGCTCGATCGATTTCTTGAGCGCAGCCATCAGGTCGATCACGTTGGAGCCGCGGGCCGGAGTGTCTTCCTCCTCGGCGGTGATGGTCTTGCCCTTGCGCTTCTTCTCGATGAGCTCGTGGAGCGCGTCGATGTAGCGGTCGTGGAATTTCTCCGGGTCGAATTTGGAGGTCTTCTTCTCGATCAGCGTCTCGGCGAGATCGAGCAACTCCGGGTCGGGCTTGATGTCGTCGATGTCGCGGAAATAGCCCTGCGCCTTATTGACCTCGTCGGCGTAGCGCAGCGTCTCCATCAAGATGCCGCGCCCGCACGGTTTCAGGCTGACGATATATTCGCGGCCGCGCATGGCGAGCTGGCCGAGCCCGACCTTCTTGGTGTCGCGCAGCGCCTCGCGCAGGACGACGAACGCCTCCTCGGCCAGGTCGTCGGCCGGGACGACATAATAAGGCTTCTCGTAATAAAGCGGGTCGATCTCGTGGCTGTCGACGAACTGGGTGAGTTCCAGCGTCTTCTTGCTCTCCAGCTTGACCGCTTCGAGCTCCTCGTCGTCGAGCAGCACGTAGCTGCCCTTCTCATATTGGTAGCCCTTGACGATTTCGTCGGCATCGACCGGGCCGATCCCCGGCACGACCTTCTCATATTTGATGCGTTTGCCGGTCGGCTCGTGGATCTGGTTGAAGGCGATCGTGGCGCCGCTCTTGGTCGCCGAATAGATCTCCACCGGGATCGAGACCAGCGCCAGCCTGATTTGTCCCTTCCAATAAGGCCGCGCGGCCATCGTCCGTCTCCCGTTCGGTTCGCGCCCGATTCAATCCGCGGCGGGGGGAGTCGTTCCCTCGGGTCAGACAGGGATTTCGGTCGTGTACTTCACCTGGCGGAGCGCGAAGTTCGAGGCGGCGTGTGCGACCGACGGGTGGGCGAGAACGCCGCGCATCACGAAGCGGTCATAATCGGCGACGTCGCGGACCGAAATGCGGAGCAGATAGTCCCATTCGCCCGACATGGCGTAGCATTCCACGATCTCCTCGCGGGCGCGGATGAAATCTTCGAATTCGGCGCGCGCCTCGATCGTCTGCCGGGTCATGCGGATCTGGCAGAGGACGTTGACCGAGCGATCGAGCAGGCTCGCGTCGGCGAGGCGGACAGTGCGGCCGAGGATGCCGGCTTTTTCGAGCCCGCGGACGCGGCGCCAAACCGAGGCTGCCGACGCGCCCACTTTATCCGCCAAAGCGGCGTGGCTCAGACTGGCGTCGCGCTGCAATTCGCGGACGATTCGCCGGTCGATCGCGTCAAGACGCTCTGTTTCTTTCATGGATTCGCCTATAGCGAAACATACGTTTCAAATCTACCGCTCTTGACGGCGAAATTGATACGGATTTGGAACGACCTTGCGATAGTTGTATTCGCGTGCCGAACCCCGCGCAGCGCGGGCGCAGAGGAACCGAAATGACCGACACGCTGATCCTGGATACCAAGCCCCATTTGTTCGACAGCCTCGAGGCGCAGCCCGCGGACGCGCTGCTGGCGATCATTGGCCTGGTCAATGCCGATCCGCGGCCGGAGAAGATGGATCTCGGCGTCGGCGTCTATAAGGACGCGGCCGGCAACACGCCGATCCTGCGCGCCGTGAAGGCGGCCGAGAAGATCCTGCTCGAGACGCAAGAGACCAAGGCTTATCTCGGCTCGGAAGGCGATGTCCGCTTCGTGGCCTTTATCAAGGAAATGGCGTTCGGCCCCGAGCGCGCCCGCGACGACCGCATCGTCGGCCTGCAGACGCCGGGCGGCTGCGGCGCGCTCCGCCTCGGCGCCGAACTCATCAAGGCGACCGGCTCGGATGCGCGCATCTTCGTCGGCCAGCCGACCTGGCCGAACCATACCCCGTTGATCGGCAGCGCCGGCGTGCCGTTCGTCGATTATCCTTATTACGATAAGGCCAGGAAGGCGGTCCTGTTCGACCGCATGCTGGCGGCGCTGGAAGGGGCGCGCGCGGGGGACATCGTCCTCGTCCACGGCTGCTGCCACAATCCGACCGGCGCCGATCTCAGCCTCGATGAATGGAAGGCGCTCGCCGACATCGTGTCGCGCCGCGGCCTCGTTCCGCTCGTCGACCTGGCCTATCAGGGTCTCGGCAATGGGCTCGAGGCCGACGCCGCCGGCATGCGCCTCGTCGTCGACGCCGCGGACCAGGCGCTGGTCGCGCACAGCAACGACAAGAATTTCGGCCTCTATCGCGAGCGCACGGGCTCCCTGTTCGTGAAGGGCAGCAATGCCGAGCAGGCCAAGGTGATCCTGGGCAATCTCGCCGTGATGGCGCGCACCAGCTGGTCGATGCCGCCCGATCACGGCGCCGCCATCGTCCGCACCGTGCTGGACACGCCAGAGCTCGCCGCCGATTGGCATGCCGAGCTGGACGAGATGCTCGCCCGCATCCGCCATCTGCGCGCCCGCATCGCCGCATTCGACCCGCGCCTTGCCTACATCAACGAGCAGAACGGCATGTTCTCGATGCTGCCCTTGTCGCCCGAGCAGGTCGCCAAGCTGCGCGAGACCGACGCGATCTACATGGCGGGTTCGGGGCGCTTCAACGTTGCCGGCCTGTCGGACGAGAATGTCGACCGCTTTGCGGCCGCGGTCGCGGCGCACCTTCCGGAGTAATATATGGCCGAAGATCTGGCGATGGCACCGAGGACCAGGGGGAACTCGCCCGATCCGAACTATGACTGGAGGAAGGTCGCCTACCTCCTCCAGGTCTCACGTGCGCTCGACAAGCTCGAGGAAGAGACGCTCGTTCCCGAGAAGAAGGTGCTCTACCAATTCTCGGCGCGCGGCCACGACATGGCCCAGATCCTGCTGGGCTCGCGGCTCGACCGCCCCAAGGACGCCGCCTGCGGCTATTATCGCTCTCGGCCCTTGCTGCTCTCGCTCGGCGTGCCGCTCGAGGACGCTTTGGGCTCGGCGATGGGCCGCGCCGGCGGCTATTCAGACGGCCGCGACATCGGCGTCGTGTTCAACTACCCGAACCCGAACGGCGCCCCGGCGCTGCCGATGTCGGGCGGCGTCGGCGCGCAATATACGCCGACGGCCGGCTGGGCGCAGGCGATCGAATATTACCGGACCGTGCTCGGCGACGCCTCCTACGATGACGCGATGGCGGTGGTGCTGGGCGGCGACGCCTCGGTGGCGACCAACGGTTTCTGGGCGGCGCTGACGATCGCGACGACGCAGAAGCTGCCGATGCTCTTCTACGTCGAGGACAACCAATACGGAATCTCGGTCCCGTCGATCTATCAGACGCCGGGCGGCAACATCGCCCGCAACCTCGAAAGCTTCACCGGTCTCCAGGTCTTCTCGGGCGACGGCACCGAGCCGGCCGAGGCGGCGCGCCTGCTGCGCGAGGCGACCGACCATGTCCGCGGCCGCAAGGGTCCGGCCCTGCTGCGGCTCACCGTGCCGCGGCTCCAGGGCCACAGCTTCCAGGACACCCAGGCCTATAAGAGCGAGGAGTTCGTCGCCTCCGAATGGGCGCGCGACCCGCTGCCGAAACTGAAATCCTATCTGGTCGGCTCGCTGCTCGACGAAGCCGAGTGGGACGGGATCGCGGCCGATGCGGCCGCCGCCGTCAAGCAAGCGCGCGAAAGCGCCGAGGCGCGTGGCGTTGCCGACCCGGAAACCGTCCTCGCCAACGTCTTCTACGAAGGCGCGATGCAGCAGGTCGGCGGCCAGTGGACGCACGGCTACGTACCGCCGGCGTCGACCGAAGATCCCCGGCCCGACGGCCAGCGGATCAACATGGTGACCGCGATCCGCCGCACGCTCGACCATGAGCTGGCCGTCAATCCGCGCGTCCTCCTGTTCGGCGAGGATATCGGTCCAAAGGGCGGCGTCCACGCAGTGACGCTCGGCCTGCAGGACAAGTTCGGCATCGAGCGCGTGTTCGACACCAGCCTCTCGGAAGAGGGCATTGTCGGCCGCGCTGTCGGCATGGCGATGGCCGGGCTGATGCCGGTGCCCGAAATCCAGTTCCGCAAATATGCCGAACCGGCGCTCGAGCAGATCAACGATTGCGGCACGATGCGCTGGCGCACGAACAACCGCTTCGCCGCGCCGATGGTGCTGCGCATTCCGGGCGGCTTCTTCAAGTGCGGCGACCCGTGGCACAGCCAGACCAACGAGGTCCAGTTCGTCCACAATCCGGGCTGGAAGGTGGCGGTGCCGAGCAATGCCGAGGACGCCGTCGGCCTGCTCCGAGCCGGCCTGCGCGGCAACGATCCAGTCGTCTTCTTCGAGCATCGGGCGATGCTTGACGACGTCTGGGCGCGCCGCCCCTATCCGGGTGACGATTATGTCCTGCCGTTCGGCAAGGCGAAGAAGACGCGCGAGGGCAGCGACATCACGATCGTGACCTGGGGGGCCATGGTGCCACGCTGCGAGGAGGCAGCGAAGGATTTCTCCGCCGACGTGATCGACCTACGCACCTTGATGCCATGGGACCGCGAGATGGTTCTGGAGTCTGTTCGCCGGACGCGGCGCTGCCTGATCGTCCACGAGGATCTGCAGACCGGCGGCTTCGGCGCAGAGATCGCGGCGGTGGTCGCGGACGAAGCGTTCATGGATCTCGACGCGCCGGTCTCGCGTCTGACCATGCCCGACATTCCCAGCCCGCATAATCCGGTGCTGCTCGACTGGGCGGTGCCCTCCGTCGCGCGCATCCGGGCGAAGATCGAAGCCTTGGTGGGGTTCTGAACATGATCGACGTCATCGTCCCGGTCGAACAGGAGGGCACCAAGGCGGTGGTGCGGGCGTGGCTGAAGGCGGTCGGCGACCGCGTCGAGGTCAACGATCCTCTGGTCGAGCTCGAGACCGACAAGGTCGCGGTCGAGGTCTCGGCGCCGGCAGCCGGCGTGCTGCGGGAGATCCTGCTCCACAGCGACGACGAGGCCGCGCCCGGCGCCGTGCTGGCCCGCATCGCGCCGGTCGCCGAGGTGATCGGCCACGAGCCGGAAACCGCGCCCGCCGCTGTTGCTGCGCCCGCGGCCGCACCGCGCCGTCACGATCCGGAGCTGCGCCTCTCGCCGGCGGTGAAGCGGGCGCTCATGCAGCACGATATCGACCCGAGCCTGATCCACGGCACCGGGCGTGACGGCCGCATTACCCGCGCCGATGTCGACAAGGCGGTCGAGCAGGCCACCAGAGTCCAGCCAGCCGCTGCTCCGCGCGCCGCGCCTTCGGCGCCGCCGAGCGATTCGTCGATCGCCTCGCACAGCATCCCGCACGACCGGATGCGGCTGCGGATTGCCGAGAACATGCTGAACTCGGTCACGGTGGCGCCGCACGTCACCGCGATGTTCGAGGCGGATTTCAGCGCGATCATGGCCCATCGTGCGCGCCACAAGGATGCCTTCGCCAAAGCCGGCGCGAAGCTCACCTATACCGCCTATATCGTCGCGGCGGCGGCCGAGGCGATGAAGGTGGCGCCGGCGATCAACAGTCGCTGGCACGACGACCGGCTCGAAATTTTCGACGACATTAATATCGGCGTCGGCACCGCTTTGGGCGAGAAGGGGCTGATCGTCCCCGTCCTGCGCAAGGTGCAGGATCTGTCGCTGCAGGGCATCGCCGCGGGCCTCGACGCATTGGTCGAGAAAGCGCGTGCGGAGAAGCTCGGCAGCCAGGACGTGAAGGGAGGCACCTTCACCATTTCCAATCACGGCGTGTCGGGTTCGCTGTTCGCCTCGCCGATCATCATCGCCCAGCCGCAATCGGCGATCCTCGGTGTCGGCAAGCTGGAGAAGCGCGTGGTCGTGCGCGAGGTGGGCGGCGTGGACACGATCCAGATCCGGCCTTTGGCCTATGTCAGCCTCACCATCGACCATCGCGTCGTCGACGGCCACCAGACCAATGCCTGGCTCAGCCGCTTCGTCGAAATACTGGAAACCTGGCCGCTCGACTGAAGGAACAGCGCGATCCCCGTCCGCGTTTCACCCCTGTAACAAAGACAGAGGTGCATCATGGAAGAGCGTCGAGACGGAGTCGTGGAGAAAGAAACCGTGATCGTCGAGCGCGGCGGCGGCGGCGGAATCATCGCCGCGATCGCGCTGCTGATCGCGGTGGTGGCGGTTCTCGCTTATTTCGGAATGCTGCCGATCTGACGGCGGACAAAAAAAGCGCCCCGGCCGGAAGGTCGGGGCGCTTTTCTACGCAAAGCCACGCTTACGAAACTTAGTAGCGGCACTTCTTGCTGACGACGTTGCGGTCGACATGGCGGCCGAGCAGGGCGCCGACGGCCGCACCGAGAATGGTGCCGGTGGTGCGCTCGCCGCGGGTGTCAATCGCCCGGCCTGCAAGGGCGCCGGCAGCGCCGCCGACCACGAGCCCGGTCGTGCCGCTGCCCTTCTTGCAATAATCCTGGCGGTAATTCTGGCGGTAGTCGCGATAGGACGCCTGGCCGCGGTGCGAATGGCTGTAGCCGGCCTGGTGCGCGAGAGCGGCGCTCGGAATGGCGGGAACGGCCAACGTGAGGGCCGACGCGGCGAGAATGATATTACGCATAACTGAACTCCTTGGACGCTTCAGCGGAACGACCGTGGCCGTCCTTGGCTGAGCCCCTTAGAGCCGATTCGCCTTGAGCCGCTCCTGAACCGGCCTGTTAGGCGCGGTTCAGTTAGCTGGCGTTCAGGCTTCGTCCTCGTTGCTCTGGTTGTGTTCGCCGCCGGGGTCGGTTACGCCGCCGAGCGCGACCGTCGCCGCATCGGCCTGATCCGAACGGCTGATGTCGGCCAGGGAGACGATGCCCACCAGCTTGTCGTCCTCGCGGCTCTTTACGGGCAGGCGGCGCACCTGGCGGTCGCTCATCAGCAGCGACGCCTCCTCGACCTCCTGGTCGTCATAGACGAACAGCACGTCGTCGGTCATCGCGTCCCGCACCGGCGTATCCGGCCCGCGGCCCTCCGCGATCGCCCGGACGGCGATGTCGCGGTCGGTGATCATGCCGACCAGATTGTCGCTGTCGCAGACCGGCAGCACCCCCGTATCGGTGCGCAGCATGAACTGCGCCGCCTCACGAATGGGCTGGTCCGGCGTGACCGTCTCGACGTCGCGGCTCATGCATTCGGCAACTTTCATCGCGGCTCTCCTGTAGGAAATCGAACCCGCGCAAAACGGCCGCCGCCGAGCCCTCGTTCCAGTCGTTTCGCCTAGGGCCTGTTCATCGTCAGCAGGTCGTAGGTCGCGACGACCTCGTCACGCTGGTTGAACACGTAGACCGCCCAGCGGACCTCGCCCTTCTCTTCGTCGCGCACGCTCTTCGACTTGACGGTGAGCTCCACCCGCATCGAGTCGCCGGGATAGAGCGGCGTGTGGAAGCGGAGATTCTCCAGGCCGGTATTTGCGAGCCCCGGGCCGGGCGCAGGCTCGACGAAGAGCCCCGCGGCGAAGGAGAGGATCAGGTAGCCGTGGGCGACGCGGCCCTCGAAGATCGGGCTCGCCTTGGCCGCTTCCTCGTCCATGTGGGCGTAGAAGGTGTCGCCGGTGAAGTGGGCGAAATGCTCTACATCCTCGAGCGTCACCGTGCGGCTGGCGGTCTTCAGCGTATAGCCGACCTCGAGCTCGCTGATGCGCTTGCGGAACGGGTGGACCTCGCCTTCCGGCTTGGGTGCGCCGGGCAGCCACTGCTTGACGATACCGGAGAGCAAGGCGGGGCCGCCCTGGAGGGCGGTGCGCTGCATATAATGGGTGACGCCGCGGACGCCGCCCAGCTCCTCGCCACCGCCGGCGCGGCCGGGGCCGCCATGGACGAGGACGGGGAGGGGCGAGCCGTGGCCGGTCGATTCCTTGGCGCTGGTGCGGTCGAGGATCAGCATGCGGCCGTGATAGGCGCCGGCGCCGAGCACGAATTCCTCGGCGACCTTGGGATCGAAGGTGAACAGCGACAGTGCCAGGCTGCCCATGCCGCGATTGGCGAGGGCGATCGCATCGTCCAGGTCCTTGTACGGCATGATCGTCGAGACCGGGCCGAACGCTTCTACGTCGTGGATCTCGGGCGAGCCCCACGGATCGTCGGAGCGGAGCAGGATCGGCGCGATGAAGGCACCATCGCCATCGACCGGAGCACGGTCGGGATCGCCCGAGACGATGCGAGCCGACTTGGACAATTCGGCGACGGCGTCGCGGACGGCGCGGAGCTGCGCGCGGCTGGCTAGGGCGCCCATGGTCACGCCTTCCTCGCGCGGGTCGCCGATCTTCACCTTGGCGAGGCGCTGGCTGAGCGCTTCCTGGACGGCGTCGAGATGTTCGGCCGGCGCCATGGCGCGGCGGATGGCGGTGCATTTCTGCCCGGCCTTCACCGTCATCTCGCGCGCGACCTCCTTGATGAACAGGTCGAATTCGGGCGTCCCGGGGCCAGCGTCGGGGCCGAGGATCGAAGCGTTGAGGCTGTCGCGCTCGGCGATGAAGCGCACCGACTCGCGCGCGATCACCGGGTGCGACTGCAGTTTCATCGCGGTCTGCGCCGAGCCCGTGAAGGACAGGACGTCCTGGAGCGTCAGATGGTCGAGCAGGTCGCCGACGCCGCCCATGATCAGCTGGAGCGCGCCGGGCGGCAGGATGTTGGCCTCGATCATGATCCGCACGGCATGTTCGGCGAGATAGCCAGTCGAAGAAGCGGGCTTCACGATCGCTGGGACGCCGGCCAGCAGGGTGGGGGCGAGCTTCTCGAGCATGCCCCACACCGGGAAGTTGAACGCGTTGATATGGACGGCGACGCCCTGCAGCGACGTGTAGACGTGCTGGCCGACGAAGCTGCCGGTCTTCGACAGTTGCTCCATCTGGCCGTCGATCAGGATGCGCTGGTTGGGAAGCTCGCGACGGCCCTTGGACGAGAAGGAGAAGAGGGTGCCGGCGCCGCCCTCGATGTCGATCCAGCCGTCGGTGCGGGTCGCGCCGGTCTCGTAGTTGAGTTCGTAGAGCTCTTCCTTGCGCGCCATGATCGCGTTGGCGAGATCCTTCAGCATCCAGGCGCGCTCGTGGAAGGTCATCTTGCGCAGCGCCGGCCCGCCGACATTGCGGGCGTGATCGAGCATCGCCTTGAAGTCGAGGCCCTCGCTGCCGGTGGTGGCGACGACCTCGCCGGTGACGGCGCTGTGCACCTCGGCCAGATTGCCCGAGGCCGCGACCCAGCCGTCCTTGGCATAGTTCAGGAGATTGATCGTTTTCATGTTCGTGTCCCAAAGCCGATCGGGCTGAGCCTGTCGAAGCCCTTCATTTCCTTATCCCCGCCTTCGACAAAAGAAGGAACGGCCTTCAGGCTCAGGCCGAACGGGAGGGGCTCATCGCCCGGTGAATTTAGGTGTGCGCTTTTCCATGAACGCGGCCACGCCTTCGCGATAATCGTCGCTGAAGCCGAGCTCGCGCATCATGTCGCGCTGCCGATCGAGTTCATCGTCGAGACTGTGCGACCAGCTTTCGCGGATCATCCGCTTGATCGCCGCGAGGCCCATGGTCGGGGCCGTCGCGAAGCGAGTTGCCAGCGCATCCACCTCAGCATCGAGCGCGTCGTCGTCGACCGCCTTCCAGATCAGGCCCCATTCGGCCGCTTTCTCCGCGGGCAGCGGCTCGGCGGTGAGGGCGAGGCCGAGCGCGCGCGCCTGGCCGACCAGGCGCGGCAGCACCCAGGTGCCGCCGCTGTCCGGGATCAGGCCGATGTTCGCGAAGGACTGGATGAACTTGGCCGACTTTGCCGCGATCACGATGTCGCAGGCGAAGGCAATATTGGCCCCGGCACCGGCCGCGACTCCGTTCACTCGCCCGATCACCGGCATCTGCAGGCCGGTCAGGCGGCGGACCAGCGGATTATAATATTTCTCGACCGACTCGCCGAGGTCGATCTGCGCGCCCGGCGCGACGGCGCGATCGTTGAGGTCCTGGCCCGCGCAGAAGCCGCGGCCGGCGCCGGTCAGCACGAGCACGCGCGCGTCGCCGAGTCGGTCGAGCGCGTCCCGGACTTCTTCGTGCATCTGCACGGTGAAGCTGTTCAACCGATCCGGGCGATTGAGGGTGAGGCGAGCGATCCCGCTGTCGCTCTTGAAGTCGATCGTTTCGTAAGCCATGGGGGAGTTAATAGACCGATTGGTCAGGAAACCCAAGAGAGCATCCGTGACCGCTGACGAACTCGCCGAAAAGATCGCTTACGACATGCTCGGCAAGGACGCCGCTGAGGCATCCTGGGGGATTGAGATCGAGGAGGTGCGGGTCGGTTATGCGCGGATCCGGATGCGCGTGCGGCGCGACATGCTGAACGGCCACGGCAGCGCCCATGGCGGTATGACCTTCGCGCTCGCCGACACGGCTTTCGCTTATGCCTGCAATGGCCGCAACACGCGCACCGTCGGCGCGCAGGCGTCGATGGTCTACCTCGATGCCGCGCGCGAGGGTGACGTGCTCGTCGCCGAGGCGCAGGAGGCGTCGCTTGTCGGGCGTAACGGCGTTTACAACGTCGCGGTGCGAACCGACGATGGCCGTGCCATCGCCGAATTCCAGGGTTATTCCCGCAGCGTCGGCGGGCCATTGATCGAAATCGGAGACTCAGAATGACCGAAGCCTTCATCTGCGATGCGGTACGGACGCCGATCGGCCGCTACGGGGGCAGCCTCGCCCATGTCCGCGCCGACGATCTTGCGGCGCTCCCGATTAAGGCGCTGATGGACCGCAATCCGGGCGTCGATTGGGCCCAGCTCGACGACGTCATCTATGGCTGCGCCAACCAGGCCGGCGAGGACAACCGCAACCTCGCGCGCATGGCGGGCCTGCTCGCCGGCCTTCCCGACGCCTCGGGGGGCGTCACGCTCAACCGCCTGTGCGGCTCAGGCATGGACGCGGTGGCGATGGCGGCGCGGGTGATCCGCGGCAGCGAGGCGGACATGCTGATCGCCGGCGGATCGGAGAGCATGAGCCGCGCGCCGTTCGTGATGGCCAAGGCGACTTCGGCCTTCGACCGCAATGCCGAGATGTACGACACGACGATCGGCTGGCGCTTCGTCAATCCCAAGATGCGCGACGCTTATGGCGACGACACGATGCCGTCGACGGCTGAGAACGTCGCCCAGGACTTCCAGATCGGCCGCGAGGACCAGGACGCCTTCGCCGTGCGCAGCCAGGAGAAGGCCAGCCGCGCGCAGGCCAACGGCCGGCTCGCCGCCGAGATCGTCGCCGTCTCCATCCCGCAGCGCAAGGGCGACCCGATCGTCGTCGATAGCGACGAGCATCCGCGCGCGACCAGCGTCGAGGCGTTGGCCAAATTGCGTCCGATCGTGCGGGCCGACGGCACCGTCACCGCCGGCAACGCCTCGGGCGTCAATGACGGCGCGGCGGCGATGATCGTCGCGTCGGAGGAAGCGGCCAAGCGCAACGGCCTGACGCCGCGCGCCCGCATTCTCGGCGCCGCCGTCGCCGGCGTGCCGCCACGGATCATGGGCATCGGCCCGGCGCCGGCCTCGACCAAATTGCTCGACCGGCTCGGCCTCAAGCTCGCCGACATGGACGTGATCGAATTGAACGAGGCGTTCGCCGCGCAGGGCCTCGCCGTGCTTCGCCAGCTCGGCATCGCCGACGACGATCCCCGCGTGAACCCGAATGGCGGCGCGATCGCGCTGGGCCACCCGCTCGGCATGTCCGGCGCCCGGCTCGCATTGACCGCGACCGAGGAGCTGCAGCGCAACGGCGGGCGTTATGCTTTGTGCACCATGTGCATCGGCGTCGGCCAAGGAATCGCGATGGTGATCGAGCGGGTGTAATTAATTGACCGATCGGTCGGCTAATGATAAAAGCCGACGAGGGAGTTAGCCATGTACACGACCGAATTGCAGAAGACGGCGCAGATTGCCTCGACCGAGGACCCCGCGAAGCTCGCCGCTTTCGAGGCCCGGGTGGCAGCCGACGAATTCATCGAGCCCAAGGACTGGATGCCCGAGGCCTACCGGCGCACCTTGACCCGCCAGATCTCGCAGCACGCGCATAGCGAGATCGTCGGCATGCTGCCCGAGGGCAATTGGATCACGCGCGCGCCCTCGCTGCGGCGCAAGGCGATCCTGCTCGCCAAGGTGCAGGACGAGGCCGGCCACGGCCTCTATCTCTACAGCGCCGCCGAGACGCTCGGCACGAGCCGCGAGGAGATGATCGAGGCGCTGCATTCCGGCAAGGCCAAGTACAGCACGATCTTCAATTATCCGACGCTTACCTGGGCGGACATGGGCGCGATCGGCTGGCTGGTCGACGGCGCCGCGATCATGAACCAGGTGCCGCTGCAGCGGACCTCCTACGGACCCTATGCCCGCGCCATGGTGCGCGTGTGCAAGGAGGAGAGCTTCCACCAGCGCCAGGGCTACGAGATCATGATGCATCTCGCCGCCGGCACGCCCGAGCAGAAGCGCATGGCGCAGGACGCATTGAACCGCTGGTGGTGGCCGAGCCTGATGATGTTCGGCCCGCCCGATGCGGACAGCCCCAACACCGCGCAGTCGATGCGCTGGCGGATCAAGCGCGACACGAACGACGAGCTCCGGCAGAAATTCGTCGACATCACCGTGCCTCAGGCCGACGCGATCGGCCTCACCATTCCCGATCCCGACCTCAAGTGGAATGCGGAGAAGGACGGTTACGATTTCGGCGAAATCGACTGGGCCGAATTCTACGCGGTCGTGAAGGGCGAAGGTCCGGTCGCGAAGGAGCGGATGAAGGCGCGCCGCGAGGCGTGGGAGAAGAATGCCTGGGTACGCGAGGCCGCAGCCGCCTATGCCGCCAAGCAGGACGCGAAGAAGGCGGCGTGACCCTCCTCGAGACCCGCCGCGCCCCTATCACACTGAGATCCCGGCCTTCGCCGGATGACGGAGCAGGAATGAGCAAGGATTGGCCTTTGTGGGAAGTGTTCGTCCGTTCGAAGGGCGGGCTTTCCC
>JAFAEZ010000088.1 GCA_023423775.1 Pseudomonadota bacterium
CCCCCGCTATGCGGGCCCCGCCGGCGGCGACGGTGATGACGCCGACCAGGCGGTCCTGGGTGTCGAGCACGGGCGCGGCGACGAGATTGTACTTGCCGAACATGCGCGCCACCTCCTCCTGGTCCTCCAGGACGGAGACGCGGCGGCGATCCTCGTCGGTGAGCTCGGTGAGCGGCACCGGGCGGCGGGCGCGCAGGAGCACGTCGAGCGGCACCGCCCCCTGCCAGTGCTGATCCTTGTCGACGACGTAGATCTCGTAGAAGCGGTCGGGCAGATCCGGCGTCTCGCGCATATAGTCGATCGCCTGGCCCACGGTGAAATCCTGGGGCACAGCGATGAACTCCGTCTGCATCCGGCGGCCGGCGGAATTCTCCGGATAGAGCAGGCTGCGCTCGAGCGCGACGCGCTCGCGCAGCGGCAGCTTCTCGAGGATTTCCTCCTGTTCCTCCGCACCGAGGGTTTCCAGCAGCTCGACGGCGTCGTCGGATTCGAGCTCGCGGACGCCTTCTGCGACCGTCTCCGGCGGCAGCTCCTCGAGGATCTCCTCGCGCACGGCCTCGTCGACCTCGTTCAGTGCGGAGAAGTCGAAGTCGCGCCCGGTCAGCTCGACCAGGCGGACGCGGTCGTCGGGCTCCAATACGCCGATGAGGTCGCCGAGGTCGGCCTCGTGCAGCTCTGCGACGATCGCGCGCAGCTGCGCCGAGTCTGCCGCCTCGATCACACGGGCGATTTCCTCGACGAATTCGTGCCTGATATCGCCGTCCTCGTTGCGCATCGGCACGTGGTCGAGTACCGAATCCGCGGCGGATTGGGCAACGTCCATATGTTCATCCATGGCGCGCCTCGCCGTTTGACAGGTTGGATCGGATGGTCTGGGCTGACGGTCAGCCAATACCCACAAGCGAACTGCGAGCGCAATGACAAAGATATGCCGGCCAAAATGGACCTCGATGGCGCTGGGCGCGGCGTTGGCCGGCCTCGTCGGCGCGAGTTCGCCTGAGGCCGCAGAGTGCCCGCGCAAGGGCGCGCTCGGCACCTCGCGGGTGCTGAGCGTCGACGCCAAGACCACTCCGCGCGTGGGCCTGAAGAGCTTTCCGCAGACGCTGCCGCTTGCCGATCGCGAGGTGGTGCTGACCTTCGACGACGGGCCGAACCCGCCGACGACGTCGAAGGTGCTGGCGGCGCTGGCGCAGGAATGCGTGCGTGCGACCTTCTTCCTGATCGGCCTGCACGCCTCCCAGCATCCCGACATGGTCAAGCGCATCGCCCGCGAGGGCCACACCATCGGCCATCACACCTTCTCGCATCCGTTCATGGCACGGATCCCGTTCGACAAGGCGAAGAGCGAGATCGACCGCGGCATCGCGGCTGACGAGAAGGCACTGAACGGCGTGGCGACGACGACGCCCTCGACACCGTTCTTCCGCTTCCCCTATTTCGAATCGACGCAAGCGCAGCTCGACCTGCTGCAGGGGCGCGGCATCGTCGTGTTCGGGGCCGACCTGTGGGCCAGCGACTGGACCGAGATCACGCCGGAGCAGGAACTGAAGCTCGTCACCGAGCGCCTGGCCGCGAGCGGCAAGGGCATCATCCTCTTCCACGACCCCAAGGCGCGCACGGCCGCGATCATGCCTGCCTTCCTGCGGTATCTGAGGGAAAACGGCTATCGGGTGGTTCACATCGTGCCGGCGGGTGCGCCGCAGAAGAATGCCGACGCGCGTTGATGCCGGAATGTCACGGCCGCGCAAAATGGGGTGATTTGGGCCCTATTAACACTCTGTTCATGCTACCCCGTGCAAATGGAGGGAGACTTTGTACGGGAAAGGGTCCTTTGCGCCTGAACCGTTTCCTGATGTCTCCGACCTACTAAGGCGGAAATCGCATAGAGGGGCAGACGAAGGTTCATGATCGGAAGTAGCGTTGGTTTGCGGACGCGATCGTGCACCGCCCTTGGCCTGTTGCTGGGATTGCTGACCACGGCGTCGCCGGCGGCGCTCGCGGCCGATTGTCCGGGCCATCCGGATGCGCTCGGCACGTCCCGCACCCTCGTGGTCGACCCGCGTGAGCATCCGCTGATCGGCACCATGCAGTATCGCGAGACGCTGCCGCTGAAGGACCATGAAGTGGTCCTGACCTTCGACGACGGTCCGCTGCCGAAATATTCCAACCAGGTGCTCCAGATCCTCGCCGACGAGTGCATCAAGGCCACCTTCTTCATCATCGGTCAGCAGGCCAAGGCGAACCCGGAAGGCGTGCGCAAGCTGGTGGCGGCGGGCCACACTGTCGGCACGCATAGCATGGACCATCCGCTGACATTCGACCGGATGCCGATCGAGAAGGCCGAGGCCGAGATCAACGGCGGCATCGCGTGGACTTCGGCCGCGATGACCGATCCGTCCAAGCTGGCGCCCTTCTTCCGCATTCCCGGCCTGATGCGCGCCGAAGGCGTCGAGAAACTTCTGATCTCGCGCGGCATCCAGGTCTGGAGCGCCGACTTCCCGGCTGACGACTGGCGCCACGTGTCGTCCGATCGGGTCTATCAGCTCGCGATGCAGCGGCTGGAGGCCAAGGGCAAAGGCATCCTGCTGCTGCACGACATCCAGGCTCGCACGGTGGCGGCGCTGCCGAGGATCATCCGCGATCTCAAGGCGCGCGGCTATCGCATCGTCCACGTGGTGCCGGCGACCGCCGATCGGCCGGCGACGCCGACCACGCCGGTGGAGTGGTTGCTACATCCGCCGACGGAGACGACGCCGATCGCGCGCTGGCCGCGCGTGCCCAACTTCGTGTTCGCGCAGACCCGGACGTTGCCCGCGCCCTCACTTTCCGATCTGAATGCGCAGACCGAGCATCAGCCGCTGCTGCCGCGCCGGACCATGGCGCAGGCGAATGTCGCGGCCACCCTGCCCGTGCCCGGCCGCGACCTCTTTGCGATTCCCGAGGGCTCGGTCGAGGTGCTGCTGTCGACGACATTGTCGCGGCGCGCCGCGACGCGGCTGGCGATGGCGGCCGAGAGGCCTCATCCGGCCAAGGACAAGGCGACCAAGGGCAAGACGGCCAAGTCGCAGGTCAAGCCGCAAGGACACCGGACGGCGCATGCCGCGCATGGCGCCCCGAAGCACGCGGCGCAGGCCGCCGGCCCTGCGCCCAGGGCCACAGCGCCGCGTCCGACCCCTGTCGCCAGCCTGAAGAAGCGCGCGTGAGTCCTACTGCCGCATGATGGCGGCAACGCAGAGCAGTACGATCAGCGCCAGGAAGAACAGGTCCATGTAGGACTTGAGCTCGCCGTCGCGCCGCAGCCGCGCAACGTCGGCGACCACCTGCTTGCGCGCCGTGGTTCCGCCCGACCCATCGTTGATCGGCGCCTGCAGGCGCCCCGTCTCGGCCTCCAGCCCCTCGAT
>JAFAEZ010000149.1 GCA_023423775.1 Pseudomonadota bacterium
GGGCGTCCTCGGGGTTGAGGAAGATGAGCACGCGCTTCTGCTGGTGGGGCAGCATGAAGAGATTGTAGGCGATCGGGATCACCGCCGCGACGGCGAGGCCGGCGCCGATGAACAGGCGCAGCGGCAGTCCGGCGAGGAACATCACCGTTCCCACCGAGAAGACCAGCAGCAGGCACGTGCCGAGGTCGGGCTGGAGGATGATCAGGACGGCGGGGATCGCGGTCAGCGCTATCGGCGGCCAGATCGCGCTCCACTTGCGGATCTCGCCCGCCGGCAGGCTCGCGTAGAAGCTCGCCACCACGAGCACCATCACCGGCTTCATCAGCTCGGAGGGCTGGAGTCGGATCGGGCCGAAATCGAGCCAGCTGCGGGCGCCGCCCGCGACCGCGCCGATCACGAGCACCACGACCAGCAGGATCAGACAGATCAAATAGGCCGGGTAAGCGAGGTCGCGGAAGCGCTGCGGGCTGATATAGGACATGCCGACCGCCAGCCCGAGCAAGGCGAAGAAGCGTATGAAATGGGGCAAGGCCCAGGGACGGATCGATCCGCCCGCGGCCGAATAGAGGCAGAGCCCCCCGAAAGTGCCGATGGCAACGACCAGGAAGATCAGCTTCCAGGGCAAATTGGCGATCGGCGCCGGGACGAGCGAGTTGGTGGTCATGCGGTGGGCGCCTTGCCGTGGGCCGTAAGCCACTGATTAGCGCGCCGCTGCATGCGCTGGGCGACGGTGCCGCCCCACGCTTCCTCCATCGGCAGCAGCGCCTGCATCGCCTTCTCCTTATCGAAGAGATAGGTGAGCACGTCCTTGGCGACCGGCGCGGCGGCGCGCGAGCCGCCCATGCCGTGCTCGATCACCACCGAACAGGCGTAGCGCGGATTGTCGGTCGGGGCGAAGCAGACGAACAGGCCGTGGTCGCGATACTTCCAGTCGCCGCTCTGGCCACGCTGGCCGCCGGTGATGCGGCGCACCTGCGCGGTGCCGGTCTTGCCGCCCATCGCGATGTCGGGGAAGGGGAGGCGGCTGCGGCCGGCGGTGCCGTCGCCGTTGACGACCTCCCACATCGCCTTGCGCACCGTCTCGAAATGTTCGGGCGGCGCATCGAGCATGGCGGCCGGCTTGCCGGTGCCGATCAGGCGCGGATTGACGTCGCGGCCGGACGCGATGCGGGCCGCCATCACCGCCAGCTGGAGCGGGTTCACGATCAGATAGCCCTGGCCGATCGAAGCGTTCAGCGTGTCGGAGGCGGTCCATTTCTGCTTGTATTTGCGCTGCTTCCACTCGCTGTCGGGCACGGTGCCATAGCTTTGCGAGACGACCGGGAGATCATATTTCGCGCCGAGGCCGAGCTTGCGCGCCATCACGGCGATCGTGTCGTAGCCGACCCGGTTGCCCATCGCGTAGAAATAGGAATTGCAGCTCTTGGCGATCGCGCGGTGCATGTTGACCGTGCCGTGGCGGCCGAGACAGCGGAAGAAGCGGTTGCCGAGCCGCCAGCCGCCGCCGCAGAAAATGGTGTCGTTGGGGTCCACGCCCGCGCCCTGCAGCGCCATCGCCACCATCGGCTTGATCGTCGAGCCGGGTGGGTAGAGCGCGTTCAGCGTCTTGTTGAGCAGGGGGCGCCGCTCGTCCTCGGACAGCATCTTCCATTCGCTGGTGCTGATACCGTCGGAGAAAGCGTTGGGATCATAGGCCGGCATCGACGCCATGGCGAGGATGTCGCCGGTATGGCAGTCGAGAACGGTGCAGGAGCCCGATTCCTCGCCCATGCGGCGAGCGGCATAGGCCTGGAGCCCGGCGTCGATCGTCAAGGGGAGCGAACCGCCGCTGGTGTCGCGGACCGAGGCCAGCTCGCGCACCAGCTTGCCGCGCGCCGTGACTTCGAGCCGCTTGGCGCCGGGCTTGCCGCGGAGCCGTTGCTCCATGACCTTCTCGAGCCCTTCCTTGCCGATCTTGAAGCCCGGCGTGATCAGCAGCGGGTTCTTCTCCTTCTGATATTCTTCCTTGTTGGCGGCGCCCACATAGCCGACGAGATGGCCGACCGCGGCGCCGTCCGGATAGAAGCGGCTGAAGCCGCGCAGCGGCGCCACGCCCGGCATTTCGGGCAGGCGCAGCGTCACCGCCGCATATTTGTCGAACGGCAGATTCTCGGCGACCGCGACCGGCTGGTAGCCGGCGGCCTGCTTCAGCTCCTTGTGGATGCGCTCGACCTCCTCGGGCGGGAGCGCGAGCAGTTGCGCGAGCTGGGGGATGATCCGCTCGGGTTCTTTCAACTGGTCCGGGATGAGGTCGACGCGATAGTCGCTGCGGTTGATCGCGATCGGCTGGCCGTGACGGTCGACAATCCAGCCGCGCCGCGGCGGCACCAGCACGAGCTGGAAGCGGTTCTCCTCGGACAGCAGCTCGTAGCGCTCGTTCTCGGCGATCGAGATGTAGGAGAGGCGCCCGGCGAGCAGAACGGCGATGCCGGCCTGAAACCCGCCCAGCACCATCGCGCGCCGGGTGAACGTGTAGCTCTGCGAATTTTCGGTGATGAGCGGGATGCCGCGCTTTCTCATCGCGACAGCCGCCATCGGTCGAGCGCCAGCACGAGACGCGCGACCACCGGGAAGGCAAGGACCGACGCGATCAGATGCGGGACCATGATGGTGAATTCGGCGGTGCTTCCCATCATTCGGCCGATCCACCAGCCGGCGAAGACGTAGCCGACGATCGCGAGTGAGGCGAAGAACCAGTCCATCCAGTAATCGCGGAAGAGCAGGCGGCTGTCGAGGATGTCGAAGGCGAGGAAGGTGATCGTCCACAAGGCCATCGACTGGCCGAGCGGATGGCCGGCGACGAGATCGTTGAACAGGCCGAGCGGAAGCGCCGTCGTCGCCGACCACAATTCGGGCCGCAGCAGGCGCCACGCGATCAGGACCAGGAAGGCGAAATCGGGCACGATCGGGGAGCTGACGATGATCGGCAGCAGCACCAAGGTACAGGCGAAGATGGTCGAGACGATCGGCACATATTTGCGCCGCATGGTCTTGCGGTCATAGTCCCGCTGGGTGAGGGCGATGCGGCTCATTGCGCCGCGGCGGGGGCCGGAGGCGGCAGCGGCGCTTGCGGTTCGAGCGGCGCGCTGGCTTCCGGCACGTAGATCTGCTGGACGATGGCGAAGTCGATCCGCGCGGGATCGGCAAGCGGACGCGCGACGGTGTCGTCATGGTCGACCTTGACGACGATCGCGACCGGAATGCCGGGGGCGTAGATGCCGCCGGTGCCCGAAGTCACGACGATGTCGCCGCGCTTGAACGGATTTTGGCCCACTTCGAGCGGCTTCAGTTCGATCGTTCCGTCGCCGCGCCCGGTCGCCATCGCAGGCGTCCCGTCGCGCACCAGCTGGACCGGTACGTTGCTGGCGCCGTCGGTGACGAGCAGAACGCGGGAGGCGTAGCGGCCCGTTTCGACGATGCGGCCGATAATGCCCTCCGGCGCGCGCACCGGCTGACCGATGCGGACTCCGGCAGAAGTGCCCGCCGAAAGCGTGGCGAGGCTGCGGCTGGTGTCGAAGGTCGAGCTGACGATGCGGGCCGTGGTGACGTCGTCGGTGACGTCGTGGGCAAGTTTCAGCAGCCGCTTCAGCCTTTTATTCTCGAACTCGATCGCGCGCGCTTCGACCAAGCGCTGGTGCGTCGCCTCCAGCTCCTTCTTCAGACCGGCATTCTGCGAGGCCGCGACGAAATAGTTGGAGATGGAGTCGCCCATGCCCGTGAAGAAAGTGACGACGCTGCGCCCGCCGGCGCTGATCGGCGTCGTCACGTCGAGGGCCGCGCCCCGGAGCGCGCTGAAGCCGCGCGGATCCACCGCCGCGACGACCAGCAGCAGAACCGCGAGCATCACGCCCCCGACGGCGACGACATAGCCGACAAACAGTCCGTATTGCGCCCTGCGGGAAAAGCCGGGGCGCCGTGTCTTGGGCGGCGCCATGTTGAGAGTCCCGTCTTAGGCCGTCTGCAGCACGCCGCGGAAGATTTCTTCCTCGAGCGCCCGTCCGGTGCCGAGGGCAACGCAGGTCAGCGGATCGTCGGCCACCGTGACCGGCAGGCCGGTCTCGTCGCGCAGCACCTCGTCGAGGCCCTGCAGCAAAGCGCCGCCGCCGGTCATGACGATGCCCTGGTCGACGATGTCGGCGGCCAGCTCCGGAGCGGTGTTCTCGAGCGCGATGCGGACGCCCTCGACGATCGTGCCGACCGGCTCCGAAAGCGCTTCGGCGATCTGGCGCTGGTTGATCGTGATTTCCTTGGGCACGCCGTTGACGAGGTCGCGGCCCTTGATGTGGACGGTGAGGCCGTCGCCGTCGGCCGGCGGCTTGGCGATGCCGACCTGCTGCTTGATGCGCTCGGCCGTGGCTTCGCCGATCAGGAGGTTATGGTTGCGACGGACGTAGGAGGAGATCGCCTCGTCCATCTTGTCGCCGCCGACCCGCACAGAAGTGGTGTAAGCGAGGCCGCGCAGCGAGAGCACGGCGACTTCGGTCGTGCCGCCGCCGATATCGACTACCATCGAGCCGATCGGCTCGGTGACCGGCATGTCGGCGCCGATCGCGGCGGCCATCGGCTCCTCGATCAGCCAGACCTGCGAGGCGCCGGCATTGGAGGCGGCGTCGCGGATCGCGCGGCGCTCGACCGAGGTCGAACCCGAGGGGACGCAGATCACGATCTCGGGCCAGCGCGGGAAGCGGCGCTTGCCGTGGACCTTCTGGATGAAGTGCTTGATCATCTGCTCGGCGACGTCGATGTCGGCGATGACACCGTCGCGCAGCGGACGGATCGCCTCAATCTGATCGGGGGTCTTGCCCATCATCAGCTTGGCGTCGTCGCCGACCGCCTTGACGCGCTTGACGCCGTTCAGCGTCTCGATCGCGACGACCGACGGTTCGTTCAGAACCACGCCGCGGCCACGGACATAGACGACCGTATTGGCGGTGCCGAGGTCGATGGCCATGTCGTGGGACGGAAACTTCAGAAAACGCATAAAGGACATCGTCGCAGGTCTCGCTTCCTAGTAACGCGGCGCGCCCAGCCGATGCCTCGGCCTCCGCCCGTGTATAGCTCTATAGGGTGCCCCCGGCGGCTGCGTCCACAAATTCACTTGACCCTGATAAATTTAGTTAAGGACGGTCGCGGGAGGCCGGCAATTGGTTTAGGGCCTGACCCATGTCAATACGGCGCTTACCCGAACATCTGGTTAACCGCATCGCCGCCGGTGAAGTGGTGGAAAGACCGGCCAGTGCGTTGAAGGAGCTGGTTGAAAACGCGATCGACGCGGGCGCGACGCGGGTCGCGGTGACGCTGTCGGGCGGAGGAATCGGCCGCATCGAAGTGGCCGACGACGGCTGCGGGATGAGCCCGTCCGAAATGGCGCTGGCGCTCGAGCGGCACGCCACCTCCAAATTGCCGGATGACGCGATCGAGAATGTCGCCACTCTGGGCTTCCGCGGCGAGGCTCTGCCGTCGATCGCCAGCGTCGCGCGCCTGACGGTCGAAAGCCGCACCCGCGGCGCCGACGGATGGAGCCGGATCGTCGACAATGGCACCGTCGTGCGCGAAGGGCCGGCCGCGCTTCCGCCGGGGACGCGGATCACGATCGAGGATCTGTTCGCGCGGGTGCCGGCGCGCCGCAAGTTCCTGCGCTCCGAGCGGTCCGAATATGCCGCCTGCCTCGACGTGATCAAACGACTCGCCATGGCCCGGCCCGACATCGGCTTCAGCGTCGAGCATGACGGCCGCCGCAGCCTCGCGGTCCAGCCGGGCGAGGACCGGCCCGCCCGCGTCGCCGGCCTCACCGACCGCGGCCTCGCCGACAACAGCGTCGGCGTCGATTACGAGCGCGGCGGCGCGCGCCTCGGTGGAGTGGCCGGCCTGCCGACCTTCAACCGCGGCGTCGCCGACCATCAATTCCTGTTCGTCAACGGCCGCCCAGTGAAGGACCGGCTGCTGATCGGCGCGGTCCGCGCCGCCTATCAAGACCTGCTCGCGCGCGACCGCCACCCGATCGTCGCTTTGTTCATCGATGTCCCGGGTACCGAGGTCGACGTCAACGTCCACCCGGCCAAGACGGAGGTGCGCTTCCGCGATCCCGCCAATATCCGCGGACTGATCGTCGGCGGCCTGAGACACGCGCTCGACGCGGCCGGCCACCGCAGCGCCCAGCACCCGTCCGCGGCGGCTTTGGGCAATTGGCAGCAAAGCCCGCCCCCTTCAGGGGAGGGGTTGGGGTGGGGGATGTCTGCTTTGCCCCGGTCGAACCTCTTCACCCGCACCGGCCCCGCCCCTTACCCCTCCGCTGAAGGGGACGGGTTAAATCGCGTCGCGGACACCTATGCCGATTACCTCCCGCAGGCGCGCGGCGAAGCGGCGGTGCAGGCGCCGCCGGCCTCTGTACAATATCCGCTCGGAGTCGCCCGCGGCCAGGTGGCGGCGACCTACATCGTCGCCGAGGCTGAGGACGGGCTGGTGATCGTCGACCAGCATGCCGCGCACGAGCGGCTGGTGCTTGAGCGGATGCGCAAGGCGATGGCCAATGGCGGGGTCGCGCGCCAGACGTTGCTGCTGCCCGAAGTGGTCGAGCTGGACGAGGTCGCCTGCGACCGGCTCGAGGGCCGCGCCGAGGAACTGGCGGAGATGGGCCTCGAGCTCGAGCGGTTCGGCGCCAAGGCGGTGCTCGTCCGCGCCACGCCGGCCTTGCTCGGGCAGGGCGACATACGCGGCCTCGTCACCGACCTCGCCGACGAGCTTGGCGCCTATGAGGAGGCTATGAGCCTCAAGGAGAAGCTCGACCATGTCGCGGCGACGATGGCCTGCCACGGCTCGGTCCGCGCCGGTCGCCTGCTCTCGGTGGCCGAGATGAACGCCCTGCTGCGCGAGATGGAGGTGACGCCGCACAGCGGCCAGTGCAACCATGGCCGCCCGACCTGGGTGAAGCTCGCCCACGGCGATATCGAGAAACTGTTCGGCAGGAAATGAAGCCCAGGCCGTCGCGGTGCGGGTGAAGGGGCACGGTAGCGCGCTTAAAGATTCCTTTCAGCCTCGCCGGCTAAGCCCTCCACCAACAGGAGGAACCATGCTTCAGCTCATCTATATCAGCACCGCCCGGGGTGCGGTCGACGAGGCCCTGCTCGCCGCGATCCTCGATGCCTCGCGAGCCAACAATGTGACCGCCGGGGTGACCGGCCTGCTCGTCTCAGGCTTGCGCCGCTTCCTGCAGGCGCTGGAGGGGCCCGAACGGGCGGTGCTCGACACCTACGCCCGGATCCAGGCCGATCCGCGTCACTTCGCTTTGGTGTTGCTCTCGTGCCGGACGGTCGAGACGCGAAGCTTCGGCAACTGGTCGATGGCCTATGAAGGCGGCGCCGCCGTTCCCGACGATGCCGGTCTCGTCGACTCGGTCGGCCGGCTTGTCGAGGGGGTCGCCGACCCTAACATGCGCGCCCAGTTCACCGGCTTTGCCGAGCTTCACGCCCGCGCCGCCTAGGCGCGCGGTCCCACGGCCGGGCGCGGCGGAGGATCAGCCGCTCGCTGATGCGAACATCATCGGCCCGGCCCCAGCCGGCGAAGCGCTTCGCCGACCGCCTCGATCGGCTGGGCGGCGGCCTCGGCGCGGGAGCGCTTGAGGCGCGGATAGCCGGCCTCGGCGTCGGCGAGCAGTTCCTTGACGAAGCTGCCGTTGCGGACCTCGCGCAGGATGCGCCGCATCTCGGTGCGGGTCTCGGCGGTGATGATGCGGCTGCCGCCCTTCAGCGCGCCGAACTCGGCGGTGTTGGAGATCGCCTCGCGCATGCCGGCGATGCCGCGCGCATAGATCAAATCGGCGATCAGCTTCACTTCGGTGAGGCATTCGAAATAGGCGATTTCGGGCGCGAAGCCGGCGTCGGTCAGGGTCTCGAAGCCGGCCTGGATCAGCTCGGGGATCGCGCCCCACAGCACCGCCTGCTCGTTGAACAGATCGGCCTCGCATTCCTCCGCGAAGCTGGTTTCCAGCATGCCGATGCGGCCGCTGCCGAGCGCCGCCGCATAAGCGAGCGCGAGCGCGCGGGCACCGCCGGTGGCGTCCTGGTGGACCGCAAACAAGGCGATCAGGCCGCTGCCCTTCACATATTCCTCGCGCAAAGCGGTGCCCGGGCCCTTGGGGGCGACGAGGACGACGTCGAGATCGGCGCGCGGGCGGATCAGATTGAAATGGATGCTGAGGCCGTGGGCGAAGACCAGGGCCGCACCCGGGCGAAGGTGGGGCGCCAAGGCTTCATCGTAGAGCCGCGCCTGGTCTTCGTCGGGGAGCAGCAGAACCGCGACGTCGCACCACGCCGCCGCCGCCGCCGGGCTCATCACTTCGAAACCGTCGTCGCGGGCCTTGACCGCGCTCGGCGCGCCGTCGCGCAGCGCGACCCGAAGCGCCCCGACGCCGCTGTCGCGCAGGTTGAGCGCCTGCGGCCGCCCCTGATTGCCATAGCCGAACACAGCCACCTTCCGGCCGGCGATGGCAGCCAGGTCGGCATCCTGGTCGAAATAAGCGCGCATCAATTCCTCCCCGCGGCGTCCAGGCGCGCTAGGCCATACTCGGCGGCGTCGCAATCGAGCGCGTCGCGAAAGCGCGGCCAGTCGGCCGGCGGCTGGTGCGCGAACCAGGTATATTGGCGCTTGGCGTAGCGCCGCGTCGCGATCCGGCCCGCCGCCAGCGCTTCCTCGCGGCTCAGATCGCCGGCGAGAAAGGCCGCTATCTCGCGCACGCCGATCGCGCGCATCACCGGCAGAGCGGGATCGAGGCCCCGTTCGGCCAGGGCGCGCACCTCCTCCAGGCCCTCTTCGCCCATCATCGCTTCGAAGCGGCGGTCGCAGCGTTCGTAGAGCCAGTCGCGGGGCGGCAGCAGGATCAGGGGCAACAGCTGGATGCGACCCTCGATGCCGCCGACCTTTTCCTGCTGCCATTGTGCCAGCGGCCGACCGGTCGAACGGACGACTTCGAGCGCGCGGGCGACGCGGGTCGTGTCGGTCGGCCGCAGCCGCGCCGCCGCGTCCGGATCCTCGACCGCCAAAGCGGCGTGCGATTCGGCAACGGGCAAGGCTCGGACCTGCGCGCGGATCTCGGGATCGATCGGCGGGACCGGCGCGATCCCTTCGAGCAGGGTGCGCAGATAGAGGCCGGTGCCGCCGACCAGGATCGGTAGCCGCCCGTCGCCATGCGCCGCGTCTATTGTCTCCCGGGCGTCGGCGGCCCAGTCGGCGGCCGAGCAGGGCAGGGCGCCGTCGCGCGTACCGTAGAGACGATGCGGCGCGCGCGCTTCTTCCTCAGCGCTCGGCCGCGCCGATACCAGCCGGAGGTCGCGATAGACCTGGGCGCTGTCGGCATTGATCACGGTGCCGCGCGTGCGCTCGGCGAGCGCCAGCGCCAGCGCGGACTTGCCGCTGGCCGTCGGCCCCGCAATAAGCGCGACCCTTGGTAAGGACGAAGACATGTTCATTGCGACCCTGATAGCAGCCCAGCGACTTTCGAGCGGGGATATTTCTACCGCGGAGGATGCGCTGCGCGCCGCCGGCATCGAGCCGATGGGGCGGAGCTGGGTCGAGCAGGACCAGGCGTGCGATCTGCTGTTCTCGGCCGATCCGGTGACCGCCCGCGGCGCGATCGAGGGGCTGTTCCGCGGCGTCGACACGATCGTCCAGGGCGAAGCGGGGCGGCGCAAGAAATTGCTGATCGCCGACATGGATTCGACGATGATCACGATCGAATGCATCGACGAACTGGCCGATTATGCCGGGCTCAAGGCGGAGATTTCCGAAGTCACCGAGCGCGCGATGCGCGGCGAGATCGATTTCGAGGGCGCGCTGCGCGGCCGCGTCGCCCTGCTGGAAGGGCTCGACGAGGCGATGATCGACCGCTGCCGCGCCGAGCGGGTTAAGATCATGCCGGGGGCCAAGGCGCTGGTGCGGACGATGCGCCGCGATGGCGCTTACTGCCTGCTCGTCTCGGGCGGCTTCACCCGCTTTGCCGATCCGGTGGCCGAGGAGATCGGCTTCGACCGCGCGATGGCGAACCGCCTCGATGTCGCGGAGGGCAAGCTCGCAGGGACGGTCGGCGACCCGATCGTGGGCGCCGCGACCAAGCGCCAGGCGCTGATCGACGCGGCGGCCGAGCGCGGCATCGAGCTCACCGACACGCTCGCGGTCGGCGACGGCGCCAACGACATTCCGATGATCGAGGCGGCGGGCCTCGGCGTCGCCTATCGCGCCAAGCCGAAGGTCGCCGCGGCGGCGCCGGCGCGGATCGAGTTCAACGATCTTACCGCTTTGCTGTTCGCGCAAGGCTATGCGCGGAGCGACTGGGCCGAATAGACCCCGATTTAGGCGGCGGGGCGGCTCATGTCGGCGGTGATCGCGGCGAGGGCGAACGCCACCGATCGCTCGCTTGTCTCGAAGCCCAAAGCGATCCCGTCCGGCGCGAACGCGCGGACTACGGCGGCGATCGTGCCGGCTTCAGGATGATGGAGCTCGACGGCGGCGCCGAGCGGCGGCCGCGCATTGGTCTCGAGAAAGGCGCCGACAGCGGAGATGTCGCGCAAGGCGGCCGGCGCCGGCGTGTCGGCGATCAGCACGCACATGCGGCGGCGACGCCAGCGCGACGCCATAGGCTGCGCATCGCTGAACTTCCGCTTTGCGCTCATCCCGCGTTCCCCCCGAATCCCTGTGTTGGCCCGAAAATAGGGACCGTCGGGATTAGGAATGATTAAGCGGGAGGGTTAAGGCGCGACAGGGAAACAGGCCTGGCCGGCCGCCTTGGCGGATGCGCAGAGCTTGTCGGCCGCGGCGCGGCTGGCGAGCGGCCCGACCCGCAGACGGGTGAACTTCCCGGCCGCTTCGTAGCTCGGCTGCATGCCCGAAAGCGCGCCGATCTTCTTGCTCAGCGCCGCCCATTGGCCCTGCGCCGCGCTGGCGCTGCCATAGGCGCCGAGCTGGACGCGCCAGCCCCCGGCGATGACCGGAGCCGGCTTGGCGGAAGGTGCGGC
>JAFAEZ010000189.1 GCA_023423775.1 Pseudomonadota bacterium
GCATAAGCCCGCACCGCCCGCCATGTCCTGGCGATGACCACGCCCCCGATGAAGGCCGCGATCATTCCGGTGACGCCGCTCCAGCAGAATTGCACCTTGCTCTGGTGCACCAAGACGATGCGCGGCGCCTTCGTCGATCCGGGCGGCGACATCGACCGGCTGAAGGCGGCGGCGGTGGCGCAAGGGGTGACGATCGAGAAGATTTTGCTGACTCACGGCCATATCGATCACGCCGGCATGGCCAAGCCGCTCGCCGACGAGCTCGGCGTGCAGATCGAGGGCCCGCACCGCGCCGATAGCTTCTGGCTCGACCGGCTCGACGAGGACGGCGCCCGCTACGGCATACCGGGCGTGCCGTTCACGCCCGACCGCTGGCTGGAGGAGGGCGAGAGCGTGACCGTGGGCGAGCTGAGCTTCGCCGTCTATCACTGCCCCGGCCACACGCCCGGCCACGTCGTCTTCCACCATCCCGAGTCGAAGCTCGCGCTCGTTGGCGACGTCCTCTTCCAGGGTTCGATCGGTCGCACCGATTTCCCGCTCGGCAACCATCAGGACCTGCTCGACGCGATCGTCGCCAAGCTCTGGCCGATGGGCGACGACACCGCCTTCATCCCCGGCCACGGCCCGATGAGCAGCTTCGGCCACGAGCGGCGCAGCAATCCGTTCGTCGCGGACCAGGTGCTGGCCAGGGGTTAGAAAGGAACGGCCGTGTGGCGGGGGCGTTTTGCCTCCGAAATGAAAAGCTTCGTCCCGATACTCCTGGCGCTCGGCATTCTCGGCTGCAGCGAAATCCCCAGAGACCCCGAGGGAACGCTCGAGCGCGTGCGAACCGAGGGCACCTTCAAGGTCGGACTGATCGCCTCGGCGCAGCCGCCCGTCGGCGCCGATCGCAGCCGTCTGCTGGTCGAACGGGTCGGCCGGCAGGTTGAGGCCGAGCCGCAGTTCGAAAAGGGCGCATCCGAGCCGTTGCTCGCGAAGCTGGAGGAAGGCGAACTCGACATGGTGATCGGCGAGCTGGCACCGGCCAGTCCGTGGGCCAAGGCGGTCACCTTGCTCACCCCGCTCGGCGAGCAGGTCAGCCGCGACGGCCACGTCCATCTCGTGGTTGCCCTGCGCAATGGCGAGAATGCGTGGATCGGGCTCGTCGACCGCGAGGTCCGGGCCGTGGCGGCGATGCCATGACGCGCGCCTTCCCGCCGGAGATAGCCGACGATCTCAAGCGCGCCGCCCGGCTCGAATATTGGACGATCGGCTGGATGCTGTCGATCATCCTGGTGATGGGCCTAGTAATGGGATCGAGCCAGGCCATGCAGACCGCTTGGATCGAAGACGTGCTGAGCCTCATCCCGGCGATCGTGTTCCTGATAGCCGTCCATTTCGAGAAGAAGGACCCGACCGGCCCCTTTCCATTCGGCTATCAGCGGGTCCACAGCCTAGCCTTCCTGATCTCCGCGGTCGCGCTCACCATCATGGGCACGGTCCTGCTGTTCGAATCGGCTATGACCCTTGTCCGCCAGGAACATGTCACGGTCCCGCCGATGCGCTTGTTCGGCGAGGATATCTGGATGGGCTGGCTGATGATCGGAGCGCTGCTCTACTCGGTCGTGCCGCCGGTGATTCTGGGCCGCATGAAGCTGCCGCTCGCCCGCCGTCTCCAGGACGAAGTGCTGCATACCGATGCGCTGATGCAGAAGGCCGACTGGATGACGGGTCTCGCCGGCATCGGCGGGATCCTCGGCATCGGTCTCGGCCTGTGGTGGGCCGACGCGCTGGCAGCGGGCATCATATCTCTCAGCATCGTCCAGGATGGCGTCACGGCGCTGCGGATTGCCACCGCTGAACTGGTCGACGGCGCCCCGCGCGAGCTCGGCAGCACCGGACCCGATCCCGAAGCCGAGCTGCTGGAGGAAAAGCTCGCCCGCCAATATCCGGGGGCGAGGGTCCGGTTGCGGGAGACGGGCCGCTATATTCATGCCGAGGTGAGCGGTGTTGAGCCGGACCCTGTCCAGGATCTAAAGGCGCTGTGGCCAGGCGATCCGGACCGCAGCTGGCGGTTGGCTCAGCTCAGCTTCGTTCCGCCTGACGAGGGGGTGGTGATGCCGGCATATGTTACCGGCGCCGGCCGTCCACGATCCAGATAGGGTATGGCGAGCGCGTAGGCGGCGAGCCCGATCAGCACCAGCCAGGTCACCATGATGCCGACGATTCGGAGCATGTTGGTGCCGCCGCGATCGAGCCCGAACGGATGCGCCAGCCGCCCCAGGATATAGAGAATCGCGACCGCCCACAGCCAGGTCTGGGTGCCGCGGGCATATTCGACCAGACCAAGCAGGATCAGGAAGAAAGGCGTATATTCGATATAGTTGGAATGGGCGCGCATGCGCGTGGCGATGGCCTTCTCGCCCCCGTCGCCGATCGAAACCTTGTGGCGCCGCCGCAGCAGGCTCACGCGAATGCCAAGCCAGACGTTGAGAAGGGCGGCCGCTCCGGCGATGGTGAGCGTGATCGGCAGCGTGACCATGACTTGCATCTCCCTGTTCCGATCCCCAGCTGACACGGGCAGGCGGTGCTTGCAACAGCGGGGAAATTCGCTATAGGCGGCAACGCTCAAAGCGAGCACCCGGCCGCCATGGCCCGCGGCCAATGCGGTCGTTGACCGATTGGCGCCGCAGTTCGCGACCCTTAGACTATCGATTGGAATAGGTGCCAGGATGGCCGTCCCTAAGAGAAAAACTTCGCCTTCGAAGCGCAACATGCGCCGCAGCCACGACGCGCTCACCCCGGTGAACTATCAGGAATGCCCGAATTGTGGCGAACTGCGCCTTCCGCACAATCTGTGCAGCGGCTGCGGTCACTATAACGGCCGCGAAATCCTTCCGGTCGAAGCCTAATACATTCCGGGAGCGAGACGGTTGGGCAGCACGCCACGGATCGCAATCGACGCGATGGGTGGCGATACCGGCCCGGCTGTCATGCTGGCCGGAGCTGCACGCGCCTTTCGTCGCCGTGCCGATCTCCAATTCCTCGTCTTCGGTGACGAGCCGCTGATTCGCGCCGAGCTCGGCAAGCATCCGCAGCTCGCCCCGGCGGTCGAGATCGTCCATTGCGACGACGTCATCGGCTCCGAAGAGAAGCCGAGCCTGGCGCTGCGCCGCGCCAAGACCAGCTCGCTCGGGCGCGCGATCAATGCCGTGAAGGCCGGCGACGCGAGCGCCGCTTTGTCGGCCGGCAATACCGGCGCGATGATGGCGATGGCCAAGGTCGCTCTGCGCACCATGAAGGGCATCGACCGCCCGGCGCTGGCGGCGTTGCTGCCGTCGCTCGGCGACAACGATCTCGTCATGCTCGATCTCGGCGCCAACACCGAGTGCGATACCCAGAATCTGATCCAGTTCGCGGTCATGGGCGCCGCTTATTCGCGCGTCGTGCTCGATATCGAGAAGCCGCGCGTGCGCCTGCTCAACATCGGCACCGAGGAGCTGAAGGGCACCGACCAGCTCAAGGAAGCCGCGGCCGCCCTGCGCGAGGCCGACTATCTGCGCATGCGCTTCGACGGGTTCACCGAAGGTGACAAATTGTCGCAGGGCGACGTCGATGTGGTCGTGACCGACGGCTTCTCCGGCAATATCGCGCTGAAGACGGCCGAGGGCACGGCCCGATTCGTCACCGACCTTCTGCGCCGCGCCTTCACCAGCAGCCTGCGCTCGAAAGCGGGTTTCATGCTCTCCAAGCCGGCGCTCCACATGCTCAAGGTCCATCTCGACCCGAACAATCATAATGGCGCGGTCTTCCTCGGCCTCAACGGCCTGGTCGTGAAGAGCCATGGCGGCGCCGACGAGAAGGGCATCGCCAATGCGATCCGGGTCGCCGCCCGCATGGTGCGCGAGGACCTGACCCGCAAGATCACCGAGGATCTCGACAACATCGCCCAGCACCGCGCCGCGCGCCAGGCCGCGAAATGACCCGCCGCGCCACCATCGTCGGCACCGGCTCCGCTTTGCCGCCCCGCCGCGTCACGAACGCCGAACTCGCCGAGCGCGTCGACACCACGCACGAATGGATCGTCGAGCGCACCGGTATCGAGGCCCGCCACATCGCTGCCGACGGCGAGACCACGGCGACGCTCGCGACCGAAGCGGCGCGCAAGGCGCTCGACGCCGCCGGCATTCCGGCCGAGAAGATCGGACTGATCGTGCTCGCCACCGCCACGCCGGACCAGACCTTTCCGGCCAGCGCGACCCGCGTCCAGACCGCGCTCGGCATCAACGACTGCATCGCCTTTGACGTCGCCGCCGTCTGCACCGGCTTCCTCTACGCGCTGTCGGTCGCGGACAATATGATCAAGGGCGGCATGGCCGTTTACGCGCTCGTCATCGGCTCCGAGACGTTCAGCCGCATCCTCGACTGGGAGGACCGCACGACCTGCGTCCTGTTCGGCGACGGCGCCGGCGCGCTGGTGCTGAAGGCCGAGGAGACCGAGGATCGCGGCATCCTCGCCACCCGCCTCCACGCCGACGGCCGCCATAACGATTTGCTGTTCGTCGACGGCGGCGTCTCGACCACCGGCACGGTCGGCAAGCTGCGCATGAAGGGGAAGGAGGTTTTCCGCCACGCGGTCGTGAACCTCGCCGACGTGCTCAAGGAAACGCTCGACGCTGCCGGCCACACGCCGGACGAGGTCGACTGGGTCGTGCCCCACCAGGCCAATAAACGAATCCTCGATGCCACCGCCAAGAAGCTCGGCCTCGCGCCGGAAAAGGTGGTCGTGACCGTCGACCAGCACGCCAATACGTCGGCGGCTTCGGTGCCGCTTGCGCTCGATACCGCCGTCCGCGACGGCCGCATCCAGAAGGACAACCTCCTTGTCCTCGAGGCCATGGGCGGCGGCTTTACCTGGGGCGCTGCCGTAATCCGCTATTGACGATTCGATTCCGAAACGATCTTCTGCATATTGAGTCGAATGCGACCAGCAGAGGTCGGGGGGCATCGACATGCGGTTTACCGCTATTGACGGCCGCCCGCCGCAATGCTGATTGCGCTCGACCCTAAGCTATATTATTGTTTTCAACTTGTTCCTGGGAGGGGAATGCCATGGCGGACGCAGGTACGGTCCGGAAGCCGCAAGCCGGAACGTTGACGCGGGCCGATCTGGCGGACGTGGTCCACCAGGAAATCGGCCTTTCGCGCGCCGATTCGGCCGGCATCGTCGAACGCATTCTCCATCATATGTGCCATGCTTTGTCGGAGGGCGAGAACGTCAAGATCTCCGGCTTCGGCAGCTTCATCCTCCGCGACAAGGGCGAGCGTGTCGGGCGCAACCCGAAGACCGGCGTCGAAGTCCCGATCGCGCCGCGCCGCGTGCTGACCTTCCGCGCCAGCCAGATCATGCGCGAGCGGATCGTAGACGGCGGCTGAGTAGGTGGCGGACGCGCCCCGCAAGAGCGAGCAGGCCTTCCGCACGATCGGCGAGCTGGCGGACGAACTCGGGGTTCCGCAGCATATTCTTCGCTATTGGGAAACGCGCTTCCCGCAATTGCGGCCGCTGCAGCGCGCCGGCAATCGGCGCTATTACCGGCCCGGCGACGTCGCCTTGGCCCATCGCATCCATACCTTGCTGAACCGGGACGGCTATACGATCCGCGGTGTCCAGCAATTGCTCGCAAACGGCGACAATGAGGCGGCCACCCCTGCTCCTGCTCCGGCTGCTACCGCAGCGGCGGGCCCGGCCTTTCCGGCGGACGAGCTGCGCGCGCTGCGCCGGATGCTGAAGGACGCGCTCGACGGCTGAGCCGCTTTTGCGTCAATGCGTGTCTTCGTCGGGGCCCAGCTCGGGATCGAGATCGCGCGGGCGGATGAAGCGGGCGACACGACCGATCCCCTCCGCCACGTCCCGCCAATGCTCGACCGGCAGGCTGATCTCGGCCAGAGTCGCGGTCGGATATTTGATCAGGATCTCGGCGCGCAGGCGGTCGTCGCCGGCGGCGGTGAGCAGCAAGGCCAGCTGCTCGAGACCGGGATTGTGACCGACGATCAGCAGCCGCTCGGCGGCATCGTCGATCTCGTGGATCACGTCGAGCAGCGTGCCGGTCGAGGCGAGATAGATTCTCTTGTCGTAGTCGGGTGCGATCGCGCGGCCATAGCCTTCGGACACGTCGTCCAGCGTCTCGATCACGCGCACCGCGGGCGAGGCGATGATCGCATCGAACTCCAGACCCTGCGCCCGCATCTCGCGGCCGATCGTCCGCGCAGCCTTGCGCCCGCGCCTGTTGAGCGGTCGATCGAAGTCGCGGGGAACATCATCATGCCAGCTCGATTTGGCGTGGCGCAGCAGCGTCAGCGTCTTCATTGCGTCCCTTCGCGGGCTTCCTCTTCCGCCGCCTGATGCCCCAAAGCGGGAGCCGTTGAAAGGCCCGAGCGCACCCGCTCGATCGCTTCGGCAAGGCCGACCCGCCGGATCGCCACTCCGGGCGGGAAGGCGGTGAGCAGCCGCGACGGCGTCGCCGCGGAAAGCAGCACGAACACGCCCTTGTCCTCGCTGCGCCGGATCAAGCGGCCGAATGCCTGGGCAAGGCGGGCGCGGACGACGCGGTCGTCATAGGCCGATCCACCGCCAACGGCGCGGCGGGCGGCGTGGAGCACGGTCGGGCGCGGCCAGGGCACGCCCTCCATCACCACCAGCCGCAGTGAATGGCCGGGCACGTCGACGCCGTCGCGGAGCGCATCGGTGCCGAGCAAGGAGGCGCGGGGATCGTCGCGGAAGATGTCGACCAGGGTTCCGGTGTCGATCGGATCGACATGCTGGGCGAAGAGCGGCAGTCCGGCGCGGGCGAGACGGTCGGCGATGCGGGCATGGACCGCCTTCAGCCGCTGGATCGCGGTGAACAGGCCGAGCGTGCCGCCCTCCGCCGCTTCGATCAGCCGCGCATAGGCGCCAGCCAGCTGGGCGACGTCGCCGCGCTTCAGGTCGGTGACGATCAGCACTTCGCTGTTGGCGGCGTAGTTGAACGGGCTCTCGGCGCTGAAATGCTCCACCGCATGGTCGAGGTGGACTGCGCCGGTGCGCGCGTCAGCGGCGTCCCAACCTTCGGAGTTGCGCAAAGTCGCCGACGTGACGACCACGCCATGGGCGGGCTTCAGCACGGCGTCGGCGAGCGGACGGGTGGGATCGAGCCAGCGACGGTGGAGGCCGATATCGAATTCGCGCCCGTCGACCCGTTCGACCGCGAGCCAGTCGACGAAATCGGGATCGGCCGGGCCGCCGATGCGGGCGCCGAGCGCGATCCAGGCATTGAGTGACTGGACGCGCCAGGTGAGGCCGCCGATCGCACCTTCGATCCGTGCGCGCGCCTGGGCGTCGAGCCAGTCGGGTGCGTCCTCCAGCACCGCCTCCAGCCTTTTGCCGAGCGCGACCAGCGGGCGCAGCAGCGCTTCCATCGCCTCGACCGCGGGCGCGGCGGCTTCGACGATCGCGCCGTCGAGTTCGGCCATCTCGGTCTCGAGGCCATAGCCCGCGTCCTGCGCGGAGGCGCGGGCATAGACCGTGCCGCGCACGGCCGCGAGCAGCTTCTCGAGCGGGCCGAACGGCACGCCTTCGGCGATGCGCTGCAGCCAGCCGTCGCCGGTCAGAAGCCCCGCCGCCTGCACGGCCGCTTCGAGCGCCGCGGCGCCGGCCTCGTCATAAGAAGCGACGTCGGTGAGGCGCGCGGCAAGGCCGCGGCGGCGGCCGCGCGACTTGCCTTCCGGGCCGATCAGCCAGCGGCGCAGCTCGATCGTCTCCTGTCCGGTCAGCGCCGTCGCGAAGGTCGAATCGGCGGCGTCGAACAGATGATGGCCTTCGTCGAATACGAGACGGGTGGGCGCATTGCCGGTGTCGCGGCCGCGCGCGGCATTGACCATGACCAAAGCGTGGTTGGCGATGACGAGGTCAGCGTCCTGGCTGGCGCGGGTCGAGCGCTCGATGAAGCATTTCCGGTAATGCGGACAGCCGGCATAGACGCATTCGCCGCGCCGGTCGGTGAGCGCGGTCGCGCCGGCGCGACGGAACAGGGTCGGCAGCCAGCCGGGCATGTCGCCGCCGACCATGTCGCCGTCCTTGCTGTAGGCGGCCCAGCGCGCGACCAATTGGGCGAGGATCGCGGCGCGGCCGGCAAAGCCGCCCTGCAGCGCGTCCTCGAGGTTCAAGAGGCAGAGATAGTTCTCGCGGCCCTTGCGCACGACGATGCGGCGCTTGCGCTCTTGGGCGTCGGGGAAGATGCGCGCGCCCTCGCGGTCGAGCTGGCGCTGCAGCGCCTTGGTGTAGGTCGAGACCCACACCGCGCCGTCGGCTTTCTCCGCCCACAAGGAGGCGGGGGCGAGATAGCCCAGAGTCTTGCCGATGCCGGTGCCCGCCTCGGCGAGGAGCAGGTTGGGCTGGCCGTCCAGCTTGCGCGGCGCGAAGGCGGATGCGGCAGTGGCGGCATAATCGCGCTGACCCTCGCGCGATTCGGCGCCGCGGCCGGTGAGCGCGGCGAGCCGCTCGACCGCATCCTCGGGAGCGATGCGCACCGTCCTGGGCTGGGGCCGCGGCGGCTTCTCCTCCCATTCCGGGAGGCGGGAGAAGAGCCAGCGTTCGTCGCGCTCGGGACGTTTCAGCCGCTCGGCGACAGCCGGCGCCCAGGCCCAGCGCAGCCGGTAGAGCGATTGGGCCGACGCCCAGGCGCCCTCGCGTTCCGGCCAGTCGGCGAGCTGCATCCGTTCGAGCAAGGCGCCGGCCGCCTGGAGCAGGAAGGAAGCCGCTTGGCCGTCGTCCTTGGGCGGGGCGAGGCCGAGCGCGTGGGCGAAGCCTTTGGGCGTCGGCACCGCGAAGCGCGCAGGGAAGACGAAAGCGAACAGTTCGAGCAGGTCGAGCCCTGAAAGATCGGGATAACCGAGCCGCTGCCCGACGAGCGGGGCGTTGAGCATGATCATCGGCGTCTCGGCGGCGCGGCCGATCGCCTCGCCGCGGCCGAGCGCGCGGGTCTGGCCGTCGGGAGTCGCGATCCAGATGCCGCCATGGGTCGCGTAAAGCGCGGGATAGAGGAGCGGGTTGGCCACGCCGGACCTTAGCCGGGATCGGAACAGATCGGCAACGCCGGAGTCAGGCCAAGCCGTGATCGGCCCGACCACGGTCATGTCGTTTCCATACCACCTTGCGCGCGGCGGGCGAAGTCGCGAAGAGGCGGGCATGTCCACGCCCACCGTCCCGCAAGAACTCCGCGACGCCGCTTTGGTGTCCAAGGCTTGGCCCTATGAAGAAGCGCGCAAGCTGCTGAAACGCTATCCGGACGGGCCGGGCGAAAAGGGCGTCGTGTTCGAGACCGGCTACGGCCCGTCGGGGCTGCCGCATCTCGGCACGTTCCAGGAAGTGGCGCGCACATTGATGGTCCGCCACGCCCTGACCGAGATGGTCGACTGGCCGACGCGCCTCATCGCCTTCTCCGACGACATGGACGGCATGCGCAAGGTCCCGCCCGGTGTGCCCCACCAGGACATGATGCATGAGCATCTCGACCAGCCGCTGTCGCGCGTGCCGGACCCGTTCGGCTGCGGCCACAAGAGCTATGCCGACCACAACAACAACCTGCTGCGGCAATTCCTCGACCGGTTCGGCTTCGATTACGAGTTCATGGCCTCGTCCGAATGCTACAATGGTGGCCGGTTCGACGAGGCGCTGCGCCAGGTGCTGCGAAAATATGACGATATCATGGGCGTCATGCTGCCGACTTTGCGCGAGGAGCGCCGCCAGACCTACTCGCCGATCCTTCCGATCAGCCAGGTGAATGGAAAGGTGTTGCAGGTCCCGGTCGAGGTGGTCGACGCCGAGGCAGGCACCGTGCGCTACACCGATCCTGCCAGCGGCGAGAGCGTCGAGCAATCGGTGCTGGGCGGCGGCGCGAAGCTGCAGTGGAAGGTCGACTGGGCGATGCGCTGGGTCGCGCTCGGCGTCGATTACGAGATGGCCGGCAAGGATCTGATCGACTCGGTGACCCAAAGCTCGAAGATTGCGCGCGTGCTCGGTGCCCGTCCGCCCGAAGGGTTCAATTACGAGCTGTTCCTCGACGAGAATGGCGAGAAGATCTCCAAGACCAGGGGCAATGGCGTCACGCTCGACGAGTGGCTGACCTACGCGCCCGAGGAGAGCCTCGCCTTCTACCTCTACCGCGAGCCCAAGAAGGCCAAGCAGCTTTCGTTCGGCATCATCCCGAAGGCGGTCGACGAATATCAGCAGTTCCTTGCCGCCTATCCCGACCAGCCCTGGGACAAGCGCCTCGGCAACCCGGTCCACCACGTTCATGCCGGCAAGGTGCCGCCGGCGCGGATGCCGCTGACTTTCGCGCTTCTGCTCAATCTGGTCGGCGTCGCATCGACCGACGACAAGAATCTGCTCTGGGCCTTTGTGAAGCGCTATGCGCCCGACGTCTCGGCCGATACGCATCCCGAGCTCGACGCCCTGATCGGCTATGCCGCGACCTATTTCCGCGACTTCGTGAAGGATTCGCTGAAGCGGCGCGCCCCAGACGAAGTCGAGGCCGCGGCGTTGCGCGACCTCGACGCCCGGCTCGCCGCTTTGCCCGCCGATGCCACCGCCGAGGCGATCCAGGACGAGGTCTATGAGGTCGGCAAGACCCACCCGTTCGAAAGCCTGCGCGACTGGTTCAAGGCCCTCTACGAGACCCTTCTCGGCACGAGCCAGGGCCCGCGCATGGGCAGTTTCATCGCGCTCTACGGCATCGACAACAGCCGCAAGCTGATCGCCGAAGCTCTGGCCTGAGGCGGAAAGGTCACGCCGGGACCGCAATCGTTCCGGAAACGTGCCCGTCCCCGAAAAGGCGGCAACCGCGGCGGCAATCGGGCGTTACAAGCCGCGGTCCACCCCTTTCGGACTGATGATCGGCGCTCTGCACCGCATCGGCCGGGGGGGGGGGGGGGGCGGG
>JAFAEZ010000009.1 GCA_023423775.1 Pseudomonadota bacterium
CCCCCGCGCGCCCCCCCCCCCCCCCCCGCGGCCGCCCCCCCCCCCCCGCGGCCGGTGGGCCTGACCTTCGGCAGGCTCGGTCTCCACGCAGCAAATGCGACTGGCTGAAAGGAGACTTTGTTATGCAAGACGAGAACGACCTCACCGGCGCGACCCCGCGCCGCCGCCCCAAGGCCGACGTGCTGGAAATCGGCGGGCGAAAGCTCAAGCCGTCCACCCTGATGATGGGCCACGGCTTCGATCCGGCCCTGTCGGAAGGCTCGCTGAAGCCGCCCATCTTCCTCACCTCGACCTTCGTGTTCGAGAATGCCGCCGCGGGCAAGCGCCACTTCGAGGGCGTGACCGGCAAGCGTCCGGGCGGGGCCGACGGCCTCGTCTATTCGCGTTTCAACGGCCCCAACCAGGAGATCCTCGAGGACCGCCTCAGCGTCTGGGAAGATGCCGAGGACGCGCTCAGCTTCTCGTCCGGCATGTCGGCGATCGCCACCCTGTTGCTGACCTTCGTCCAGCCGGGCGACGTGATCGTCCATTCCGGCCCGCTTTACGCCGCGACCGAGACCCTGATCGGCCGCATCCTAGGCCGCTTCGGCGTGACCTGGCTCGACTTCCCGGCCGGCGCGACCCGCGAAGAGATCGAGTCGGTCGTCGCCCGCGCCAAGGCGCAGGGCCGCGTCTCGCTCATCTATCTCGAAAGCCCGGCCAACCCGACCAACGCTCTGGTCGACGTCCAGGCGGTCGCCGCCGTCCGCGACGCCCTGTTCGGCGAGGACGAGCGCCCGCCGATCGCGATCGACAACACCTTCCTCGGCCCGCTCTGGTCGCGTCCGCTCGATCACGGCGCCGACCTGTCGGTCTATTCGCTGACCAAATATGCCGGCGGCCATTCCGATCTCGTCGCCGGCGGCGTGGTTGGATCGAAGGCGCTGATCAATCCGATCCGCATGATGCGCAACACGATCGGCACGATCACCGATCCCAACAGCGCCTGGATGCTGTTGCGCAGCCTCGAGACGCTGGAGCTGCGCATGAGCCGCGCCGGCGAGAATGCGGCCAAGGTCTGCGCCTTCCTGCGCGATCATGCCAAGGTCGATACGGTCGGCTATCTCGGCTTCCTCGAAAATGGCGGCGACGCGCGCCAGGCCGACATCTACCGTCGCCACTGCACCGGCGCCGGCTCGCCCTTCTCGCTCTATTTGAAGGGCGGCGAGCGCGAGGCATTCGCCTTCCTTGATTCGCTCAAGATCGCCAAGCTGGCGGTCTCGCTGGGCGGCACCGAAACGCTGGCCAGCGCCCCGGCAGCAATGACCCATCTGTCGGTGCCGGACGAGCGCAAGGCCGCCTTGGGCATCAGCGACAACCTCGTCCGCATCTCGATCGGCGTCGAGGATGCGGACGATCTGATCGCCGATTTCGACCAGGCTCTGGCCGCGATCTAGGCGCTTCGTCTCAACCGTAACGATCCTGCCACGGGTAGCCTCTAGGGGCTGCCCGTTCGGTTGTCTGCGGCGTTCCAATCGGTAAGCCGCAGAAATCCGCCAATGCGACGAAATTTGGTTCGCGGGACATTTACGGTCTTGCATCCGATTCCGGATCGGGCACAATCAGTGGTGGCGCTACCAAGGGGGTGACGCAACAGATAGTAGCCGCTGGCTGTGCCGCTTCAAGCGGGCACGCCTCACCGGCCGCTGCCTGTGGATATCGGGGACAACCCGAAATCAACGCACCGCTCCCTTGAAAAAAGGCCTAGGCTCGGTTGTGGCCCGAGTCGAACGGAACAAGAACAAGGATAGAGCGATGGACCTCCTGGGCAGCAACGAAATGGGATCGAGCGACGTGAGCAACGCCATCGCCGAGACGCAGCCGAAGCCTGCCGAGAAGGCCGCCAAGCCGGCCAAGCCCGATTCGAAGAGCGTCGCCGTCCGCCGCTTCGCGGTGAAGACCGACGCCAGCCGCGATTCGCTGCTCACCGAATTCGGCAAGGACACGCTCCGCGATCGCTATCTTCTGCCCGGCGAAAGCTACCAGGACCTGTTCGCGCGCGTCGCCTCGGCTTATGCCGACGATGCCGACCACGCGCAGCGCGTCTACGACTACATCTCGAAATTGTGGTTCATGCCGGCCACGCCGGTCCTGTCCAACGGCGGCACCGGGCGCGGCCTGCCCATCTCCTGCTATCTGAACAGCGTCACCGACAGCCTCAACGGCATCGTCGAGACCTGGAACGAGAATGTGTGGCTGGCCTCGCGCGGCGGCGGCATCGGCACCTATTGGGGCAATGTCCGCGGCATCGGCGAACCGGTCGGCCTCAACGGCAAGACCAGCGGCATCATCCCGTTCGTCCGCGTGATGGATTCGCTGACGCTGGCGATCAGCCAGGGCTCGCTGCGGCGCGGCTCGGCCGCCTGCTATCTCGACATCTCGCACCCCGAGATCGAGGAGTTCCTCGAAATCCGCAAACCGTCGGGCGACTTCAACCGCAAGGCGCTGAACCTGCACCACGGCGTCCTCGTCACCGACGAGTTCATGGAATGCGTCCGCGCCGGCAGCGAATGGACCCTGCGTTCGCCCAAGGACGGTTCGGAGCGCGGCAGCGTCGACGCCCGCAGCCTGTTCCAGAAGCTGGTCGAGACCCGCCTCCAGACCGGCGAGCCCTACATCATCTTCATCGATCAGGTGAACCGGTCGATGCCGAAGCATCACCGCGACCTCGGCCTCAAGGTCTCGACCTCGAACCTCTGCTCCGAGATCACCCTGCCGACCGGCATCGACCATCTCGGCAATGCCCGCACCGCGGTCTGCTGCCTGTCGTCGCTGAACCTCGAGACCTGGGACCAGTGGAACGGCGACAAGATGTTCATCGAGGACGTCATGCGCTTCCTCGACAACGTGCTGAGCGACTATATCGAGCGCGCGCCCGACGAGATGGCGCGGGCCAAGTACAGCGCCGAGCGCGAGCGTTCGGTCGGCCTCGGCGTGATGGGCTTCCATTCCTTCCTCCAGGCGCGCGGCCTGCCGTTCGAAGGCGCCATGGCGAAGAGCTGGAACCTCAAGATCTTCAAGCACATCGCCCAACAGGCGCAGGAAGCCTCGATGATGCTCGCCCACGAGCGCGGCCCCTGCCCGGATGCGGCCGACATGGGCGTGATGGAGCGTTTCTCGTGCAAGATGGCGATCGCGCCGACCGCGTCGATCTCGATCATCTGCGGCGGCACCTCGGCGTGCATCGAGCCGATCCCGGGCAACATCTATACCCACAAGACGCTGTCGGGCAGCTTCTCGATCCGCAACCCGCACCTCGAGAAACTGCTGATCGAGAAGTCGAAGAATTCCGAAGCGGTGTGGAACTCGATCCTCGAGCAGGGCGGCTCGGTCCAGCATCTCGACTTCCTGAGCCAGGAAGAAAAGGACACGTTCAAGACCAGCTTCGAAATCGACCAGCGCTGGCTGCTCGAACTCGCCGCCGACCGGACGCCCTATATCGACCAGGCGACCTCGCTCAACCTGTTCATCCCGGCCGACGTCGAGAAGTGGGACCTTTTGATGCTCCACTTCCGTGCCTGGGAGCTCGGCATCAAATCGCTTTACTACCTCCGCTCAAAGTCGGTTCAGCGCGCCGGCTTCGCGGGCGGGGTCGAGGCCGACAACACGCCCGACCTCAAGCAGATCGAGCTGCAGACCACCGATTATGACGAATGCCTGGCTTGCCAGTGACCCGCTTTCTCCCGGGCGGGAAACTCGCCGGTTTGTAAGCGTGGGGGTAGCGTAAGCGTATCGGGGCCGGGAAACCGGCCCCGAACCTTATTGGGGCGCTGATCATTCGAAATAAGCGGCGATCACCGCGGCGACGTCGCCGGGGTCGAGCGCGTCCAGCGCGACCTCGCGATCGGGCACCTGGCTGTAGCCTTTCATCGCGCCGTTGCGGTCGAACGTGACCGAGAGCAGCCGCAGCCCGTCCGCCTCGCGCACCACGGCCAGCCCGCCGGAGGAGGGAAAGCGGTCTGGATCGACGACGATCGTGGCGTTTCCGGGCAGGCCGCCGCCGAGGCTGGGCCGGCACACGCGCAGCCCGTAGGCGCGCGGCCCCGCCGTGCACGGCGCTTCGACCGACCCGGCCGTCGCCGCCTTGGCGATCAGCCCGTCGGCGAGCGGCGCGCCAAAC
>JAFAEZ010000035.1 GCA_023423775.1 Pseudomonadota bacterium
GCGGCCGGCAGCCTGCCGAACCGCGCGGCGACATGGCTGTCGCGATAGGGCGCGTAGGGATGCGCCGCGTCGAGCCTGTTCTCCTCGATCCAGGCGATTCGCCGCCCGGCCGCGTCGGCAAGATAGACCTGGCTCGGATGGTCGGGATTGGAACGGAAGACGAGCGCGCGGCCGGCCCCGGCATCCATTTCGACCGAATTGTTGTTCCAGCCGGCTTCGGTCAGGCGCACCGGCTTGCCCGGCCGGTCGAGCCCGACCCAGTAGAGATGCTGCTCATCGGGATTCTCGAAGCCGCCGGTGAAATAGACGCGGCGCGCCTGCTCGTCGACGCCGGCCACTTCGTTCACTTCCCAGGTGCCTTTGGTGAGCTGCGTCCAGCGTCCCTTGTTCCAACGATAGAGATGCTGGAAGCCCGAGCGCTCGGACGACCAGATCAGGCTGCCGTCCTTCAGCGGCTTGAGATTGTCGTGGAGATTGACCCAGCTCTTCGCGGTCTCGCTGAACAGCAAAGTAGCGCGCCCGGTGGCGGGATCGACGCGGAGCAGGTCGAGCCTTTTCTGGTCGCGGCTCTGGCGCTGGACGAGCAGCGCCTTGCCGTCCTGCGTCCAGCTCACTCGGGCGAGATAGATGTCGGGGTCGTCACCGAGGTCAACCTTGACCTGACCGCTGCCGTCGGGAGCCATCACATAGAGATCGACCTTGGCGTTGGCGCTGCCGGCGACGGGATAGCGTTGCTCGAACAATTTGGTGCCGTCGGCTCCGATCGCGGCGCGGGTGACGATTTGGACCCCGCTTTCGTCGACGCGCGCCACGGCGATATGGCGGTCACCCGGCGACCACCAGTGGCCGGTGCTGCGCCCCATCTCCTCCTGTGCGACGAATTCAGCGGAGCCCCAGCTCAACGCTCCGCCGCCGTCGCGTGTGAGCTGCCTTTCGGCACCGGTGGCGACGTCGATGACGAACAGATTCTTGTCGCGCACGAAGGACAGGTAACGCCCGGTTTTCGAGACCTGCGCGTCGACCTCCGTCTCCTTGGTATCGGTCAGCCGGCGGACCGCGCCGTCGAGGCCGGCCAGATAGAGATCGCCGTCGAGCGGGACCAGGATTGAGCGGCCGTCCGGCGCCCAGGCATAGGCCGTAATTCCCTTGGTGCCAGCGATGCGCGCGCGCTCGCGGCGCATCTTCTCTTCCTCAGAGAGCTCCGCGCCGCTTCCGATGCGCGCGCTGTCGACCAGCATCCGCGATGCGCCGGTGGCGGTGTCGACCGCCCAGAGATCGTAGCGGTCCTTGTCGTCGGCGCGGTTGCGCAGCAGCGTGGCGAGGCGGCCGTCGGGCGAAAGCTTGGGCAAACGCGGCGTTGGGCCGCTGAGCGACGGGCTCTGGAAGATACGTTCGAGCGTCAGATCCTCCGCCGCGGCCGGAGCCGCCGACGCCGCCATGCTCGCCGCCGCCGCCAGCAGCCCGATCGTCTTCTTCATCCTGCGGGGATCCTCTCGCTCTACCTGCACGCGGCCTAGCCGATCGCACTGCGCTGGGCCAGCCGGGCGCTCAGGCGAAGATTGACCAGCCGGTCCGCTCCACCAGCCGCTCAAGCGCGACCGTGCCGGCGAGCGATATGCCGGATTCGGTGAGGCCCGGCGACCAGACCGCGACCGCGCCGACGCGCGGCACGATCGCCAGGATCGCCCCGCTGGTGCTGCTCTTCCCCGGCAGGCCGACGCGGAAGGCGAAGTCCCCCGACACGTCATAATGGCCGCAGGTCAGCATCAGCGAGAGAATGCGCCTGCACTTGGACGCAGTCAGCACCGCCTCTCCGGTCAGCGGATGCTGCCCGTCATTGGCGAGATAGAGCGCCGCGCGGGCCATTTGGGTGCAGCTCATCGATATCGCGCACTGGCGGAAATAGATGGACAGAGCCTCCTCGACCGGGTGGTGGAGGTTGCCGGCAGCGGCCATGAAATAAGCGAGGCTGCGGTTCCAGTGGCCGGCCTGCGATTCCGACATGGCGACGCTTTCGTCGATCGCGAGGCTCTCGTCGCCGGCGCCGTCGCGCAGGAAATCGAGCAGCTCGCTCACCGCCACATCGGCGCTGTCGGTGCCGATCAGATGGTCGCCCACCACGATTGCGCCGGCATTCATCAGCGGGTTGCGCGGCTTGCCCTTCTGCGCCTCGAGCTGGAACAGGCTGTTATAGGGCGAGCCTGCCGCCTCGCGCCCGACATGGTTCCAGAGGATCGCGCCGACCTGCTGCAGCGCCAGTGACAGGCTGAAGACGTTGGCAACGCTCTGGATGGGGAAGGGCTCGTCGGCGTCGCCGGCCGTGAAGCTGGAACCGTCGTTCAGCACCACGGCGAGGCCGAGCTTTCGCGTATCGGCCTCCGCCAGAGCGGGAATGTAGGAGGCGACATGGCCGTGGCCGCGATAGGTCTCCACATAAGCGAAGACCTCGTCGACGACCGCCTGCAGGTCGATCGGGCCGGCGCCGCTCACACCCGCTCCGGATAATCGGGTTGGATGTCGGTCGGGATGTGCGCGGTGTTGGCAAGCACGGCCCGGGCATGATCGTCGAGCCGCGCATAGCGATCGAAAAACGCCTTGGTGCCGGCATAATCGCCATTGCCCTGAAGCCGGATGTAGTCGGCGAGGAGATCGCGGAGTCCAGCCTCCATTCCGGCATAGTCGATCCGGAAGCGCTCCTGGCTTTCGTCCCAGGCAAAGGCGCCCTTTTCCTTCAAATAGGAATATTGGGTGGCGGCACCGCGGCCGTGCGCCTCGTCGATGCCGAAACGGACGGCCCGGAAGATCCCCGCCATATAGGTCGCCAGCAATTCCTCGCGCTCGGCGGCGGGAATTTCGCCGCGCTTCATCAGATAGAGGATGTTGTAGACGCCCATTACGTCGGCCTTGGCTTCTTCGATGGCCGAATATTGGTCCTTCAGCTCGGCGTTGACCGTGGTCTGGCGCCCGTTGAGCGTGATCGTACCGGGCCCGAGGCTGTGCGACAGCTCGTGGAACAGGGTCTCGCTGGTCATATATTTCTTGCTGACGAGCTTCGCCTGGTCGGGGACCAGGACGAAGCTCGCCATCGGCGCGAGGATGCGGTCATATTTGGCGCCGAGCACGTTGGCGAGGATCACCTTCTTGGCCCCCTTCGCTTCGCGCACCCGCTCGTCGTTGGGCAGGTTGAACGCGACCGTCTGTACGCCGGGCACGTTGTCGCCGCCGCCATGGACCTGGTCTGCGACCAGGATCGGCGAGTTGAACGGCCGGTTGAAATTCTTGTAGCGCTCCTCGACCGGGAGATTGCGCTCCATGTCGGGCAGCAGCTCCTTGTAGTGCGACAGGGCGCCACTTTCCTTCGGATCCTGGACCGTGACGAAGGATTCGAACGCGGTCTTGGTGCCCATCAGCGTATCGGTATAGACTTCATAGGGCCCGATCACGACCTCGATCGGCGTGCCCTGGACGTCCATCCAGGCCAGCTCCGATTCGTAATAATCATTGGTGCGGAATGCCTTGGCGCGGAGGTTCAGGAACTTCCCGAGGCTGGCATTGCTCGTTGTCGCAGCGGCTTTCTCGAGCAGTTGCGCAGCCGGCTCGAGCCACTCCTTATATTCCTGGCTATAGGGCACCGCGACCAGCCGATCGCCCTGCCGCTTCACCACCGTATAGCCGCTGGTGAGGGCTTCCCTCTCAGCCGGATGCGCGGCGAGGTAGGTCTCGAATTCTTCCTTGGTGAGGTCCTCGGGATAGAAGCCTGCGCCCGCCGGCGGCCCTTCCGATCCCCAGAAGGGATGGTTTTCGGCGAGCGTGTCCCACGGTCCGAAATGAAGATCGAACATATCGAGCAATTGCGCCTGGTCGCCGCGGCGCGAGCGTTCGATCGCCTGCCGAATCTGCGGGTTATTCACGGAACGCTGGCGCAGATAAATCGGGTTCATCAGCTCGGCGGCCTGGATGAGCAGGTTCACCACCTGCCGTTCCTCGCCGTTGAGGAAGGTCGTGTTGGGGTTCATCTCGATCCGCGCGATCTTGGCGCGCGAGGCGGCGAGGTCGTAGCCTTGGTCAGCGGCGACGGGAACGGCCGTCGAGGAGGACGGCGGGACGCTCTGGCCGGTCGTGCAGGCCGCGGTCGTCGCCATCAGGGCGGCCAGAATCACTGTGCGCATCGCATTCTCCTCTGCTCGTGCGGCAGCTCTAGCCGCGGGACGCGCCGATTGGAACGGCGGCGGCATAGCTCGCGCGGACAACGCAGCTTTCGGCTTATCGATGCAAGGAGATGGATGCCCCGCGAGGATTCGAACCTCGATAGACGGAATCAGAATCCGTAGTCTTACCATTAGACGACGGGGCAGCGTGGGCGGCGAAATAGGGGGACGCGGCGAGGCTGTCAACGGGCCTGGGCGTACGGGTTGCCGCCCGGCGGCTTTCCCTATACCTTGGCTGGCAAGTCAAAGGCGGCGGCCCCCGCCGCCTGAACGAGAATATAAGAGTATACGAGCATGGCGCAGCTTGCCGCCACCGCTCCGCAGGCATCGGGTACGGCCCCGGACCGTGCGGCCCCGGCCCGCCCGACAGAGCGGCGGCCTTCCCCACGACACACCTACGGTGCACTCGACCTCGGCACCAACAATTGCCGCCTGCTGGTCGCACGGCCGGTCGAGGACGGTTTCGTCGTGGTCGATGCTTTCTCGCGGGTCGTTCGCTTGGGCGAAGGCCTCGCCGCGAGCGGGCGGATCAGCGACGCGGCGATGGACCGCGCCCTTTCGGCCTTGTCGGTCTGCTCCGACAAGCTTCGCCGCCGCCGCGTCTCGCTGGCACGCTCGGTTGCGACCGAGGCATGCCGGCGGGCCGTCAACGGCCGCCATTTCGTCGAGCGGGTCTATCAGGAGACCGGGATCGCCCTCGACATCATCTCGCCCGAGGAGGAAGCGCGGCTGGCGATGCTCGGCTGCCACCGCCTGCTCGAGCCCGGCGACGGCCCCGCGCTGATCTTCGACATTGGCGGCGGCTCCACCGAATTGGTGCTGATCGACACGGACGGCCACAATCCCAAGATCAAATGCTGGTGGAGCGCGCCGTGGGGCGTCGTCTCGCTCACCGAGAGCGAAGGCCGCGATTTCAAAACGGCCGAGGAGCGAATGGCGGCCTATGTCCGCATGCGCGAGCGGGTGAAAAACGCCTTCAGCCGCTTCGTTCAGATGCTGCCGAAGACGCAGGACAATATCCGGCTGATGGGGACGAGCGGCACGGTGACGACGCTGGCCAGCGTCCACCTCGCGCTGCCGAGCTATGATCGCCGCGCGATCGATGGACTGATGGTGCCGGCGGAATCGATGCGGGCCGTGAGCCAGATGCTGTCGCGCATGTCTCTGCAGGAGAGGTCAGAACTGCCGTGCATCGGCCACGAGCGCGCCGATCTCGTCGTCGCGGGCTGCGCGATCCTGGAGGCGATCATGGACATCTGGCCGGCCAAGACGCTCGGCGTCGCCGACCGCGGCATTCGCGAAGGAATCCTGCGATCGCTCATGGCGCGCGATGGCCATCCGATATAAGCGCGCCTGATGGTACAGGATAAAGGCCTCCGAACCCGGGTGAAAACCGCCAAGGGGCGCAAGGTCGGCTCGACACGCTGGCTCGAGCGGCAATTGAACGACCCCTATGTGAAAAGGGCCAAGGCCGAGGGCTATCGCTCGCGCGCCTCGTACAAATTGATCGAGCTCGACGAGCGCTTCCACTTTCTCAAGGGCGCCAAGCGGGTGATCGATCTCGGCATCGCCCCCGGCGGCTGGAGCCAGGTGGTGCGCCAGCGGCTGCCGCAATCGATGGTGGTCGGCATCGATCTGCTGCCGACCGACCCGCTCGACGGCGTCACCATCCTGCAGATGGATTTCATGGACGAGCAGGCGCCCGACTTGCTCAAGGAAGCGCTCGGCGGCCCGGCCGATCTCGTCCTTTCCGACATGGCGGCCAACACAGTGGGGCACCCCCAGACTGACCATCTGCGCACGATGGGCCTGGTCGAAGCAGGGCTGCTGTTCGCGACAGAGGTGCTGCGGCCCGGCGGCGCCTTCGTGGCGAAGGTGCTGGCGGGAGGCGCGGATGCGCAGCTCGTCGCCGAACTCAAGCGCAACTTCACGACGGTGAAGCACGCCAAGCCGCCGGCCAGCCGCAAGGGCTCGTCGGAATGGTATGTCGTCGCCCAAGGGTTCAAGGGCGCGCCACAGAGCTGAACCCATCCCGCTCCCACGCCATTCCCGGCGAGGGCCAGTCTCGTGACGAGATCTCGCTAAACCTGCCCTGGGGCCCAAGACTCCGCCGGGGCGATGTTCAAGAAGCGCGCGCCCTAGCGATCGCTTCCTTCAGCGCTTCATAACCGACCGCGCCCTGCAGCACTTGGTCGCCGACGACGAAGGTCGGGGTGCCGGTGGCGTTGATCGCGCGGGCGAGCTCGTAATTCTTCTCGATCTCGGCGCGGAATTCGGCCGCGCCAGGCTCCGGGACCACGCCGGCCGCGACCTGGGCGCCCTTCACTGCCGCGGCCGTTGGCCGGCCGGCGGCGAAGAGCTGGTCGTGGAAGCGCTTGAACTTGCCCTGCTTGGCAGCGGCAAGGCTGACCTCCGCGGCGGCCTGGCTGTCGGGACCCAGCACAGGCAGCTCGCGCCACACGACCTTCAGCTTCTTGTCCTCGACCAGCAGCCGCTCGATGTCTGGGTTGCTCTTGCGGCAATAGCCGCAGGCATAATCGAAGAATTCGACGAGGACGACATCGCCATTCTGTGCCCCCGCCCAGGCGCTGTGGAAGGGCGTCTCGATGGCGGCGCGGTTCTCGGCAATGACCTTGGCCATCTGTTTGCCCTGGAGCCGGTCGACGGCCTCCGGGATGATCTCGGGGTTGGCGAGGATATACTCGCGCACGATCTTCTCGATCCGCGCGCGCTCCGGGTCGGCAGAGAATTTGGTCCCCTGCCCCGCAAGCGCCACCGCGGCACCGCCGATCACCAAGCCGACGAGGCCTGCCCCCACCATATTTCTCCTGTCCATGGAAATGCGCTCCAGCCGCCGGCGCGGGCCCTGCGGCCCGATCAGCGGTTCTTCTTGTTCTTCTCGACCTCGGTCCGCGACACCATGGCGATGTCCTGCGCGCGAATCCAGTCGGGGCTGCCGGTGGGGATGCCCTTCATCGCCTGCTCGGCATTGGCGAGCGCGAGCTTCGAATAGCCTTCGAGATTGTAACGCTCGGCCGTCGCCAGCGCGGCGCGGGCCGTATCGCCCTCGCGGTCATAGACGATGCCGAGCTGGTACCAGGCGAACGGATTGGAATTGTCGCGGCCGACGGCGGCGCGGAGGATGGACTTGGCCTCTTCGAAGTTCTTCTCGTCCTCGGTGGCGATCAAGGCATGGCCGAACAGGGCCGAGATGAGCGGCTGGTCGGGCGCGATCGCGACCGCTTGGCGCAGCGATTCCAGCGCTTCCTTGGGCTTGCCCGATTCGAGCAATATCTGGCCCTTCAATTCCAGGAAGAACGGGTCGCGCGGGCTCTCGCGCAGCAGGCTGTCGACCTCGGCGTTGGCACGGTCGGGCCAGGCGCTCTTGTGCCAGGCATAAGCGCGCGCGTAGCGGGCGGGCACGCTCTTGTCGCTCTCCGGATATTTGATCAGCGTCTGCTTGGGGTCGCCGACGAAGCCGGCGAGCTTGGCCTTGACCCGCTGGAAGCGCTTCTCGAGCTCGGGGTCGCTCGGCTTGTTCCAGGCCGGATCCTTCTCATAGAGATGCTGCAAAGCCGTGATGCGCTCGCCGGTCAGCGGGTGGGTGCGCGCATAGCCATTGTCCTGCGGGATGGCGAGGCGGAACTCCAGATTCTGCAGCTTCTTGAAGAAGGCGATCGATCCCTTGCCGCTGATCCCGGCGCCCGACAGATATTTGGCGCCGGCCTGGTCGGTGGTCGATTCCTGGGTCCGGCTGTAGGCGAGAAACTTGCCCATCGCCGCCTGTTGGCCCGCGGCCATGATGCCCGCGCCCGCATCGCCCGCGCCGGCGGCCATCGCCGCCACGCCGAGCAGGAGCGACAGCAAGGTGATGCCGGTCGCGACCTTCATCCCCTCGCCGATGCGGATGATATGGCCGCCGGTGATATGGCC
>JAFAEZ010000072.1 GCA_023423775.1 Pseudomonadota bacterium
GCCTCCACCTCCTTCGAGGACGCCTCGCCCGCCGCATCGGGTTCGGGGGCCGCCTCGTCGGCGGCAGCCGATGCGGCCGGGCACGAATCCTCGAGGATCCAGGGATTGGGCACCCAAAAGCCCTCGATCGCCTCGATCTCGCCCGGGAAGAGCGCCTTGGCCGCAGGCGTGGTGCCGGTGATGTCGGGCTTGGCCCGCACCTTCAGCACCTGGCTTTCCGGATCATAGGACCAGCGCATCGCGCTGCCGGTCGATGCCTCTCCCTCTTGCTCGGGCCCTGCGCAGCCGAACCGGATCGGCAGGGTGAACTGCCGCCCCTTGAGCTCGGCCTGGGCCTGGCTGTCGTCGATCCCGGCGGCAAAGGCGCTCGCCGCCCGCGCCACCGCCGTCAGCATCCGCTCGCGGTCGAGCGGCGGCTCCACGATCGGGAGCGTCTCGGCGATCGTGTTCGTCGGTTCGGGTTCGGGCGCGGCGGCCTTCTGTTCGCCGCCGCCGCATCCCGCCAGCGCGAGCGCCGCGGCCGCCATCAGGCCGCCGATTCCGATCCCGGGAACACCGTCCGAACGCATCTGTTTTCCCCTTCGGCGCGAGGCCTGGTTCCGTTCCGGGCATCGAACCGCCCTTGCCCCCCCGCCGTCAAGAGGGCAGCTTGCCGGCCTTCTTACATGTCTTCTGCCGGAAATGCGGGATGAGTTTCGAACAGATTGTCACCCTGCTGGTCCTCGTCGGTGTCATGGCCGCGATGATATGGGACAAGGCGCGTGCCGACGTGGTCGCATTGTGCGGCGCCGCCGTCCTCCTGATCACCGGCGCGGTCCGCCCGGTCGAGGTGCAGGCGGCCTTTGCCGGCCCGGCGATCATCGCCCTCGCTTCGCTGTTCGTAATTGCCTACGCGATGGAACTGTCCGGCCTGCTCGACAGCGCCATCCGCCGCGGCGTCGATCTCTGCCGGCGGATCGGCGGTCTCGGCATCTGGCTGCTCATCGCCTTGTGCGGCAGCCTCTCCGCCTTTCTCAACAACACGCCGATCGTCGTGCTGAGCGCGCCCGTGGTCCGCGACGTTGCGACCGCGCTCGATCTCTCGCCCAAGCGCTTCCTGATGCCGCTGTCCTACGCCGCCGTGCTCGGCGGCTGCTGCACCCTGATCGGCACCTCGACCAATCTGCTGGTCAACGACATGGCGATGGTTGCCGGCCAGGCCCGCTTCGGCATCTTCGAGATCACGCCGGTCGGAGTGGCCGTGGCGGTGGCCGGCGGCCTGTACCTCGCTTTGTTCAGCGGCCGCCTGATGGATTCGCGCGTGGCCCCGGCGCCCGTCGACCCCGATCTCACCCTGGAGCCCGGTTTGGCCGGGGCCCAGCTCGGCTCGGCCAGCGCCTTTGCCGAAGGGCGCAAGCTGCGCCCGATGCAGGCCCTGGTCTCGGCGCTCGTCTTCGTGTCGGTGGTCGCGCTTGCGGCCTTGAACGTCGCGCCGATCGCCGCCGCCGCCTTTGCCGGCGCGGTCTTGCTCATCGTCCTGCGCATCATCACCGCGGACGAGGCCTATCGCGGCCTGCGGCCGGACATCCTCATGCTGATCGCCGGCATGGTGGTGCTCGGCATAGCGCTGGACGTGACCGGCCTCGCCACCGCGGCGACCGAGCGCCTGGTCGGTTCTCTCGACGCCATGCCGCCGCTGCTCGCGCTCATCCTGCTCTACGGGGCGACATTGTTCCTGACCGAATTGCTGTCGAACGCGACCGTGGCCGTGCTCGTCACGCCGGTCGCGGTGGCCCTGGCCGAGGCGCTGGCGGTCAGCCCGCGGCCGTTCCTGGTCGCGGTCATGATCGCAGGCAGCGCCGCCTTCGCCACGCCGTTCGGCTATCAGACCAACGCCATGGTCTATCAGATGGGCGGCTACACCTATATGGACTTCGTCCGCGTCGGTTTGCCGCTCAACCTGATCACATGGGTCGCTGCGATCATCGCGATCCAGCTTTATTTCCCCTTCTGAACCATTTGGTTTTCCGCGCTTTTCCAGCCGGCGTCGCGCATTGCATTACCCTTGCGGAACGTTTCGGTAGGCACCTCGTTAAATCGACGGCGGGCCGGTCTGCGGCGTGTAGATGCCGCCGGCCTCCCCTCGGCCCGCGTTACCGGGAGAAGCAAATGAACAAAATGATGATCGCCCTTGTCGCGGCGGGATCCATGTCCCTCGGCGCCTGCTCCACCACTGCTGAAGACGATGCGACGCTGCGCAGCGCCGGAACCGGTGCCGCCATCGGCGCGGCTGCGGGTGCCGGTCTCGGCGCCGTCGTCGGCGGCCTCAGCCCGATCGAAGGCGCCGCCATCGGCGCGGCGGTCGGCGGCATTGCCGGCGCCGTCTGGGCCGACCACGACAATGACGGCTATGCCGACGGCTATGTCCGCGAAGGCCAGTATTATCAGGGCCGTCCGCCCCAGCCCGCGCCGGTCTACCAGGCGCCGGTTCGCAGCGGCGAACGCGGCTGACGCGGACGTCCGTGACTAAG
>JAFAEZ010000142.1 GCA_023423775.1 Pseudomonadota bacterium
CCGCGCATCGCCGGCCGGCTGCTCCGCCGCGTCCGCGACTTCGCCGAGGCCGCGCGCGCGCCGCAGGTCGACGCCCATGTGGCCGCCGGTGCGCTCACCCGGATGGAAGTCGACGCGCTCGGCCTCGACGCGATGGACCGGCGCTACCTGCACATGATCGCCGACATCTATCGCGGCGGGCCGGTGGGCGTGGAGACGCTCGCCGCCGGCCTCTCCGAGCCGCGCGACACGATCGAGGAAGTGATCGAACCTTATCTGATCCAGCTCGGCCTGATCGCGCGGACGGCACGCGGGCGCTGCCTCAACGGGCGCGGCTGGACCCATCTCGGCCTCAATCCGCCCTCCGGATCGCAGGACGGCCTCTTCGACGCGAAATAGAAGCGGCCCGTCTCAATGGTCCGCTTGGGGGTCGGCAGGGGTTCCTTCAAAGGTTAATGCCCCCTAGAGACCTTGAAGCATGAACATGCCGATCCACGACCGGCCCTATCGGGGCGGTTTCCATGGAAAATCCCATCGCTTCGCGCTCCGCGTCTATTTCGAGGACACGGATGTGGCGGGCATCGTCTATTACGCCAATTATCTGCGCTTCATGGAACGCGCCCGGTCGGACATGCTCCGCGCCGTGGGCATCGACCAGCGCGCGGCGCTGGAAAGCGGCGAGGGCGTCTATGCGGTCGCCGAAGTGGCGATCAAATATCGCATGCCTGCCAAGCTCGACGACGACCTCGTCGTCGTCAGCCACGTGCGCGAAGTGCGGGCGGCAAGCTGCGTCATTCATCAACGAGTCATGCGAGGCGATGAAGTCTTGACGGACGCCGAGGTGACCGCCGCCTTCCTGACGCCGGATGGCCGCCCGCAGCGGCAGCCGCGCGCCTGGAGGGATATTTTCGAGCGGCTGAAAGGGGAAGAATTTGAGTAATTTGGGTACCAGCCCGGCCGAGATGATGTCGCCCGTGGCCTTGTTTATGCAAGCCGACCTGGTCGTGAAGTCGGTCATGATCGGTCTGATATTGGCCAGCATCTGGACGTGGGCGATCATCATCGGCCACGCTTTCCGCATCCGCAAAATCGCGCGCGAAAACGAGCGGTTCGAAAAAGATTTCTGGAAGGCGGACGATATCGACCGGTTCGCCGACACGCGCGGCAAGGAGGAATGGCCGAGCGCCAGGATCTTCACCGCCGGGCTTGCCGAATGGCGGCGCTCGACGGCCGGCAAGACGATCGACAAGGAAGGCACGCGCCATCGCCTCGCCATGGCCATGCATTCCGCGGTTGGCGCCGAGATCGACAGGCTGGCCGACCGCCTGAACATCCTCGCTACGATCGGCTCGGTGGCGCCGTTCGTCGGCCTGTTCGGCACGGTGTGGGGCATCATGCGCAGCTTCAGCGACATCGCCGGATCGAACAATACCAGCCTCGCCGTGGTCGCCCCGGGCATCGCCGAGGCGCTGTTCGCGACCGCGATCGGCCTGTTCGCGGCGATCCCTGCGGTCATCGCCTACAACCGCATGACCCACGGCATCAACCGCATGGAAGCCCGGCTGACGCGCTTCGCCGACGGGTTCCACGGCACCTTGAGCCGCGAGCTGGAGCTCGACGCCTGATGGCGATGGGGCCGATCCTCGGACAGGGGCGCCGCGGGCGCCGTTCGCCGATGGCGGAGATCAACGTCACGCCGATGGTCGACGTGATGCTGGTGCTGCTGATCATCTTCATGGTGACGGCGCCGTTGCTGGTCGCCGGCGTGCCGGTCGATCTGCCCGACAGCAAGGCGGGGGCGCTCGACCAGGAGCAGGAGCCGATCCAGATCGGCCTCGACGCCAATGGCGCGATCTTCATCGGCGAGGCGCAAGTCGCCGAGGGCGAGCTCGGCCAGCGCCTGCGCCAGATCGCAGCAGCCAGCCGCGAGGAAGGCGGCCCGCGTATCTTCCTGCGCGCCGACAAAGGCCTCGATTACGGCCATGTCATGCGCGTGATGGGCGAGATCAATGTCGCCGGGCTGCGGAAGGTCGCTCTGGTCAGCACCCAGGAAGGCGCGCGCTGATGGATCGGGCGGAGGCAACCGGCTTCGGAGTCGCGCTGGCGGGGCACGTCGCCCTGCTGGCGGCGCTGTCGCTCGGCTTCGCCTCGGTCACCAAGATGCCGGTTACCAATCCGCCGATCGAAGTCTCGTTCGTCGACGAGGTCGGGCTGGAGAGCGCCGCGCCGGTCATTTCGCGCGAGGAGCCGGCGGCGAAGCTCGGCGAAGTAGAGGGCCCGGTAGACACCACGCCCCCGCTCCCGGAGCCCGAACCATTGCCGTCTCCCGCTCCCACCCCCCAACCGAAAGCGGCGCTTCCGGAACCGGCGCCCGCCCCGCGGCCGCAGCCGAAGGCGCCCCGTCCGGAACCGGCGCCTGCCGCCAAGCCGAAGCCGACGGAGGCGTCCAAGCCTGCACCGGCCAAATCCGCCGAGAAAGCCAAGCCGGCGCGCCCGACCGAAAAGGCCCAGCGTCCCACCGGGCGGCTGAGCGGCCTTCTGAGCGGCGTCAGTGATCGCGAGACGGACAGCCGCTCGACCGCGCCGCCCGCCGCCAATATCAGCGCAGCGGCGCGCAGCTCGCTCGCGGCCGAGATCCGGCGCCAGCTCAAGCCGCACTGGAAGGCTCCGACCGGCGCCGATGCCGAGCTGCTGCGCACCGAACTGCAGATCAGTCTCGCTCGCAATGGCGCCGTCACCGATATCGATGTGCTCGGCACTACCGGCCAGACCGCCAGCAATCGCCCGCAGGTCAAGCTTCACCAGGAGCAGGCGGTGAAGGCTGTGCGGCTCGCCGCGCCCTTCCGCCTCCCTGCGGAATATTACGACGCCTGGAAACAGCTCACGACAACGTTCGACAAGAGGCTCTCTCAATGACCCGACTGAAGTTCCTCCTCACCGGCGCCGCGGCGATCCTGGCCATGCCGGCTCAGGCCCAGCTCGCCGTCGACGTGACCGACGAGAGCGCCGCCGATATGGTGATCGCGGTGCCTGCCATGCCGACCCCGGAAAGCGCCTCGACGCCGGCCGGCACGACCGATGCGCTGGGACGCCAGGTGGCCGAGGTCGTCGCCGGCGATCTCAGCCGCAGCGGCCTGTTTCGGCCGCTCGGGCCGGGCGCCGTCCGCGCCATCACCTTTCCCGAAGTGACCGCCCCGGCATTCGATTACTGGCCCGGAACGGGAGCGGTCGCGCTCGTCCAGGGCTTCGTCCGTGCCAATAGCGACGGCAAGCTCACCGTCGGCTGCTACCTTTACGATGTCGCACTCAAGTCCGAGCTTACCCGTCAGGGCTATGTCGTCGAGCCCCGCGACTGGCGCCGCGCCGCGCACAAATGCGCCGACGCCATCTATTCGCGACTGTCGGGCGAGAGCCCGTTCTTCGACAGCCGCATCGCCTATATCGCCGAATCCGGCCCCAAGGATAAGCGGGTTAAGCGCCTCGCGATCATGGATTCGGACGGCGCCAACCATCGCTTCCTCACCAACGGCCAGTCGGTCGTGCTGACGCCTCGGTTCTCGCCCGATTACAAGCAGATCGTCTATCTGAGCTATCTCGAGAACAAGCCGCGCATCTACATCTACGATATCGGCACCGGGCGGCAGCGGCTGGTGACCGAGAGCGTCCACCAAACCTTCGCGCCCCGCTTCTCGCCCGACGGCCGCTTCATCCTCTATTCGATGTCGGTCAACGGCAACATGGACATCTACCGCATCTCGGCGAACGGCGGCACGCCGCAGCGCCTGACCAACAGCCCCGGCATCGACATCGGCGGCAGCTACTCGCCGGACGGGTCGCGCATCGTCTTCGAGAGCGACCGTTCGGGCAGCCAGCAGCTCTACGTGATGAATGCCGACGGTTCGAACCAGCGCCGCATCAGCTTCGGCGGCGGCAGCTACGCCACTCCCGAATGGAGCCCGCGCGGCGATCTCATCGCCTTTACCCGCGTCGGCAGCTTCCGCATCGGCGTGATGACTCCGGAAGGCTCCGGCGAGCGGCTGCTCACCAACAGCTGGCAGGACGAATCGCCAAGCTGGTCGCCCAACGGCCGCGTCATCCAGTTTTTCCGCACCAGCCAGGGCCGCGGCGGCAAATCAAGCGTGTGGCAGGTCGATCTGACCGGCACCAACGAACGCCGCATCCCGACGCCGCTCGACGGCTCGGACCCGGCCTGGGGCCCACTGCTTCCGTAACTCCCAACGATAACCAAAGGAGAATGCAATGACGAGAACGAGCCTGAAGATCGCCGCAATGGCGGCTGCGCTCGCCCTCACCGCCGGCTGCGGCAAGAAGACGCCGGAGCAGCTGCCGCCGCCGCCGGCCTCGGAGACGGGCACCGACGTCAACGGCGACCAGACCGGCGTCGGCCAGACCGTGGTGCCGGGCTCGCGCGCCGACTTCGTCCAGAGCGTGACGTCGGATCGCGTCTTCTTCGACACCGAGATGCACACGCTCGACGACCGCGCCCGCGCGACGCTCGACACGCAGGCAGCCTGGCTGCAGCGCAATCCGAATGTCAGCGTCACGATCGAAGGCCATGCCGACGAGCGCGGCACCCGCGAATATAACCTCGCGCTCGGCGACCGCCGCGCCAATTCGGCCAAGAACTATCTGATCGCCAAGGGCATCGCCGCGTCGCGCCTGAACGTGATCAGCTGGGGCAAGGAACGGCCCGAAGCAATCGGCTCCGATCCGGCGGCCTGGGCGCAGAACCGCCGCGCCGTGACCGTCGTCCCGCAATAAGGATGGTGCGCCCTCTCCCCCACGGGGAGGGGGCGTCAGCCCTCGTCGCCGAAGATGGCGACCATCTTGCCTGCGGCCGACGCCTTGCCGCGGTACATTCCCACTGAATTGAACGACCAGTCGGCGTCGCCTGACGGAGAGACGACGATGACGCCGCCGGTGCCGCCCAGCGCGGTCAGCTCGCCGATCACATGGTCGGCCGCCTGTTTCGCACTCTCGCCAGTGAACCGCATGCGCGCACAGATTTCGTGGGCGACTCCCAGACGAATGAAATATTCCCCCGATCCCGTCGCCGAGACGGCGCAGGCGCGATCGTCGGCATAGGTGCCGGCACCGATCACCGGCGAATCGCCGATCCGCGCCCAGCGCTTGCCGGTGATGCCGCCGGTCGAGGTCGCCGCAGCGACATGGCCGTGCACGTCGAGCGCGACCGCGCCGACCGTGCCGTATTTCATGTCTGCGTCGAACCAGTCGGCCCTGGCTTTCATCTCGTCCAACTGGCGGCGCCGCTCCACGGTCGCGAACCATTCAGGGCCGACCTGCTCCAGGTCGCGCTCGCGCGAGAACTGGTCGGCGCCCTCGCGGCTCAGCATCACGTGCGGGCTGTGCTCCATCACGGCGCGGGCGAGGCTGACAGGGTTGCGCGTCGCGCTAACGCCGGTGACGGCGCCGGCATCGCGCGTTGCGCCGTCCATGATCGCAGCGTCGAGCTCGTTGGTGCCCTGATAGGTGAAGACCGAACCGCGGCCGGCGTTGAAATGGGGATTGTCCTCGAGCTCGCGCACGGCGGCCTCGACCGCATCGAGCGCGCTGCCGCCGGCTTCGAGCACCGCCGACCCCGTATCCAGCGCATGTTCGAGCGCGGCGCGGATTTCCCGCTCGTCCGCTTGCGACAGCATCGCGCGCTCGATGATTCCGGCGCCGCCGTGGATGACGAGCTTCCACGCATTCTTCTGCTGCTGGGACGGAAGGGTCATCGTCGGGCTCCGGTTCGCTACGCGTGCGCCGAATAGCAGAAACCAGCCGTCCCGCCACCGTGATCCGATTCCGCTTGCGCGAATCGAGTCGATATAAATATGATATCATCATTAGGGAGGGACATATGACCGACGCACATGCCACCAACGACCTCAAGGCGCTTCGCCTTTCCCGCGAGCGGCGAGCCGACACCTATAGTGGCTATCTGATGCTGCTCGTGGTGCTGATCGCCATCGCCGCGGCTGCGGTAGGACTCCCGCTCGCCGCCGGCGGCCGTGAAGTGCTGGGCGGGAGCGTCGCCGTTATCGGCGGTCTCGTCGCCCTGTTCGTCGCCTGCGGCTTCTATTTCCTGCAGCCCAACCAGGCGGCCGCGATCCTCTTGTTCGGCGACTATAAGGGCACCGACCGCACCACCGGCCTGCGCTGGCGCTGGCCGTGGCTGACCCGCACCAAGATTTCGACGCGCGTCCACAATGTCACTTCGGAGCGGCTGAAGGTGAACGATCTGCGCGGCAACCCGATCGAGATCGCGTCCAATGTGGTCTGGCGTGTCACCGACACCGCGCAGGCGCTCTACGACGTCGACGACTACACCAAATTCGTCTTCGTCCAGATCGAGAGCGCGGTGCGCGCGATCGGTGCCCGCTACCCTTATGACGATATCGAGCATCTCGAGACGACCCTGCGCGGCAACGCGGATGTCGTGAACGAGGAACTGAAGACCGAATTGCAGGATCGCGTCGCCGTCGCCGGGATCACGATCGACGAATGCCGCCTCACCCACCTCGCTTATGCGCAGGAGATCGCGCAGGCGATGCTCCGCCGCCAGCAGGCCGAGGCGGTGATCGCGGCCCGGCAGAAACTGGTGACCGGCGCGGTCACCATGGTCGAGACGGCGCTGCAGATGCTGTCCGAGAAGGCGGTGGTCGAGCTCGATGACGAACGCAAGGCGGCGATGGTCTCGAACCTGATGGTTGTGCTTTGCTCCGAGCGCGATACCCAGCCGGTCGTGAACGCCGGGACCCTGTATCAGTAAGCCTATGCCCGACAGCCCGAAAAAGGCCTTTCCGCTGCGCATCGAGCCCGCCCTGTGGGCGGCGCTCGAGCGCGCGGCGGCGGCCGATTTCCGGAGCGTCAATGCCGAGATAGAGTTTCTCTTGCGCGAGGCGCTGGCGCGGCGGGGCGTCAAGGTCCCGCCGCCCGAGACGCGGCGCCGGGGCCGACCGCCCAAGGAGGGCTGAGAGGCGGATCGCTTCGCCTTGGTCTTGTCACTTCAATCGCTTATATGGCGGCCATGTCCATTCGACCCTGGCGCGACATCGCGCGCCGTCCCTCGCGCCAGATCATGGTCGGCAATGTCGCCGTTGGCGGCGACGCGCCCGTCACCGTCCAGACGATGACCAACACCAATACCGCCGACGTCAAGGCCACTATCGACCAGATCCGCCGTTGCGAGGAAGCGGGCGCGGACATCATCCGCGTCTCCTGTCCGGACGAGGAATCCACCGCCGCGCTCAGGCAGATCGTGCGCGCGGCGCGGGTACCGATCGTTGCCGACATCCACTTCCACTATAAGCGTGCACTTGAGGCCGCCGACGCCGGCGCCGCCTGCCTGCGCATCAATCCCGGCAATATCGGGTCGGAGGCGCGGGTCGCCGAAGTCGTGCGCGCGGCCAAGGCGAACGGCTGTTCGATGCGGATCGGCGTGAATGCCGGCAGCCTCGAAAAGGACCTGCTCGAGAAATATGGCGAGCCGTGCCCCGAGGCGCTGGTCGAATCCGCGCTCGACCATATCAAGCTGCTCGAGGACCAGGATTTCCGCGAATATAAGGTCGCGGTGAAGGCGTCGGACGTGTTTCTGGCCGTCGCCGCCTACCAGCAGCTCGCCGAAGCCGTCGATTGCCCGCTCCATCTCGGCATCACCGAGGCCGGCGGCGCTCGTGGCGGCACCGTCAAGTCGGCGATCGGCATCGGCTCCTTGCTCTGGTTCGGCATCGGCGACACGATCCGCGTCTCGCTCTCCGCCGAACCGGAAGAGGAAGTGCGGGTCGGCTACGAAATTTTGAAGAGCCTCGGCATCCGCAATCGCGGCGTTCGCGTCGTCTCCTGCCCGTCCTGCGCGCGCCAGGGGTTCGACGTGATCCGCACCGTGCAGACGCTCGAGGAAAGGCTGAGCCACATCCGCACGCCGCTCTCGCTCTCCGTGCTCGGCTGCGTCGTCAACGGTCCCGGCGAGGCGCGCGAGACCGATATCGGCCTCACCGGCGGCGGCAACGGGAAGCATATGGTCTATCTGTCGGGCGTCACCGACCACCACGTCCAGGACGCCGACATGGTCGACCATATCGTCCGATTGGTCGAGGCGAAGGCCGCCGAGATCGAAGCCGCCACTACCGACGCCCTCCCAACAGCCGCCGAGTAGGACGTAACTGCGAGCGTAGCGCGGCAATCCAGTGGCGTCGCCGCGGGATAAGTGGATTGCTTCGTCGCTCGCTCCTCGCAATGACGGCCTGATGCGTTCCCCCGTTCATAGCACCGCCACCGCCTTCGCCGTCGCCTCGCTCGGCATCGCCGCCTTCTCGACGATGGACGCGGTGATGAAGGATCTCGCGATCGGGATCGGCGCATACAATGCTTTGCTGTGGCGGACGCTGGCCGGCGCCGTCATCGGCGGCCTCGTCTTCTTCGTCCGGCGGAGCGCCTGGCCCGGACGAGAAGCCGGGCGCATCCATCTCCTGCGCGGCATATTGTCGGCGGCGATGGCGATGCTGTTTTTCTGGGGGCTCGCCCGCGTGCCGCTGGCGCAGGGCGTGGCTTTGTCGTTCGTCGCGCCGCTGATCGCGCTCTATCTCGCCGCCTGGCTTTTGAAGGAAAAGATCGAGCGCCAGGCGATCCTGGCCTCGTTGCTCGGCTTTGCCGGCGTGATCGTGATCCTGTCGGGCCAGGCCGCGGCCGATCTCGGGCCTGAGGCGTTCGAGGGCGCCATCGCCATCCTGATCTCGGCCGGCCTCTATGCTTATAATATAATCCTGATGCGCCGGCAGGCGCAGGTGGCCGGGCCGCTCGAGGTCGCCTTCTTCATGAGCCTGATCATGACCGGCTGCTTCCTCTTCGCCGCGCCTGCGCTGGCCGAGGTGCCTGCCGCGGCGGAATGGCCGGCCATCCTCGGCGCCGCCTTGCTCGCCTTTGTCTCGCTGATGCTGCTCTCCTGGGCCTATGCGCGGGCCGAGGCGCAGCATCTCGCTCCGGTCGAATATACCGCCTTCGTCTGGGCGTCCTTCTTCGGCTATCTGATCTTCGACGAGCCGGTGCGTCCTTTCACCCTTGTCGGCGCGGCGATGATCGTTACGGCCTGCATCATCGCGGCGCGCCGGCGCCCTGTCTCGATCGCGGAAATGGAGGCGGCTTTATGATGGCGTGGTTCTGGCTCGTTCTCGGCGGCCTTTTCGAGGTGGGGTTCACCACCGCGCTGCGCTTCGTCGACGGCTTCAAGAATCTCCCGTGGACGCTCGCCTTCCTGGTCTCGGTGACGCTCTCCATGGGCCTGCTCGAAAAGGCATCGCGCACGATCCCGATGGGTACTGCCTACGCGGTCTGGGGCGGGATCGGCGCGGTCGGCACGGTGCTGGTCGGCATCTTCTTCTTCCAGGAAGCGGCCGGCGCGCTGCGCATCGCCCTCATCTTCGGCATCGTCGCCTGCATCGCCGGCCTGAAGCTCATCCACTGACCGGCGAGGTCAGCGGGCGGGGTCGAGCAAGGGCGCGACCGCCGGCATCGTCTCGACCGATTCGGCCAGGGTCGGTTCGACCCGCTTCCTCGACGCCTGCTCATAGGCGTAGCCGAGCGACAGGATCATCGCGTCCGACCATTTGGGGCCGATGAAGCTCAGGCCCACGGGAAGTCCCTTCACCTCGCCCATCGGCACGGTGAGGTGCGGATAGCCAGCGACCGCGGCGAGGCTCCCGGCGCCGCCGCCGCTGATCTGGTCGCCGTTGACCGCGTCGATCGGCCAGGCGGGCGGCATAGTCGGGCCGACCAAAGCGACGACGTCATGCTCCTTGAGAAGGCGGTCGATGCCTTCGGGCCCTGCCTTGGTGAAGGAGAAGGTGCGCGCCTTCTTGTAATCCTCGTCGTCTAGCCCTTTGGTCTTCTCGGCCTGCTCGAAAATGTCCTGGCCGAACAGCGCCATCTCCTTGGCGGCATTGGCCTTGTTGAAGGCGATCAGGTCCGCCAGCGTGCGCGTCTTCACCGTCGGCGGCGTGCTGGCGAGATATGCGTTCATATCGGCCTTGAGTTCGGTCAGCAGGACGGTGAACTCGTTCTTGCCGATCTCGCCGCGACCCTCGAACTTGGCGATCTCGACCAACGTGGCGCCCTGGGCCTTCAGCGTCGCAAGCGCCTCCTCGAACGCTGCATCGGTGCGGAAGCCGGTGGCGAAGCGCATCACGCCGATCCTCTTGCCCCGCAGTGCATCGGACGAGAGCGCGGCGGCATAATCGGTGCGGCGCTTGTCGGCCTCGGCCGTGGCCGGATCGGCCGCGTCGCTGCCGGCGATCGCGCCCAGCACCAAGGCGGACTCGCGCACCGTGCGTGTCATCGGACCGGCCGTATCCTGGCTGTGGCTGATCGGCACGATATGCGTGCGGCTGACGAGGCCGACCGTGGGCTTGAAACCGACGATGCCGTTGATCGCGGCCGGGCAGGTGATCGAGCCGTCCGTCTCCGAGCCGATCGCGGCTGGCACCATGCCGGCGGCCACGGCCGCGCCGCTGCCCGAGCTCGATCCGCAGGTGTTGCGGTTGAGCGCGTGCGGATTGCGGGTCTGGCCGCCGACTGCGCTCCAGCCGGAGATCGAATCGCTCGATCGGATATTGGCCCATTCGGACAGATTGGCCTTGCCGACGATCACGGCCCCGGCCGCGCGCAGCCTTGCCACCAGCGGCGCGTCGCGATTGGTGACATTGTCCTTGAGGGCAAGACTGCCGGCGGTGGTCGGAAGCGGCCCCTTTGCCTCGATATTGTCCTTGAGCAGGATCGGCATGCCGAACAGAGGGCCGCGCCCTCGCCGCTGCCGGTCGAGCGCCCGCGCCTGCTCCAGCGCGGTCGGGTCGACGGCGATCACGGCGTTGAGCTTGGGGTTCAGCGCGTCGATCCGAGCCAGCGCGGCCTCGGCCTGGGCGGTGGCGGTGGCAGGCGCCGCCATTGCCGGCGCCGCGAACAGCAGGGAGGCGCCGGCGAGAAGGCAGGTACGGATCATCGTGTTTTCCTTACGGGAGTGGGGCGAGCAGGTCGTCGAGCGAAGAACGGCCGGTCCCGACCTTCTCCAGCACCGGATATTTCAGCCCCTCGTGATAATCGAGATCGATGGTCCGGAAGAGGTCGCCCTTCTTCACCAGCAGCTTGATCGGCGATTTGCTGCCCTTGGCGGCGGTGATTGCGCCCTTGAAGTCGTCGTTCGAATATTCGCGGCCGTTGATCGCGACGATCTTGGTGCCGGTGGTCACGCCCTCGTTGAACAAGGGCGAATCCCATGCGACGCCGTTGATCACGCCGTCTTTCCCGACGGTAATGCCGATCGCGTAGGTGAGATCCAGGATCTCGCGGTCGAGCTCGCGTGACTTGAAGTAGGCCGGCGGCGTCTCGCTATAGGCGAGGCGGTATCCGCCGCGCTTGATCCAGTCGAGCGGCGCGTCGCCGGGACGCTCCACCCGCTGGTTGAGATAGGTCGCCCAGTCATAAGGAGTGACCGCGTTCAGCGTCCGCACCACGTCGTCGAACGTGTAGGTGGAGATGCCCTGATCGCCCGGATTGATGCCGAAGAAGGCGCGGGCGAAATCGTCGATCGACTTGCGGCCGCGGGTGCGCTCGCGGATGATGCTGTCGACGTCGAGCCAGATCAGCATGCCCTCGCTGTAATAATCCTCCGAGCGCTGCCAGCTCGGGAAGGGCTTGGGCTGGCGGGCGCTGATGATCGGATCGTTGGTGGTGTCGATCAGCGGGCGCCAGGTCCGGCCGGGCATGGTGCTGTAATAAGCAGCGGTGCGGGCGAGCTCGGCCTTGATGTCCTCGACCGGCATCATGCCCGAGCGCGCCGACAGAACGTTGCCCCAGAATTGAGTCTGGCCCTCATAGACCCAGAGCAGGCTGTTCTGCATCGGCATGCGGTAGTCGGGCGTGAACAGGTCGGCGCCGCGCCGATATTTGCCGTCCCAGCTGTGGTTGAATTCGTGGGCGAGCAGGTCGCGCCCGGCCGAGCGCTTGTCCCACTCGGTGAAATATTCCCGCGGGTGGCTGTTCTCGGACGAGCGCAGATGCTCGAGGCCGATGCCGCCCATCTTGTCGGTCAGCGCGAGCAGGAATTCATATTCGTCGAAATGCTTGGCGCCGTAGAGCTTCAGCGTCTGCTCGACGAGACGGCGGTGGGCGGCCATCTGCTCGGGCGTCGCGGCGAGGTCGCCGGGCCGGTCGGCGAAGATGTTGAGCCAGACGTCCTGGCCGAGATTCTCGCGGCGGTAATAGCGGCCGGCGAACATCGGCGAGTCGACCAGAGTCTCGTAGGACACCGGCTTGTAGGTGATCCGGTCGCCCTGCTTCTTGGCGACGTCGAGCGAGGTCGCGGCCTGCCAGCCCGGCGGCAGCGTGATGTGGGCGATGATCGGGATGTTCCGGACGAATGTGCCGGCCGGATAGAGCGACATCTTCTCCCACTGCACGTTGAGCATGTCCGGGGTCATCGTGACGCGGCCCTGATTGGGCTCGGCCGGCGAGAGATGCTGGAACTCGACATCCAGGCTCTTCACGCCTGCGGGGACGTCGACATGAAAGGCGTAGACGTCGGCAGGGTCGCGGCGCCAGGCGATCGGCTTGCCGTTGCCACTGATCTTGAGGCCGGCGATCGTCGAGATCGGCCCGCGCGGCGCGTGGTTGCCCGGCAGCCATTCGGGGTAGAGGAGGGTCAGCGGGCCGGCGCCGGCGACTGGTATCGTCTGCTTGACCCGGAAGATCGCGCGCGCGGTGTCGCGGGCGTCGACGTCGATCGTCAGCGTGCCGGGATAGGCGACGTCGCGCGCGGCCGGGATTCGGTCGGTGCGTGGCAGGGGCTGCGGCGCGCTGTCGGTCTGGGCGAGGGCCGGAGCGGCAAGGGCGAGGGCGAGCGGGAAGATCAGGCTGTGACGCAAGGGAGACTCTCCAGATACGAAAGCTTTGGCGCTTTCGTGGCGGATCGTCTCCCCTGCGTCCAGTATGCTTGCGTCAGGCGGCGGCTTCGGCCTTGGCCTGCTTGGCGCGGTCGATCGCCTCGACGATGATGCGCTCGGCGTCGGCGCGGCCGAGCCAATGGCCGACGCGGACCCACTTCTCGCTCTCGAGATCCTTATAGTGGGTGAAGAAATGTTCGATCTGCTGCTTGACGATCTGCGGCAGATCGTCGGCTTCCTCGACATTCTGGTAATAAGGGAAGGTGGTGTCGACGGGCACTGCGAGAATCTTCTCGTCGCCGCCGGCCTCGTCCTCGAGCAGCAGCACCGCGATCGGGCGCACGCGCACGACGCACCCCGGGATGAAGGGCGAGCGCGCCACCACCATCACGTCCAGCGGGTCGCCATCGGGCGACAGCGTGTGCGGGATGAAGCCGTAGTTGGTCGGGTAGCGCATCGGCGTGTGGAGGATTCGGTCCACGAAGATCGCGCCCGACTTCTTGTCGAACTCGTACTTGACCGGCTCGCCGCCGACCGGGACTTCGATGATGACGTTGATGCTGCGGGGCGGATCTTCGCCGATGGGGATGAGGTCGATGTTCATAGTGGCGCTCCCCTAGGGCGGAAGCGCTTTCCACGCCACGCAAAAATGCTAAGGGCGCAACATGAGCAAGGGCCCCCAGCGTATCCGAGGCACCCAGGACATCTGGGGCGAGCAAGCAGACCGCTTCCAGACCGTCGTCGAAACGTTCGATCGCGTACGGCGACTGTTCGCCTTTCAACGGATCGAGATTCCGGTGTTCGAGGCGACCCAGGTCTTCTCGCGGTCGCTCGGCGAGACGACCGACGTGGTCTCCAAGGAGATGTACACGTTCGAGGACCGCGGCGGCGATTCGATCACGCTTCGGCCCGAATTCACGGCCGGCATCTGCCGCGCCTATCTCGGCGAGGGCTGGCAGCAGCTGGCGCCGCTCAAGGTCGCGACGCACGGTCCCGTCTTCCGCTACGAGCGCCCGCAAAAGGGCCGCTTCCGCCAATTCCACCAGTTGGATGCCGAGATCATCGGTTCCGATTCGCCGGCGGCAGACGTGGAATTGCTGGTCTTCGCCGACCAGTTGTTGCGCGAGCTCGGAATCGCCGAGGGCGTGACGCTGCAGCTCAACACGTTGGGCGATGCCGAGACGCGCGAGGCGTGGCGCACGGCGCTCGTCGCCCATTTCGAGGCGCATCGCGATCAATTGTCCGACGACAGTCTGGCCCGGCTCGAGAAGAACCCGCTCCGCATTCTCGACAGCAAGGACCCGAAGGACCGTCCGATCGCCGACGCCGCGCCGGAGATCGATGCCTTCCTGACGCCGGAAGCGGCCGATTTCTTCGCCAAGGTCACGGCCGGGCTCGACGCGGCCGGCGTCGCCTGGTCGCGCAACGCGCGGCTGGTTCGGGGGCTCGATTATTACCGCCACACCGCGTTCGAATTCGTCACCGACCGCCTGGGCGCGCAGGGCACCGTGCTCGCCGGCGGCCGCTATGACGGGCTGGTCGAAGCGCTCGGCGGCGCGCACACGCCCGCGGTCGGCTGGGCCGCCGGCATCGAACGGCTGGCGATGCTGCTCGACAAGCCGGCACCGCCGTCGGTCGACGTAGCGGTCGTTCCGCTCGGCGAGCAGGCCGAGGCCGCCGCCCAGCGCGTGCTCGCCGATCTGCGCCGCGCCGGCGTGTCGGGAGACATGGCCTATAAGGGCAATATGAAGAAGCGGATGCAGAAGGCGGACGCCAGCGGTGCGCGTTTCGCGATCATTCTCGGCGAGGACGAGCTCGCGCGCGGCGAGGCGGCGCTGAAGGACCTGCGCAGTGGCGAGCAGCGCAGCGTCGCCCTGGCCGATCTGGCGGAGGCGGTGCGCGCCTGATGGCCTCGATCTCCGACCAGCGCATCGCGCAGATCGAGGCGCGCAAGGACGAATTGCAGAATGCGATGGCGGCGCCCAATCTGCCGCCGGACGCGTTCGTCCGCCTGTCCAAGGATTATGCCGAGATCGAGCCGGTCGCCGCGGCGGCGGCCGAGGTGCGGCGGCTGCGCGAGGAACTGGAATCCCTGGGTGCGATGGCCGAGGATCCCGAGCTCAAGGAGATGGCGGCCGAGGAGGCCGAGGCGATCCGGCAGCGGCTGCCCGAAGCCGAGCATGCGCTGGCGCTGAAATTGTTGCCGCGCGACGCCGCCGACGACCGGCCTGCGATGCTCGAGATCCGCGCCGGCACCGGCGGCGACGAGGCCGCTTTGTTCGCCGGAGACCTGTTCCGCATGTACCAGCGTTATGCCGAGGAGCAGGGCTGGAGGGTCGAGATGATCTCGGCCAACGCGTCGGACGTCGGCGGCTTCAAGGAGGTGGTCGCCTCGGTGACCGGCCAGGGCGTGTTCGCCAAATTGAAATTCGAGAGCGGGGTGCATCGCGTCCAGCGCGTGCCGGCGACCGAAAGCGGTGGCCGCATCCACACGTCCGCGGCGACCGTGGCCGTGCTGCCGGAGGCCGAGGAGGTCGACGTCCAGATCGACGACAAGGATCTACGCATCGACGTCTACCGCTCGTCGGGCCCAGGCGGCCAGTCGGTCAACACGACCGACAGCGCGGTCCGCATCACCCACCTTCCCAGCGGCCTCGTCGTCATCCAGCAAGACGAGAAATCGCAGCACAAGAACAAGGCCAAGGCGCTGAAGGTGTTGCGGACACGGCTCTACGAACTCGAGCGCGAACGTCTCGCGAGCGAGCGGGCCGGGGCGCGCAAATCGATGGTCGGATCGGGCGATCGCTCCGAACGCATCCGCACCTACAATTTCCCGCAAGGCCGGGTGACCGATCACCGCATCAATCTGACGCTGCATCGGCTGCCCGAGATTCTCGCAGGCCCCGGCCTCGAGGAGCTCGTCTCGGCACTGATCGCCGAGGACCAGTCCGAGCGCCTCGCCGCGGTCAACGAAGGCTGATGGACGTACGGGCCGCGCTCGCGGCCGCGGCGGCGCGGCTGGCCGGCACGAGCGACACCGCCCGGCTCGACGCCGAATTGCTGATGGCCCACGCGCTGGGCATCGAGCGCGATGCGCTGTTGCTCTCTGCGCTCGACCATGACGCGCCCAAAGCGTTCGCGACGCTTTTGGAGCGGCGCGAAGCCGGCGAGCCGGTCGCCTACATTACCGGCCGCCGTGCCTTCTGGACGATCGAGCTCGAGGTCGGCCCCGGCGTGCTGGTGCCGCGGCCCGACAGCGAGACCTTGATCGAGGCGGCGCTTGCTCATTTCGGCAAGACCGGGCCGGGGACTATCCTCGATCTCGGGACTGGTCCCGGCAGCCTGTTGCTGGCCGCCCTGGACCAATGGCCGGATGCGCGCGGCGTCGGCATCGACCGCTCGGAGCAGGCGCTCGCCGTCGCCCGGCGCAATGCCGATCGCCTTGGGCTCGCCGATCGTGCCGATTTTCGCGTCGGCGATTGGGGCGAGGGGATAGGCGCGCGCTTCGAGCTGATCCTGTGCAACCCGCCTTATATCGAGGCCGGGGCCAGCCTGCCCCGCGACGTCGCTGATTGGGAACCGCACGAGGCCTTGTTCGCCGGGCCCGACGGCCTCGACGATTATCGCCGGCTGGCGCCGGAGGTCGGGCGGCTGCTGGCGCTCAACGGTGTGGCATGCTTCGAAATCGGCGCCGGCCAGCAAGAGGATGTGAGCGCGATCTTCCGCGTTGCGGGGTTCGATGTTGCAGCGCGGAAAGATCTCGCGGGCCACGTCCGCTGCCTTGTGCTAAAGCATTGATCCACCGCAATCATCTTTCCGCTTGGAAATCGTCGCCCGAATAGTTACATAGGCGACAGGGACGGGGCCAATCACAGCGTTGAATGCGTGAGGCTTTCCGTCGCCGACCCCCGATTGCTCTGGCGTCTTTGGACGATCCTGGCGTGAGGAGGCGGGAGCCGCGATGCGGCCGCCCGCCGTGGGAGTCGCGCAAACGTGACGGCCGGGAAGGGCCCGGCCGATGGAGTGGCAAAAGAAGACCACCAGACGAGGGCTTACAGCTTGATCAATAATCGTCAGAACGGCCGTCGTCGCGGCCGC
>JAFAEZ010000055.1 GCA_023423775.1 Pseudomonadota bacterium
CCGGCCGATGCCTTCGACGGGCAGATCGGCCGAGGGGACGCAGGCGATGCGCCAGCGGGTGACGGCGGCGGACGGGATGGCGAGCGGATCCTCGGCGGCCTTGCGCCAGCGCTTCAACATCAAGGCGGTGGTGCCGCTCTCCTCGGCGGCGAGCTGGAGCCGGCGGGTGGAGGCCATGGTCACGCGCGCGACCTCGCCGATCACCGCGCCGAGCCCGCCATGGCGCAGCCCCTCCTCCATCACCGCCAGCACGTCCTCGTCGCTTCCCGCCTCGGCATAGAGGACCCGGTCGGGCGGGAGCCCGGCCGCGGCGAGACCGGGGGCGAACAGGTCCCGCCGGGCGAGCGCCCACAGGATCGGGCCGGGGCGGCGAGCGGCGATCCCGGCGACGAACAAGGTGGCGGCGGCATCGTCCGAAAGGCCGGGGCGAGCGCCGACCATCTCGTGCAAGGCCGCAGTCGCTAGCCCGCCCCCCTCGAGCCGGCGGTCGATCGACTCTACGCCGAACGGAAGGCAGGATCGAACCTCCGCCGATCCCGACGATTCGAGCGCACGCACCTCCGCCCGCAAGGCGGCGAGACGCGCGAATCGGGCTGGCGAAAGAGAGGACATGACGACTCCAAAGACTCACTTGTTCTCTTTATGTTCCTCCAGCCCAGACAGAGTCAATCGGGAGAGTCCGCACCGATTGACTTCCATCCGTTCATCCGCGGGCAAGCCTTCGAGCCCGATGGCCGCGGTTTGCAAAGCGATGCGCGCCCACTAGCTAGGAGCCCCATGACCTTCCTTCGCCATTGCCTCCTCGCTTTGCTGCTCCTCGCCGCCGGGCCGCTTCACGCCGCGATCGGCGACGGCAGCTGGTTCTATCGCGGCAGCGACATTCCGGCCGATCCGGCCTGGACCTTCGGCACCCTGCCCAACGGCCTGCGCTATGCGGTGCGGCGCAACGCCCTCCCCGCCGGCCAAGTCTCGATCCGCGTCCGCATCGACGCCGGCTCGATGCACGAGGCCGACCAGGAACGCGGCTGGGCCCATCTCGTCGAGCATATGGCATTTCGCGGCACCAAGGGCTTTGCCGACCGCGAGGCGCGCCACATTTGGCAGAAGCTGGGCGCGAGCTTCGGCAGCGACACCAATGCTTCGACCACGCCGACTCAGACCGTCTACCAGCTCGATTTGCCGGACGCCGACGCCTCCGAAGTCGATCTCAGCCTCCGCGTCATTGCCGAAATGGTCGACAGCGCCCTGTTCGATCCGGCCGCGATCGACGCCGAGCGCAAGATCGTGCTCGCCGAGAAAGGCCGTCGTCCCGAGCTCGCCAACCGCTTCCAGGAAGCCAGCTGGCCGCTCATCTATGCCGGCCTCCGCCTTGGCCAGCGCGATCCGATCGGCACCGAGGAAACGCTCAAGGCCGCCTCCGCCGACGGCCTGCGCGCCTTCTACGAACGCTGGTACCGTCCCGATCGCGCCACCGTGATCGTGGTCGGCGACGCCGATCCGGCCGAGCTGGAAAAGCTGATCGCCAAGAACTTCGGCGGCTGGCAGCCCGCCGGCCCGGCTCCCCAGGACCCCGATTACGGCAGCATCGCCAAGGTCGAGCGCCGCACCGCCGCACTGGCTTATCCCGGGGCGCCCCATTCCGCCTCGCTCACCTGGCTCCGTCCTTATGTCGAGCAGCCGAACACCCGCGCCCGCGAGCAGGCGGATCTCGCACGGACGCTGGCCGCGCGCATCCTCAACCGCCGCCTGGAGGCCAAGGCCCGCGGCGAGGCCGCCTTTGTCAGCGCCTTTGTCGGCGAGAACCGACAGACCGACGTGGCCGACATGACCCAGGCCGCGGTGACCGCGCGCGAAGGCCAATGGCAGGAGGCTCTCGCCGAGACCTTCGCCATCATCAGCGACGCGCTGCGCAGCCCGCCGAGCCAGGCCGAGATCGCGCGCGAGCTGCAGAATATGCAGACGGTGGCCTCGTCGGCGGTGAGCGGAGAAACGACGGTCAAATCGCCGCAACGCGCCCAGCAGATGGTCGCCGCGATCGACGGCAACAGCGTCGTCGCCACCGCCGCCACGTCGCTCGCTCTGCTCAACGAATTCGCCCCGCGCATGACTCCCGAGGCGGTCCATGCCGCCATGCGCGAACTGTTCAGCGGCGAAGGTCCGCGCCTCGTCCAGCTGAGCCCGGCGCCGATCGCCGACGGCGCGGTCGAGACCGCTCTTGCCGCCGCCGAGAAGACGGCGCCCGCGACGCGCATGGCCGACCGCGTCGTGACGATGGAGAGCCTTCCCAAGCTCGGCAAGCCGGGCAAGGAGGTCTCGCGCCAACAGATCGCGGACATGGGCGTCACCATCGTGCGCTTCGCCAACGGCTCCACCCTCACCTTCAAGCAGACCGATTTCGAGAAGGGCCGGGTGAACGTGCAGCTTCGCTTCGGCGAGGGATTGTCCGGGCTACCGGCGGACCGACCGGTGCCGCACTGGTTCAGCAGCATTGTCGGTCCGTCGGGCATGGCCGACCTCGATCTCGACGCGATGGAGCGGCTGCTGACCGGCCGCAAGATGACCCTGAGTTTCGGCATCGCCGAAGACGCCTTCGTCCTGCGCGGCGTCACCAACGGCACCGACCTGTCCGACCAGCTCCGTCTGCTCGCGACCAAGCTCGCCCGGCCGCGCTGGGACCAGGCCTTGTTCGAACGCTACAAGACGGGCGCGCTGGAAAGCTACGATCTCGCTTTCGCCTCGGCCACCGCACGCGGCAGCCGCGAGTTCGCCGGCTTCGCCCGCGGCGGCGACGCGCGCTGGATGCCGGCAGAAAAGGCGCAGATCGCCGCGACCAGCCTCGCCGACGTCCGCGCCTTTTTCGATCCCCTACTCGCCCAGGGGCCGGTGGAAGCCATCATCGTCGGCGACGTCGATCTCGAAACCGCGGTCAACGCGATGAAGAAGACGATCGCCGCCCTGCCCGTTCGGCCCGCGACCACGGCGCCGGAGGCTTCGCTTCGTGTCCAGGGACCGAAGCCCGATCCCAGGCCAGTCACCTTCACGCACCAGGGTGACAAGGACCAGGCCTATGCGCTGATCGGCTGGACCACCTTCGGCGGGGTCGACCGCACCAAGGAGCGGCGCGCTCTCTCGCTGGCCGCCAAGATGCTCGGCGTCCGCCTGTTCGACGAACTGCGCGAGGTCGAAGGCGCAAGCTATTCGCCCAGCGCGACATCCGTCACGGCCGAGGAATATCCCGATTGGGGCATTTTCTATGCCGCCTCGGAATTGCGCCCCGAAAGCGTCGAAACATTCTTCCGCATCGCTCGCCGCACCGTTGCCGACATGGCCGCCAAGCCAGCCGAGGCGGACGAGTTCGCGCGCGCCCAAAATCCGATGGTGAGCGCGCTCCAGCGCCAGCTCCAGACCAACGCCTATTGGCTGAGTTCGCTGGAAGCATGGCCGTCCGATCCGCAGCGGATCGAGCGGATGCGCACGCTCGTCTCCGATTATGCCGGGCTGACGGCGGAGGACGTGCGCGCCGCTGTCGCCGCGCACGTCACCGAAGCCGACGACTGGTCGATGGTGGTTTTGCCCGCTAAAGCGAACGGCGGTGGCCACTGATCCGCTCATCCTGACCTCGCCTCCGGGCGTCGAAGCGCGTCCGCGCCGCACGCCGTTCCGGCTGCGGCAGGAGCCTTTCTTCGACGACAAGAACCGCGCCTTCTGGATCCTGCAGTCGGTCGGCTGGGCCGGCTATTTCGTGCTTCGCACCTTGTCCGGCATCGCCAATGCGATGGGCTGGACCTTCGTCGTCCACACCGCCCTGCTGACCGCGACCGGCTATTCGATCACCCTGCTGATGGCGGCCTTGTATCGCCGTTTGATCAAGATGCGGCCGATCCTCACCTGGGCCATATCGATCGTCATCGTCTTGCTGGCGTCGGGCGCTTTCTCCGCGATCGAGACCTGGAGCCACGCGACCTTCGTGCGGCCTGGCCTGCGTCCGCAAGGGCTGGAATTCTTCAGCGCGATCCTGCTCGATTTCTCGCTGCTCGCCGCCTGGTCGTCGCTCTATTACGGAATCAATTATTATCTGCTGCTCGAGCAGCAGAGCGACCAGTTGCTGCGCCTCGAGCATCAAGCGAGCAACGCCCAGCTCGCCATGCTGCGCTACCAGCTCAATCCGCACTTCCTGTTCAACACATTGAACTCGATTTCGACGCTGGTGCTGCTGAAGCAGACCGACCGTGCCAATGCCATGTTATCGCGCCTGTCCTCCTTCCTGCGCTATACGCTGGTGAACGAGCCGACCGGACAGGTGACGGTTGAGCAGGAGGTTGAAACCTTGAAGCTCTATCTCGAGATTGAGAAGATGCGTTTCGAGGAAAGGCTGCGGCCGCGTTTCCATATCGATCCGGCCGTGGCGCATGCGCGCTTGCCCTCGCTGCTCCTTCAGCCCCTGGTCGAGAATGCGATCAAATATGCGGTGACGCCGCAGGAGGAAGGAGCGGAGATTGCGGTCGAGGCGAGAAAGATCGGCGAGCGGGTGATGATCACCGTCGCCGACACCGGTCCGGGGGCGGACGGGCAGGCGTTGCAGCCCGGGCAGACGTCCACGGGCGTCGGTCTGGCGAATATTCGCGACCGTCTGGCGCAGGCCTATGGCGCCGAACATCGTTTTGAGACTCAAACGAACATAAGCGGGGGATTTAGCGTTATCATCGAAATTCCATACCAGCTCCAATCCGAGGATAGTAAATGACCATTCGCACGATCCTGGTCGACGACGAACCGCTTGCCATCCAGGGCCTGCAACTCCGCCTCGAGAAGTTCGACGACGTGGAGATCATCGAGACCTGCTCGAATGGCCGCGAGGCGATCCGCGCGATCAAGACCCACAAGCCGGACCTGGTCTTCCTCGACATCCAGATGCCCGGCTTTGACGGCTTCTCGGTGATCCAGGGGCTGATGGAAGTCGAACCCCCTTTGTTCGTGTTCGTCACCGCCTATAGCGACCACGCCATCCGTGCGTTCGAGGCGCAGGCGGTCGACTATCTGATGAAGCCGGTCGAGGAGGAGCGCCTCGCCGACACGCTGGATCGGGTGCGCCAGCGCCTCACCGAGAAGCGGAGCGCCGAGGAAGCCGGCAAGCTCAAGGAAGTGCTGGCTGAGGTCGCGCCCGAAGCGGTCGAGGAAATCGGCACCAGCTCCGACGATTCCCACGCGTCCAACCGCTATGAGAAGCTGATCAACATCAAGGATCGCGGCCAGATTTTCCGCGTCGATGTCGACACGATCGAGAAGATCGATGCGGCCGGCGATTACATGTGCATTTACACCGGCGACAACACACTCATCCTGCGCGAGACGATGAAGGATCTCGAGAAGCGCCTCGATCCGCGGCGCTTCCAGCGCGTCCACCGCAGCTGCATCGTCAACCTCGATCTCGTCCGCCAGGTGAAGCCGCATACCAATGGCGAATGCTTCCTGGTGCTCGACAGCGGCAGCCAGGTGAAGGTCAGCCGCAGCTACAGGGACGTCGTCGCCCGCTTCGTCCATTAAGGAGGTCTCGATGCTCCTCGCCCTGCTCCTCCTCCAGGCGGCCGGATCGCCGCCCGACATCGAGCTCAATGCCCATGTCCGGGCGCGATCGCTGACGATCGAGAAGAAGGGCGACGCTTCGCTCACGCTCACCACCAGCCCCGACAGCGGCGAGAATGTCGTCGACGTGCGCGCGCCCAAGGCGAACGGGCGCAAGACGATGCGCAACGTGGAGGTGACGGTCGACGCAAAGGCGCATATTGCGGGCCCGCAACGAAACGCGGTGGCGCCCGCACCCGAGGGGGATGCAACCACGCCGCAGCAATGACGTTGTGAGGGCGTAACAGGGAGACAGACATGCGCCATTTCGCAGCCGCCGCCGCGGCCACAGCTTTGTTCGCCTTCGCCGCCCCCGCCGACGCGCAGAGCAACCGCAACCGCCAGTTGCAGCCGGGCCAGAATTCCGAGCTGGCGATGCAGGCCACGCAGGGCAGCGACCAGCCCGACGTCGTGCTCGACGTGCCCAATCTCTCGGTCGACGAGATCAACCTCGAGGTGAACAACCTCCAGGTCCATATCGCGCTCGATGCACGGCTCGCCAATTTGCTCAAGCTGACCGCCGGCGCCGATGCCTCGATCGATCAGGTCAAGATCGGCATCAAGGGCGTCCAGGCGCAGGCGACCCTAATCGTCCGCCTCGACAATGTCCGTGCGATCATCGAGCGCACGCTGCAAACGCTCGACAACAATCCCCAGATCGTCACGCAATTGCTGTCCACCGTCGACAATACGGTGAACACGGTGGGCGGCGTCGCCAACAATACGGTCGGCACGGTCGGTTCCATCGCCGGCACCGCGCTGCGCAACGGCCAGTTGCTGGATCTCGCGGCCGCTGGCCTCAGCCAGGTTTCGCAGACGGTGAACAGCACCGGCCAGACCGTGCGGCGGGTGCGCGATCGCAGCGGCCAGCTGCTCGAGGTGGTGACCGACACCGCCAACCGCATCGTCTCCTCGCGCCGCGTCAACCCGTGACTTTTTGATCGCAAGCGCCGGGAAGACGCCGGCGCGACGCTGCGGCATCATGGCCTCCTCATCCAGGGGAGCCATGATGCCGAACGACCTTTTCGCCACCTTCGCAGCTTTGCACCGGCCCGGTGCGCCTCTGATCCTGTTCAACGCCTGGGATCCGGGCAGCGCCAAAATCGTCGCCGAGGCCGGTGCGAGGGCCATCGCCACCGGCAGCTGGTCGGTCGCCGCCGCCTTCGGGTTCGGCGACGGCGAACAGCTGCCGCTCGACCTCGCGCTCGACAATCTCCGCCGCATCGTCGCAGCGGTCGATCTGCCGGTGACGCTGGATTTCGAGGGCGGCTATGCCGTCGATCCCGCCACGGTGGCGGCCAACGCGCGGCGGGTCCGCGAGGCCGGCGCGATCGGCTGCAATTTCGAGGATCGGGTGGTGGCCGGCCAAGGTCTCCACTCCGTCGCGGCGCAGACGGCCCGCATCGCCGCTATGCGCGCGGCCGCGGGCGCGGATTTCTTCATCAATGCCCGGACCGACCTGTTCTTGACAGCGGAGCCGGATCAGCATGGACGGCTCGTCGACCAAGCGCTGGAGCGCGCGCAAGCCTATGCCGATGCCGGTGCGAGCGGGCTGTTCGTGCCCGGCCTCGTCGACGAGACACTGATCGCGGCCGTGTGCGCGGCAAGTCCGCTACCCGTGAACGTCATGGCGATGCCGGGAACGCCGGCGGCTCGCCGCCTCGCCGAGCTTGGAGTGGCGCGGATCAGCCACGGGCCCGGCCCCTACCGCAGCGCCATGGCGGCTCTGGCGCAAGCGGCACGAGCGGT
>JAFAEZ010000148.1 GCA_023423775.1 Pseudomonadota bacterium
GCGCGCCGGTGCTCGAGACGGTCGCCCGCGCCCGCGCCGCCGGCGAGATCCGCTCGGTCGAAGGCGTCCTCAACGGCACGGTCAATTTCATCCTCGGCCGGCTCGCCGCGGGCCGCGGCGTCGCCGCCGCGCTTGCCGAGGCGCGCGAGGCCGGCTTTGCCGAGGAGGACAGCGAATCCGACCTGAGCGGCGCCGATGCCGCTGCCAAGCTGAGGCTCGTCGCCCACACCGCTTTCGGCCTCGACCCGCAGGCGATCGACGTCACCACCGAGCGGCTCGATGCCGCCGCGGTGGCGCGCATCCAGGCGAGCGGCGAATCCTGGGTCCAGGTCGCGCGCGTCGCCTGCCACGATCTCTGGATCGAAGCGAGCGTGACGCTCGCGCCGCTCCGCTCGGTGCGCGGGCTCCCGGCCGGGCCGAACGAGTGGAACTGCGCCATCGTCACGCTCGAGGACGGCCGCACCTTGTCCTGCGCTGGCCGCGGCGCTGGCGGCGCTGCGACGGCCGAATCGGTCGTCGCCGATCTGTACGACCTCATCGCCATCGAGGAGCGCACCGCATGCTGATGGAACGTGTCCGCACCGCCGCGTGCACCGAGATCGACGTGCCGGTGCCGGACAATCTCCGCCACCTCGGCTGTTCGACCCGCGCCACCCTCGCCGGCAATCCGGACGGACCGGTGATCGTCGTTCTCGGCGGCATCTCCGGCAACCGCTTCATCTGCAGCGGTGCCGAGGGCGGCGCAGGCTGGTGGCCCGGCTTCGTCGGCCCGGGCTGCGCCGTCGACCCCGCGCGCCACCGCGTGCTCGGGCTCGACTTCGCCGCCGACGCGGCGGGGCGGATCGCGCCCTCGACCGAGGAGCAAGCGCGCATCCTTTGCGCCGCGCTCGATGCGTTCGGTCTCAAGCGCGCCGACGCCGTGGTCGGCGCGTCCTATGGCGGCATGGTCGCTTTGAGCCTCGCCCAGCATTGCCCGGACCGCGTCGGTCGCCTCGTCATCATCTCCGCACCCGCGCAGCCGCATCCGGCCGCAACCGCGATCCGGGAATTGCAGCGCCGGGTCGTCGGCCTCGGCCTCGCCACCGGCCAGGGTCGCGCGGCGCTGTCGATCGCCCGCGGCATGGCGATGCTGACCTACCGCACGCAGGAGGAATTTGCCGAGCGCTTCATCGGCGGCCTGCCCGATGGCGATCCGCTCGGCGCGTCCGAGCCGGGCGCCTACCTCCACGCCCGCGGCGCCGCGTTCCACACCGTGATGGCGCCCGAGCGTTTCCTCAGCCTGTCCGCCTCGATCGACCGCCACAACATCGATCCGGCCAGGATCGGCTGCCCGGTGCTGCTGATCGGCGCGACGACCGATCTGCTCGTCCCGCCCGAGCAGATGGAGGACCTCGCCGATGCCTTACCCGATGCCGAGCTGCATCTGTTCGATTGCCTCTACGGCCACGACATGTTCCTGAAGGAGCCGGCGATGATCGGCGCCCTCGCCGCCCCGTTTCTGGAGGCAGAATGACCGCCCGCAAGCCCGCCACCATCGTCAACGCCGTCCGCGCCACGTCCGCGCAGGGCGGCGTCGTGCCGCCGATCTACCAGTCCGACACCTATCGCTGGCCCGATTCCGACACCAAACCGGACTATGATTATGCGCGCACGGTCAGTCCGAACCGGGATCTGCTGGTCGAGACTTTGGCCGAGCTCGAAGGCGCAGCCGGCGGCGCCGTCACCAACAGCGGCCAGTCCGCCGCCTTGCTCGCCTTGCTCCTGCTGCCGGGCGACGCGCTCGTTGTCGCGCCGCACGATTGCTACGGAGGCACCTACCGGCTGATCAAAGGGCTGGAGGATCAGGGTCGGCTGCGCAGCCTGTTCGTCGATCTCGCCGACCCGCAGGCCCGCGCCGAAGCCATGGCCGCGAAGCCGGCTCTGGTGTGGATCGAGACTCCGAGCAATCCGCTGCTCCGGGTCACCGACATCGCCGCCATCGCCGCCGAGGCCAAGGCAGCCGGAGCGCTGGTGATCGCCGACAACACACTCGCGACGCCGGTGCGGCAGCGGCCGCTCGCGCTCGGCTGCGACCTCGTCATGCACTCGACCACCAAGGCGCTGAACGGCCATTCGGACCTGTTCGGCGGCGCCCTGCTGGCGAAGGATCCGGCGCTGGTCGAGCGCATCCAATGGTGGTCCAACGCCGCCGGCCTCAACGGATCGGCGCAGGATTCGGCGCAGATATTGCGCGGCCTGCGCACGCTCACCCTGCGCGTCGACCGGCAGGAGCAGAGCGCCGCCCGCATCGCCTCCTGGCTCGCGGCCCACCCCCAGGTCGCGGCGGTCCATTATCCCGGTCTGGACGCGCATCCCGACCATGCTCTGGCGGCGCGCCAGCAGAGCGGCCCCGGCTTCATGATCAGCTTCCGCGTCAAGGGTGGGGACGCCGCCACCGCCGCCTTCCTCGCCGCGCTCGAGCTGGTCACGCTGGCGTCGTCGCTCGGCGGCTTCGCGAGCCTGATCTGCAAGCCGGCGACCATGACCCATCGCGGCATGCCGCCCGAAGCGCAGGCCGCCGCCGGCATCCATGGCGACCTGCTGCGCCTGTCGGTCGGGCTCGAGGAAGCCGACGATCTCCTCGCCGATCTCGTCCGCGGCTTCGCCGCAATGGCCTAGAAATAGCCTTCCTGTTTCTTGCGTTCCATCGAGGCGCTGCCGTCCTTGTCGATGGCGCGGCCCTGGCGTTCGGACGTGGTGGCGACCAGCATCTCCTGGATCACTTGCGCCAGGGTCGCGGCTTCGCTCTCGACTGCGCCGGTGAGCGGATAGCAGCCAAGTGTGCGGAAGCGGATCGAGCGCTCGACCACCTCTTCGCCGGGGCGGAGCGGGAAGCGCTCGTCGTCGACCATCAGGATGAGGCCGTCGCGCAATACCGTCGGCCGCGGCGCGGCGAGGTAGAGCGGCACGATCGGGATCGCC
>JAFAEZ010000198.1 GCA_023423775.1 Pseudomonadota bacterium
GCCAGGGCCGATGCCCGGCACAGTTTCGAGCGCAGCCGCCGGGTGGCGCCCGCGCTGCAATTCGGATTCCTGGTCGCCGCCGGAGCGGCCGCCGCCACCGCCGCGGCCGTCACCGTCCACGGCAGTCTCGCCGGCACCTTCCGGGCCGTGGCCGACCGGCTGGGCGGCTGAGCCGGGCGCTCAGCCTTTCGGCGCGTCCTTGTGCGGATTGGCGCCGCCGGCCGCGATGAAGGCGCGGACGCGCTGCTCCAGCACGGGCAGCGGGACCGAGCCGGTTTCGAGCACCGCATCGTGGAAATAGCGGATGTCGAACTTCGGACCCAAAGCCGCTTCGGCCTCGGCGCGGAGACGGCGGATCGTCATCTCGCCGAGCTTGTAGGCGAGCGCTTGGCCCGGCCAGCTGATGTAGCGGTCGACCTCGGTGGTCACCTCGTGCAGCGACAAGGCGGTGTGACCGGCGAGATAGTCGATCGCCTGCTGGCGGCTCCAGCCGCGCGAATGGATGCCGGTGTCGATCACCAGACGGGCGGCGCGCCACATCTCGTAGGAGAGGCGGCCGAAATGGTCGTAGGGTGTGCGGTAGATGCCCATTTCGACGCCAAGATGCTCGGTATAGAGACCCCACCCCTCGCCATAGCCGGAGAAATAGGTCTCGCGCCGGAACGCGGGCCGGGCCGGCTGCTCGAGCGCGAGCGCGGCCTGGAAGCTGTGGCCGGGCGCGCATTCGTGCAGGGTGAGCGCGGTGATCTGGTAGAGCGGGCGCGACGGCAGATTGTAGGTGTTCATCTGGCAGGCATCGAGGCCGCCGCGACCCGCGGTATAGAAAGGCGCGATCGCGTCGGGCACGGGGATGATCGTGAAGCGGTAGCGCGGCAGGAAGCTGAAATAATCCTTCAATTTACCGTCGACGCGCTTGGCCGCGTAGGATGAGAAGCCCATCAGTTCGTCGGGCGTCTTCGCGTAGAATTGCGGATCGGTCTTGAGGAAGGTCAGGAACTCGGGGAAGCTGCCCTTGAAGCCGCTCTCGCGCATCACCTGCTGCATCTCGGCCTCGATCCGCGCGACCTCCTTGAGGCCAATCTCGTGGATCTGGTCGGCGGTGAGATCGAGCGTCGTATATTCCTTGATCTGCGATGCGTAGAAAGCCTTGCCGTCCGGCATGTCGTAGGCCGCGAGACTGGTACGCGCCTTGGGCATATATTCGTTGCGCATGAAGGCGAGCAGCTTGGCGAATGCGGGAACCACGGACTCGCGGATCGCCTTCTCGCCCTCCGCGCGAAGCGCGGCCTGCTCGGCAGCCGGGATCGACTGCGGCATCTGCGCGAACGCCGTGTGGAACGGGTTTTTGGCCAGGTCGGCATCCGCGAACGGTACGATCGAGGCGTCGCGCCCTTCCAGCGTCGCGCGGGGCACGCTGAAGCCGCGCTTCAGGCCGGCCCGCAGATTGACGATCTGCTCGTCGAAATAGCGCGGAATATCGCGCATGCGGGCAATGTAGCGGCGATATTCGTCGGCGGTGCGGTAGCCTTGGCGTGGGGCGAGATAGGACCAGAAGCTGCTGTCGGCGTTGAACGACATCTCCCAGCCGCGGAAGCGGCCGTTGGCGACGAACGCCTCCAGGCTGGTGCGGAATACCGCGGCGTTGATCTTCTCCTCGGGTGAGAGCTGGTCGAACGGAATGCGATCGAGCTCGGCCAGGGCCTTTCGCCAATATTCGACCCGGCGCTGCTGGTTGGGAGCGTCGACGCGGGGCAGATAATCGGCCGCCTCGCTCGATCCGTCCTCGGCCTCACGCTCGCCGAACTCCTTCTGGCGCCACGCCCATTCGGCATCGTAGAGCGCCTTGAGCCGGGCATCGGCGGACGTCTGGACGGCGGCCGACTGGGCGGTCGCCGCAGCCGGGACAATCATTGCGGCGCCCGCGAGGAGCGCGGCGGCCAAGGCCAAGGTCTTCATCTTCTCTCCTGTCATGCCTGGATGCGGGCGAGCAGCCGATCGATCGCGGCGACGCTCTCCGGCTCGGTGAGGATCGGGGTGTGCCCGACATTGGGAATGGTGACCGCCTCCATCAGCGGAAGCTCGGCCTGCATACGCTCCACCGTCTCGGCGGAGAGCAGGTCCGAAAGCGCCCCGCGCAGCAGCAGGGACGGCACCCCGGCCAGCCCACGCAGCGCCTGCCAGGCGTCAAAGCCGGTGACGCCGTTAGGCACCTTGAACGGCTCGGCGATGCGCATGTCGTAATCGAAAGTGATGCGGCCGCCGGAGGTCAGCCGGCACAGGCGCTTGGCCTGGGCAAGCCAGTCTTCGAGTGTCCAGCGCGGATAGACGTCGCGCTGGAATTCACTGAACCAGCGGGCGGCGTGGAGCCAGGTCGGCCAGGTCTGCGACCGGCCGACATAGGAGCGGATGCGGTCGAGGCCGCGCTCGTCCAGCGTCGCGCCGACATCGTTGATCATCGCGCCGGCCATGCGGTCGCCATGGGCGGTGGAGAGGAGCATGGTGAGAAGCCCGCCGAGCGAGGTGCCGAAGGCGATGAAGCGCGGCACGTCCAGCTCGCGCAGCAACGCTTCCAGATCCTGGACGTAGGTCACCGGCATGTAGGTCATCACGTCTTTGGCGAAGGCGCTCTCGCCGCGGCCGCGCAGTTCGACGCAGATTACGCGCCAATCGGGTGACAGGCGCTCGGCAACCGCTTCGAAGTCGCGCGCGTTGCGGGTCAGGCCGGGTATGCACAGGATCGGCGGACGGTCCGACGGGCCCGGATAGTCGCGAAAGTGAAGCCGGAGCCCGTCATTCGACCACCAGTAACCATCGGACCATGATGCCATGCTAGCTTCCCTCATATTCCGCCCCCATATCGACGGATGATGCACAGCCCGCAACCCAGCCCGTACCGCCCTGAAAAAGCGATCCTTTCGCTCGGCGACGCTTTTTACGACCCGGTGACGCCCGCGGATTTCCCGCAGGCGATCATGCGTTTCCGCAACCAGCGCTGGGCCGAAGCGGTCGGCCTGGCAGGCCTGAGCGAGGCCGAGTGGATTCGTCATTTCGCGCGCTTCGAGCGCCTTCCCGACAACCTCCCCGAGCCTTTGGCCCTGCGCTATCACGGCCACCAGTTCCGGGTGTACAATCCCGACATCGGCGACGGGCGCGGCTTCCTGTTCGCGCAGCTTCGCGACAATGACGGCCGTCTCCTCGACCTCGGTACCAAAGGATCGGGCCAGACCCCCTACAGCCGCTTTGGCGACGGCCGCCTGACGCTGAAGGGGGGCGTGCGCGAAGTACTGGCCACCGAGATGCTTGAGGCCCTGGGGGTCGAGACCAGCAAGAGCTTCTCGCTGATCGAGACCGGCGAGGCCCTGGAGCGCGGCGACGAGCCCTCCCCGACCCGCTCGGCGGTGCTGGTGCGGCTGCAGCACAGCCATATCCGGATCGGCACCTTCCAGCGGCTCGCTTATCTGGGCGAGGCGGACGCCATCCGCCGGCTCGTCGATTATTGCCTCGGCCATTATTATGGCGAGCCGGGCGGCGAGGACGGCGCGGGGCGGCTGCTCGCCCGAGTGGCCGAAGCGGCCGCTGGGCTGGCGGCATCCTATGTCGCCGCGGGTTTCGTCCACGGCGTCCTCAACAGCGACAATATCGCAATCACGGCGCAGAGCTTCGATTACGGACCGTGGCGCTGGACTCCTTTCTGGGACGGGCATTTCACCGCCGCTTATTTCGACCATGCCGGGCTCTACGCCTTCGGCCGCCAGCCCGAGGCCATCCACTGGGACGTGGTCCAGCTCGCCGCGGCCCTGCGCACGATCGCCGACGCTGAAGTGCTGACGCCGGCGCTGGAGGCCTTCCCGGCCACGTTCCAGGACAGGCTGGTCGAGACGATATTCGCCCGGCTCGGCATCCGTCCCACCGGAACCGATGCCGACAGCGACCTGCTGGTGGTGATGGAGACGGCGCTGGCGCAGAAGACTGTCGAGATCGACCGCTTCTTCTTCGACTGGCGCGGCGGACGGCGGCGCGGCCCCTCGCCGGCCGACGACGCCTATGCGGCCGACGCATTTGGACCCTTCCGCGAACGGATCGAGCAGTTCGAACCCACAGCGCCGCTCGCCCATGCTTACTGGTCCGACGAGGGGCCCTGTTCGATGCATATCGACGAGGTCGAGGCAATCTGGGCGCGGATCGACGAGGACGACGACTGGTCCCATTTCGAGGCGAAAATCAACGCGGTGCGGCGCATGGGCGAAGCGATGGGGAGCGTCTCTTGACCGCGTCGTTCAAACATGTTGGGGCTGCGGCCCAGGAGATTGAGAACCAGATGAGCGACATGCTGACCTCGACCGAACCGGCCACCGGGGCCGCGCTCTGGACCGGCGCCATCGGCGACGCCGACACCGAGGTTAGCGCGGCGCGCGAGGCCTGGGCCGGCTGGGCGGCACGGCCGCTGGCGGTGCGGTCGGAGACGCTGCGCCGCTTTGCCAACGTGGTGCGCCAGAACAAGGACAGGTTCGCCGACCTGATCGCGCGCGAGACCGGCAAGCCGTTGTGGGAAGCCGGCACCGAAGTCGATTCGGTGGTGAACAAGGTCGACATCTCGATCGCCGCTTATTCCGAGCGGACCTCGCAGCGGCGGCTGGAAGGGGCGCTCGGCGCGCGCGTCGCCGTCCGCCACAAGCCGCACGGCGTGCTGGCGGTGCTCGGCCCCTATAATTTCCCGGCCCACCTGCCCAACGGCCATATCGTCCCGGCCCTGCTCGCCGGCAATGCGGTGGTGTTCAAGCCGTCGGAAAAGACGCCGGCCGTGGGCGAGATGCTGGTCAAGCTGTTTCACGAGGCCGGCGTTCCCGAAGGCGTGCTGCGTTGCCTTCAGGGCGGCCCCGACACCGGCCGAGCGCTCGCCGGCCATCCCGGCCTCGACGGCCTGCTCTTCACCGGCTCAGCCCGGGCCGGCCTGTCGCTGCACCGGCAGTTTGCCGAGACGCCGGAGAAGATTCTCGCGCTCGAGCTCGGCGGCAACAACCCGCTGGTGGTGTGGGACGCGCCCGACATCCACGCCGCCGCGACGATCGCGGTCCAGTCCGCGTTCATGAGCGCCGGCCAGCGTTGCACGGCGGCGCGGCGGCTGATCGTCCGCGACGGCGCGCACGAGGAACTGGTCGGCACGATCGTCAAGCTCGCCGAGCGGCTGATCGTCGACCAGCCCCATGCCAATCCGGCGCCGTTCATGGGCCCGGTGATCGACAACCAGGCCGCCGACCAGCTCCAGGAAGCCTTTCTCGACCTGATGATGAAGGGCGGCCGGCCGCTGAAGCATCTCGACCGCCCGTCCGACGACCGGCCGTTCCTCACCCCGGCGGTGATCGACGTTACCGATGTCGGCCAGCGCCCCGACGCCGAATTGTTCGGACCTGTCCTGCAGGTCATCCGCGTGCCCGATTTCGACGCGGCCCTCGCTGAAACCAACGCGACACGCTACGGGCTGGCGGCCTCGCTGGTGGGCGGCAGCCCGGAGCTGTACGACCGCTTCTGGGCCAACACACGGGCCGGCGTAGTCAATTGGAACAAGCCGACCAACGGCGCTCCATCCACGGCACCGTTCGGCGGCGTCGGGATCAGCGGCAATCACCGCCCCAGCGCTTATTATGCCGCCGATTACTGCGCCTATCCGGTAACCAGCTCGGAGGCGGAGGCGGCGCGGGCGTCGATCGGCGTCGGACTGCGCGACGCGAGCGCCGCGCTCAAGGACTGATCAGCCGCCGCGCATTTCCGGCATGTGATGATCGTCGATCAGGTCCGAGAAGCGGGTGATCTTGGCGTCGAACTTCAGGGTGACCGTGCCGGTGGCGCCGTGGCGCTGCTTGGCGATGATCAGCTCCGCCTTGCCGTGCGCCTCGCCCATCGCGCGCTGCCATTCGTCGAACGCCGCGATCGTCGCCGCGTCGTCGCCGGCATCGGCCGAAGCCTCCTTGGGCTTGGCGAAATTGATGTAATATTCCTCGCGATAGACGAACAGCACGATGTCGGCGTCCTGCTCGATCGAGCCGGATTCGCGGAGGTCGGAGAGCTGCGGACGCTTGTTCTCGCGGCTCTCGACCTGGCGGCTGAGCTGCGACAGCGCCATCACCGGCACGTTCAGTTCCTTGGCCAATGTTTTCAAACCGCGCGAAATTTCCGAAATTTCCTGCACGCGATTGTCCTGGCCGCCTTTGCCCGAGCCCTGCAGCAACTGGAGATAGTCGACGACAATGAAACCGATGTCGCGCTGGCGCTTGAGGCGGCGGGCGCGGGTGCGCAAAGCGGCGATGGTGAGGCCGGGCGTGTCGTCGATATAGAGCGGCAGATTCTCGAGCTCGGCTGCGGCGCGGGCGAGGTTGCGGAAGTCCTGCTGGCTGATCTTGCCCATGCGCAGGCTCTCGCCGCTGATCCCCGAGGCTTCGGCGAGAATACGCGTGGCGAGCTGGTCGGCCGACATTTCGAGGCTGAAGAAGGCGACCGGCGCGCCGACCGACTTGGACGGCTCGATCCCGTCCTCGAGATCGCGGACGTAGCGCGAGGCGGTGTTGTAGGCGATGTTGGTGGCAAGCGAGGTCTTGCCCATGCCGGGGCGGCCGGCGAGGATCAGAAGATCCGAATGGTGGAGACCGCCGGTCCGCGCGTTGAAGCTTTCGAGGCCGGTGGTGAGGCCGGAGAGGCCGCCGCCGGTGTTGAGCGCCTTTTCGGCGAGCTGGACGGCGAGCTTGGTCGCCTGAGCGAAGCTCTTCACCGAGCCCTCGCCGCCGCCTTCCTCAGCCACCCTGTAGAGCGCGCTTTCCGCGGCCTCGATCTGAGCGAGCGGATTGACCTCCTCGCTCGTGTCGAGCGCCTGCTCGACCATCTCGCGGCCGACTCCGATCAGCGCGCGCAGCAAGGCGAGCTCGTAAATCTGCTCGGCGAAGTCGCGGGCGCCGATGATCGCGGCGCCGCTGCCGGTGAGCTGGGCGAGATAGGCGGGGCCGCCAAGCTCCTTCATCTCCTCGTCCTGCTCGAACAAGGGCCGCAGCGTGACCGGGCTGGCGATCATGTTGCGGTCGATGAGCTTCAGGATGCTCTCGTAGATGCGAGCGTGGAGCGGCTCGTAGAAATGGTCCGGCCGCAGCTTCATCTGAATGTCTTCGGCCAGCCGGTTGTCGATCATCAACGCGCCGAGCAAGGCGGCCTCGGCCTCCACATTCTGCGGAAGGGCGGACCCGGCATCGGGCTGCGGTTCGACGAGGGCGAGCGGGGTGACCATGGCTCATCCTACCCTGCGCGCGCGCCGGCGGGTAGGTCGCGCGCCAATGTTTCCGTGGCGCTTTATGTGGACGGGCTGTGGATAAGCCGTGCTGCACCCGCTAACAGACGTGCATGGGCGAGCCGCGCATCATCGACGTCGAACTGGACGACCGCACGATCCTGTGGCGCAACGCCGACGTCGAGCAGGAGCGGAAGATCGCCATCTTCGACCTGCTCGAGGCCAATCACTTCGCGCCGGCGGGGCATGAGGGTCCGTTTCGGATCATGCTGCGGGTCGAGGACAATCGGCTCGCCATCGATTTGAAGGACGAGCAGGGCGCGCCGCTGGAGACGATCCGGCTCGGCCTCGCCCGCTTCCGCCGCCCGATCCGCGATTATTTCGCGATCTGCGATTCCTACTTCAAGGCGGTGCGATCGGACTCGCCGCACGGCATCGAGACCGTCGACATGGCGCGGCGCGCGATCCACAATGACGCCGCCGAACTGCTCCAGGAATGCCTCGAGGACCGGATCGACATGGACTTCGACACCGCACGGCGGCTGTTCACCCTGATCTGCGTGCTGCATATAAAGGGGTAAGGAGGGTGGATGTCGCACAGAGCGGAGCCCGAGGACGCTACGACTGAGGCGCCCGCCGCGACGCCGGCGCCGACCCTGCCGACGCGCGCGATCGACGCCGAAACCAAGCGCATCAAGGATTGCGCGGTAGCGCTCTGCGCCGACGTTGATGCTGCAGGCCCCGGAAAGGCGATCGACCGCCTCTACCTCTATCTCGACCTGCTCGACCGCAAGGGGAACAGCATCGTCACAGTGAACAGCTTCCTGGTGGCGATCATCGGCGTGGTCCTGTTTCGCCCGCTCGGCCTGTTCGAGCCGATCGCGCCGACCTACCCGACCGAGCATGGCTTCTGGTGGGGGAGCGTGCTCGTGCTGGGGACGGGAGCGATGTTCCTCTCCCTGCTGTCGATCCTGTGGGCGCTCGCGGTGTTCCGGGTGCGATGGCGCTTCATGGAACATGCCTGCCAGGACGGCACGCTGGCCTTCGACCGCGAGCTCGACCAGTTGTGCGACGAGGCGCGGCGGCGCGTGCGCGTGATCCGGCGCATCCATAGCCTAACCTTCCTCGCCTTCCTGCTGGCTGCGGCCGGCATCCTCTTCAGCTATGTGAGATTGTTGCCATGACCACCGCCTCCGCCGTCGAGCGGGCCAGGGCCGTCGCCGAAAAGGCCTATGCGCCTTATTCCCACTTCCACGTCGGCTGCGTCGTCGAGACCGAAGGCGACGGCGCCTTCGAAGCGGCCAATATGGAGAATGCCAGCTACGGCCTGTCGATCTGCGCCGAGGTCGGCGCGCTTGCAGCCGCCAATGCCGGCGCGGGACTGGCGCAGGTACGGCGGGTGATCGTCGCCGGGGGCACGATCGACGAAGCCGGCACGCTCGGCGGTACTGCCGTCGCAACGCCCTGCGGCCGGTGCCGCCAGTTGATCCTGGAGGCGGCCCAGGCGTCCGGCCACGACCTCGAGGTGGTGTGCGTGAGCGGCGACGGTGCGACCGTCCGGTCATACCGCATTTCCGAATTGCTGCCCGACGGTTTCGATTCCTCCGGATTCGGCCGCCGCGGGAACCCCGCCCTGGCGGCCGAATAACCGAGGTTCGCGGGAAAATCCGGCGCGCATTCGCCGGGGGCTTGCCCTCCCGCTTCATTCCCGCGAAAGCTCGCGCGCATGAAGCCATTCCTCCTCCTCGGCCTGGCCGCGCTCGCGGGCTGCGCCAGTAGCGGCCCCGCGCCGCTCGCGCCGGTGCAGAACGTCCGCTACAACGCGATCGGCCACGACCCCTTCTGGATCGTCGCGGTGGGCGACGACAAGGTTGTGCTGACGCTCGGGCCGGCCGGCGGTCGCGCCGACGGCGAGCTCGAGAGCTACGCTTATCCGCGGCCGCTGCCGCGCGACGCGGGCGGGGTGCGGCGCTGGCAATCGGGCGAAGGAACCCAGGTGATCACGATCGAAGCGCGTAAGGCGGCATGCCAGGCAGGCGGCCGCTCCTATCCGGATAAAGTGAAGGTCTCGCTCAGTGGGCGGGTGCTGAACGGCTGCGGCGGCCCCGAGCAGGGAGCGCGCGGCTGATGGCGATCATGTCGGACCGTTGGATCCGCGAGCGGGCGCTCAAGGATGGGATGATCGAGCCGTTCGTCGATGGCCAGAAGCGCGACGGGACGATCTCCTACGGCCTCTCGTCCTACGGCTATGACGCGCGCGTTGCCCCGGACTTCAAGATCTTCACCAATGTCGACAATGCGATCGTCGACCCGAAGGACTTTGCGGCGAACAGCTTCGTCGACCGCAAGACCGACGTCTGCATCATTCCGCCCAACAGTTTCGCGCTGGCCCACACCGTCGAATATTTCCGGGTGCCGCGCGACGTGCTCGTCATCTGCCTGGGCAAATCGACCTATGCGCGCTGCGGAATCATCGTCAACGTGACGCCGCTCGAGCCCGGCTGGGAAGGCCATGTCACGCTGGAATTCTCCAACACGACCCCCCTCCCCGCCAAGATTTACGCGAACGAGGGCGCCTGCCAGTTCCTCTTCCTGCAGGGCAACGAGCCGTGCGAAGTGAGCTACGCCGACCGCGCCGGCAAATATATGGGCCAGCGCGGCGTGACCCTGCCGAAGCTGTAAGCGCGACCCGCCCAGCTCAAAGCAGCAGCCCGCTCCTCGGCGCTGCGCGCTTGGCTTTGGCCGGATCGGCTTCGGCCGCGGAGGCAGCGGTGGTCCAGCCGAGCTGGGGAATGCTGATCTGGCGCTTGCCGGTAAGGTCGATGCGGACGACGATCGTGCCCCGCTCCTCCATATAATTGAGCAGGCGCCGGGCGCGGTTGGCCGAGCTGGTGCCGTAGATCGCGGCGAGATCGGCATCGGCCGGGCATTCGGCCTCCTCCTTGGCGGCGCGCGCGATGGTGAGGAACACGCCCAGCATGTCTTCGGGCAGGCCGAGCGCGATCTCCATCGCATCGTCCCAGCCCTCCTCGCCCTCGCGGAAGAGGCCGGCGCGGGCCATCCCGAGGCGGCGGCGGAAGCCGGCGAGATCGAGCGCCGGATCGTTCAAGCGGTGCATGCGGCAGCGAAGCAGGAAATCCTGATAGAGGATCGCGGCCGACTGGAAGGCCGCAGCCGGATCGCCGACGATCTCGCGCAGCACATTCTCGACCACCGCGTCGCGCTCGTCGGGGTCCATGGCCGGCGCCGCGGGTTGCGGCGTCGCCGGCGTCATGACCGGATGGCTGAGGCTGCGGATCAGCTCCTCGGCGGCGACCGGGCTGGGACGCGGCGGCGCGGGCGGTGGCGGCGGCGCCTCTTCGGCCGGCGCGAACAGCAGGCTCTGCAGATCCTCGCCATTGGTCTGCGGCAGCGGCACGAGCTTGGGGCTGCCGCTGCGCGCGGCGGTCTTCACGTCGCCGATCTTCACCGACACTGGCCGCCGCGCAAGTGCCGGGCCGAGCGCGAGGAAGTGACCGCGCTGGAGGTCGCGAATCTGCTCGGCCTGCTTGCGCTCCATGCCGAGCAGATCCGCGGCGCGCGCCATGTCGATGTCGAGAAAGGTCCGCCCCATCAAGAAGTTGGACGCCTCGGCGGCGACGTTCTTGGCGAGCTTGGCGAGGCGCTGGGTGGCGATGACGCCGGCGAGGCCGCGCTTGCGGCCGCGGCACATCAAATTGGTCATCGCGCCGAGCGACAGGCGGCGGGCCTCGTCCGAGACCTCGCCCGCGGCCGACGGAGCGAACACCTGCGCCTCGTCCACCACGACCAGGGCCGGATACCAATGGTCGCGATGGGCATCGAACAAAGCGTTGAGGAAGGCCGCGGCGCAGCGCATCTGCTGATCCATCTCCAGCCCCTCGAGGCTGAGCACGACCGAGGCACGATGTTCGCGGATGCGGGTGGCCAGGCGGGCGATCTCGGTGAGGCTGTAGTCGGTCGCCTCAATCGCAGTGTGGCCGAATGTCGAAAGCGTGACGAAGTCGCCTTCCGGATCGATGACAACCTGCTGTACGAGGCCGGCGCTGCCCTCGAGCATGCGGCGCAGGAGGTGCGACTTGCCCGAGCCACTATTGCCCTGAACAAGGAGGCGGGTCGCCAGCAACTCCTCCAGGTCCATGCCAACGGCCTTGCCGGCGGCGTCCACCCCCATGTCGATCTGTACGCTCACGCCTTGCCTTTGAACGCCTTAAGGCGCGGGAAGCAAGATGGGACGGACCCCTAGCCCGGTCCTTTTCTGGGGATGAATCCGAAAGGTGCGCTCAGCCGGCGAGACGCTGGCCGGAAACCGAGTGGAGGGCGGGGGCGCGGCGGAAAGGCGGCCATGGCTCGCCCAGCCCGCGGGCGCGATATTCGGCGGCTGCGGCGAGATGACGGCGGCGCTCGGCCGGATCGGCGGCGCGGTCGGCCAAGTAGAGCGCGCCCTGCCGCAGGCGCGCATAATGGATGAAATCGTCTTGCTGCAGCATCAAGGTCTCCCGCGGGCGGCCGGACGGCGCCATGAACCAAGAACGTATTGATCTGGCAGCAGTTCCCCCCGCGGAGGAAAGTCGCGTTCCTACTACAAGGGGCGCCCGGGAAGCTTCTTCGTTACGGCGCCGACAGCTATACTGGGGGCACGACTCAGAAACGCCTGGTCGCTCCTTGTGCCCACTCCGTAGCGATCCCCTTACGCCCCGCTCCCGGGGCGTTTTGTTGTACGTCAGTCGCCGGTGTGGCTGTGCGGCGCAGCGACCGGCTTCGATTCGGGCGATTCCTTCTGGCGCAGGTAGATCGACAGGACGACCAGAACAGCGGTGGACAGGAATTCGCTCTGCCAGTTCTGGAAACTCTCGAACCACAATTGCGGATCGCCCAGATAGTCGATCACGCCCATCGCCGGCTCGCCGTGGAGGCGGGCCTCCGATGCCGCCGACAGCGCGCTGAACCGCCAATGCAGAAGGAACGATGCGACGAACAGAAGGAACAGGACGATGCCCAAGGAATGGGCGTAGAGCCAGCGGACCGCTGCCCCCGCCCGAAGAGCCGCCGGCGCGCCGGGGCGCTGTGCCTGTTCGGCGAGGTTGGCGTCGCGCGGCAGCGCATCCGGATCCTTGGATTCGGAAGAGCCACGCTGGAAGAGGATCGCAGTCAGCACGACGTAAGCTGACATCTGGAGAAATTCGCTCTCCCAATTTTCGAACACGGTGGAGAGAAATTCGTCGTCGGCCGCGTAAGCGAGCAGCGACACCGCCTGGCCACCATGGCGGGCGAGCTCCTCATTCTCCACCTGCCAGCCCATCACCCAGTGGCCGATGATGCTGACAAGGAACAAGGCCATGAGCGCAATCGTCAGCCCATTATCCTTGAGGAAACGCGACACATCCGATCTCCCGTTGTTTCGCGAGCGTAATGCGGAGGGCGCGCGGTCGTTCCCCGCCGGCCATTTGCAGCCGGGCGCGACTGCTGTAGCGCACGGGCTCCCACCCTTTCAGGAATGTTGCATGGCCCTCTGGAACGACAATCTCACCGCTGATCGCCCGACCTTCGTCAGCCATCTGGAATGCTCGATCACTGGCGAACGCTACGAGGCCGACCAACTGCACGGCCTGTCGCGGGCGGGCCGGCCGCTGCTGGTGCGTTACGACCTGGAGGGCGCGCGCGGGGCGCTGAACAAAGACGAGGTGGCGAAGCGCCCGGCCGATTTCTGGCGCTGGCGCGAACTGCTGCCCTTGCGCGAGAAGGCGCATATCGTCAGCCTCGGCGAGAATGCGACGCCGCTGATCCCGCTGCCGCGCGCCGGCGGCGCGCAGGTCCTGGTCAAGGACGAGGGCCGGCTGCCGACCGGATCGTTCAAGGCGCGCGGCATCGCCATGGCGGTGGCGATGGCCAAGGAGCTGGGCGTGACTCGGATCGCGATGCCGACCAACGGCAATGCCGGCGCCGCGCTCGCCGCTTATGCCAGCCGCGCGGGAATCGAGACGGTCGTGCTCTGCCCGGACGACACGCCCGAGATCAATGTCCGCGAAATCGCGCAGCAGGGCGCGCGCGTCTATCGCGTCAACGGCCTGATCGACGATTGCGGCAAGATCGTCGGCGAGGGCGCGGCCGCTGGCCACTGGTTCGACATGTCGACGCTGAAGGAGCCTTACCGGATCGAGGGCAAGAAGACGATGGGCCTCGAACTGGCCGAGCAACTCGGCTGGCAGCTGCCCGACGTGATCTTCTACCCGACCGGCGGCGGCACCGGCCTGATCGGCATGTGGAAGGCGTTCGCCGAATTGGAAGCGCTCGGCTTCATCGGGTCCGAGCGGCCGCGCATGGTGGCCGTACAGGCCGAAGGCTGCGCGCCGATCGTCAAGGCCTGGGCCGAGGGCGAGGAGCATGCGCCGCGCTGGGAGGACGCCCACACGATCGCCGCCGGCATCCGCGTGCCGCGCGCGGTCGGCGACTTCCTGATCATCCGCGCGGTGCGCGAGAGCGACGGCTTCGGCATCACCGTGTCCGACGAGGCGATCGCGCAGGCCGTGGACGACGCGGCGCGCGAGGACGGCCTGCTGCTCTGCCCGGAAGGCGGCGCGACCCTGGCGGCCTATCGCAAGGCGCTGGCCGAGGGGCTGGTCTCGGCGGGCGACCGCGCCGTGCTGTTCAACTGCGCCACCGGCCTCAAATATCCGATGCCGGACCGCTCGCGAACGCTCGACCGCAACGGCCCGATCGATCTTGCGTCGCTCTGAGCGGAGCCTCGACGGGCCGGGTGAAATATGTCAGCTTCGTCGTAACGGACACTCGCCTGGACGGCGGATGACATGGAGGCTGCGATGGGGTGGAAGTCGACCTTGATCCTGGGCGTGGCGCTGGCCGCGGCCGTGCCGGCGCTTGCCGAGCCGCGCGGGACTTCGAACGACGGCCTCAAATTCCGGGACTATCCCGCTGAATCGCTGAAGAATGGCGAGGAAGGCGTCGTCCACTATCGGGTCGCGATCAACAAGAAGGGCGAGCCGATGTCGTGCGAAGTGACCGGCAGCAGCGGCTATCCGCGTCTCGACGAGGCCACCTGCCAGATGATCGTGTTCAACGCCAAGTTCAACCGCGCTGCCGGCAAGAACCAGAAACGCTGGATCTATGACGGCAAGGTGGAGTGGCGGATCAACGCGCCCAACAGCTAGGCGTCAGCGCTTGCGGCTCTGGTGGCGGACATTGCCGGGGCGGCCGCGCTTGCCCTGCATGTAGGGCTTCTTCTCGTCCTTGGGCTTGCGGCTGCGGCGGCCGTCGCGGAACGTGCGGCGGTCGCTGGTGCCGGCCGGTGTGTCGGGCAGCTCGAAGCGCAGGCCGCCGGTGACCGGATTGGCCTCGACCAGCCTCAGGGTCAGCCGCTGACCGGGGGCGAACGTGACCTGCGTGTCGTCGCCGACCAGGGTCTGGCTGGCCTCGTCATAGCGGAAATAGTCGCTGCCGAGAGTCGACACCGGGACGAGGCCGTCGCCGCCGAGACCCTCGACCGTCGCGAAGAAGCCGAACGGCTGGACGCCCGTGATCCGCGTCTCGACCAGCTCGCCGACCCGCTCCGAGAGGTAGGCGGCGACATAGCGGTCGATCGTTTCGCGCTCGGCCTCCATCGCGCGTCGCTCGAGCTGCGAAATGAGTTCGCCGGTGACCTCCATCGCCTCCGCCTCGCTGTCGGTGAGGCCGGTCTCGCGCGTTTCCGGCCCGAGCCCGTAGGCGCGGACCAGAGAGCGGTGGACCACGAGGTCCGCATAGCGGCGGATCGGCGACGTGAAATGGGCGTATGAGCCGAGTGCCAGGCCGAAATGGCCGTGATTTTCGGGGCCGTAATAAGCCTGGGTCTGGGTGCGCAGGATCTGCTCCATGATCTGCGGCTTGAAGTCGGCCTCCCCCACCCGCTCGATGATGCGGTTGAAGGTTGAGGGGCGCACGACCTGGCCGAGCGCGAATTCGAGCTCGAAGGTCTTGAGGTAATCCTTGAGCGCGACCAGTTTCTCACGGCTCGGCGGCTCGTGGTCGCGATACATGACCGGCGCCTTTTTCGCCTCGAGCGCCTTGGCGGCGGCGACGTTGGCCGCGATCATATAATCCTCGATGAGCTTGTGTGCGTCGAGCCGCTCGCGCGGCGCCACGGAGAGGATGCGGCCCTTCTCGTCGAGCATGACTCGGCGCTCGGGCAGATCGAGGTCGAGCGGCTCGCGCTTGGCGCGGGCGGCATAGAGCGCGCGCCAGCACGCCCAGAGCGGCTTCAGCGTCGACTCGACCAGCTCCGGAGCGACCGGCACGTCGGGCAGGTTCATGTCGGCTTCGGAGAAGCTGCACGGGCTCGACGCGACCTCGACCGCTTCCTCGACCCCCTTCCCTTCGGCCAGATCGATCGCCGCCTGGGCGTCCTCATAAGCGATATTGGCGGCGATGCGGACGCGGGCGCGGTTGAAGCGCCAGCTCTTGAGCTGGCCGTCGCGCCCGACCTGCAGGTGGCAGACCATCGCCGCGCGGTCCTCGCCCTGCTTCAGCGAGCAGACGTGGGCGCTCAGCGTCTCGGGCAGCATCGGCACGACGCGATCGGGGAAATAGACGCTGTTGCCGCGCCGGCGCGCCTCCTTGTCGAGCGCCGAGCCGGGGCGGACGTAGAAGCTGACATCGGCAATCGCGACGATCGCCTTCCACCCACCGGCATTGGAGGGATCGTCATCGGGCGCGGCCCAGACCGCATCGTCATGGTCGCGCGCGTCCGCCGGATCGATCGCGACGATCGGGATATGGGTCAGATCCTCGCGGTCGCCGAGCTTCTGGCCAGCGATGCGCTCGGCCTCTTCCAGCACGCGCTCGGGAAATTCGTGGGGGATGCCGTGCTTGTGGATCGCGATCAGACTAAAGCTGCGCGGCGCGAACGGATCGCCGAGGATGTCGGTGACGCGCGCCGAGAGCCGCGGCGGGCGACCGGTTTTCTCCGCCAGCACGAGGTCGCCGACCTCGGCCTTGCCCTTGTCGGAAATGGGCAGCTCGCGCCGCTCGCGCTTGTCGACCGGGCGCAGCCAGAAGCTCTCCCCTTCCTGGTGGACCACGCCGAGGACGAGCTCGCTCCCTTTGAGCAATTTCTTCATCGGGTGGCCGATGATGCCGGCGCCCTTCTCCTCGGTGCGGGCGAGCACGCGATCGCCGACGCCGAGCGCGCCCTTGCGGCCGAGTTCCTGCAGGCGGATGCGCGGCTCCGGCGCGTCGCTTTCCCAACGCTCGGGCAGCGCCCAGGCGGTGCCGCTCTCGTCCACGTCGACGACGCGCAGCACGGTGACCTTCGGCACGCCGCCCATCTTGTGGAAGGCGCGGCCGGGCGCGGAGTCGATCAGCCCTTCGTCGCCCATGTCGCGCAGCAGGTGCTTCAGCGCGATCTTCTCGTTGCCGGCGAGCCCAAAGGCGCGCGCGATCTCGCGCTTGCCGGCCGGAGTTTCGGAAGTCTCGATGAATTCGAGGATCTGTTCGCGGCTGGGAAGGCCGGGTGTGTGCTTACGTGCCATGAGACTAAAACCCGTCACGCTGAACTTGTTTCAGCATCCATGAACACGAAAAGCGTTCAACCCGTCCCTTCCCTGTTCGCGGCCCCGGATCAACCCCGGGGCGACGATCACTTGGCCGGAGGCGTGTAAGGGCGAAACGCGCCGCCCGGAACCGCGGAGGCGACCGGGCTTTCATAGCCGTCGGCCGAGACCGACGACATGCCGAACACCCAATCGTCGATGCGGATGCCTTTCAGCACCTGGCCGGTGGCGCCGGCGGGCACGCGAATGCTCTCCTGCCAGTTGGCCGCGTCGGTCGGGCGCCAGCGGATCAGATAGGCCGCCGCGCCCGGCACCGGCTTCCAGCTCAAGGTCGTGTCCGGCTTCACCGCCCCTTCGACCGTCGGCTCGGGCGGCATCGGCGCGCGCGCCAGCGCCGCGAGCGCCGCGACGTTGAACTTGGTCGAGCGCTCGAAATAATCGAAGTCGATGCCCTCGATCACGTCGCCATAGGCGATGCCGTTCTCGGTGCGCAGGTCCTGATGCTGGCGGTTGTAATTCTCCAGCGCCTCGGTGATCCGGACGCCCGGGAAGCCCGCATTCAGGAACTCGCTATGGTCGCCGCCGCGGCCGAAGCGGTCGTTGCGCCAGACCTGGCGGACGTCGAGGCCGAATGGAAGCGTATCGGCGAAGCCGTCGAGCCAGCGCGAGAGATTGCGCGAGGGCGAATCATTCTCGCCGCCCAGCCGGCGCACGAGCGCGAGATATTCGGGATTGGCGGCGTCGGCGCGAATGCCCTCGGAAAAGACGCGGATGTGGCGGCTGTCGCGGGTGCCGTCCTGCCCTTCGGTGTTGCCGATCATGTCGTTGTTGAGATTGGCGACGACCTGCCAGCCTTGCGCCTTGGCATAGGCGGCGAGGATCTTGGCGCCGACCAGGCCCTGCTCCTCGCCGGCCAGCGGCGCATAGACGATCGTCCCGGGCAACTTGTGCTTTGAAAGGACGCGTGCGGCCTCAATCACCGCGGCGGTGCCGGAGCCGTCGTCATTGGCCCCCGGCGCGTCGGATGCGGCGTTCATCACGTCGGTAACGCGGCTGTCGATATGGCCGGTGATGATGACCACGCGGTTCGGGTCGGTGGCGCCGCGCTGGATCGCGATCACATTCTGCACGCGGCTCGGACTGGGAATGCGCGGACCGCTCACCGTATCGGCGACCGTGACGATCTCGAGGCAGTTTCCGCAAGCCTTCGAATAGCGGCGGAATTCCTGCTCGGTCCATTTCTGCGCCGCGACGATGCCCCGCTTCGCGTCGGACGGGTCGGACAGGGTATGGCGAGTGCCGAAGCTCACCAGCTTTTCGATATTGGCGCGGAGATTTTCGGCCTTCACCTCGTCTGCGATGGCGACCGGCGATACCGGCGCGGCGGCGAGCAGGACAGGGCTGAGGGCGAGCAGCAGGGCGAGCTTTTTCATGCACGTACCGATGCCTTCTTCGACAGGCTCTTGGCAACAGATGAATAGGATGAGAGGCTGCAGATGTGGGGGAGCTGCTTTACATGACTAATACAGTCTGGCAGGACTGCCCCCGAAACGATCACCGGGGGGTGGGAAAAGAATCATGCTCGAGCTTAACGATGTCAGCCATGTCTATGCCAACGGGACGCGCGCCCTCGACCATGTGACGCTGTCGATCCCGCGCGGCATGTATGGCCTGCTCGGACCCAATGGGGCCGGCAAGTCGACGCTGATGCGCACCATCGCGACGCTCCAGAGCCCGACCGAAGGCAGCATCCGCTTCGGCGACATCGACGTGATCGCCGAGCCGGAGCGGCTGCGGCGGACGCTCGGCTATTTGCCCCAGGATTTCGGAGTCTATCCGCGCGTTTCGGCTTACGACATGCTCGACCATATGGCAGTGCTGAAGGGCGTCGCCTCGGCGAGCGACCGCAAGGCTACCGTCGAAGGCCTGCTCCACCAGGTCAATCTGTGGTCGGTGCGCAAGAAGGCGCTGGCCGGCTTTTCGGGCGGCATGCGCCAGCGCTTCGGCATCGCCCAGGCCTTGATCGGCAACCCCGAGCTGATCATCGTCGACGAGCCGACCGCCGGGCTCGACCCGGAAGAGCGCAACCGCTTTTTGAACCTGCTCGCCGAGATCGGCGAGAATGTGGTCGTGATCCTGTCGACGCACATCGTCGAGGACGTCGCCGATCTGTGCCCGCGCATGGCGGTGCTGGCCGGCGGCCGCATTCAGCTCGAAGGCGCGCCGCTGGAACTCATCCAGTCGACCAAGGGCCGGATCTGGATGAAGGTGATCGATCGCGCCGAGCTCGAGACCTACAAGGGCTCGTACGAAGTGATCTCGACCCGGCTTTTCGCCGGCCGCACCGTCATCCACATCCTCGCCGACCAGGACCCGGGCAACGGCTTCGCTGCGACCGAGGGCGGCCTCGAAGACGTCTATTTCTCGACGCTCGCGCAATCGCGCCGCGCGGCCTGAGGAGCAGGATCATGTTCGCGAGGATCGCCGGATTCGAGCTCCGTTATCAGCTCCGCAACCCCGTCTTCTGGGTGACCGCGGGAATCTTCTTCCTGCTCACTTTCGGCGCGATGACCATCGACCAGATCCAGATGGGCGACGGCGGCAACGTCCATAAGAACGCGTCCTACGCGACGCTGGAAAAGCATCTGATCCTGTCGCTGTTCTTCATGTTCGTGACGACGGCGTTCGTGTCCAACGTGGTCGTGCGCGACGATGATACCGGCTTCGGACCGATCGTCCGGTCGACCCGGATCACCAAGATTGACTATCTGATCGGCCGCTTCACGGGCGCCTTCCTCGCGGCAGCCTTGTGCTTCGTCGCGGTGCCGCTGGCGATCTGGTTCGGCTCGCTGATGCCGTGGGTCGATCCCGAGACGCTCGGGCCGAACCGCCTCGCCGATTATGCCTACGCTTATTTCCTGCTGGCCCTGCCCAACATCCTGATCACCTCGGCGATCTTCTTCGCGCTGGCGACGGTGACGCGATCGATGATGACCACCTATGTCGGCGTGGTCGCCTTCCTGGTCGTCTATTTCATCGGCAACATGCTGGTCCGCGACAAGCCAGAGATCGAGCCGACGGTCGCGCTGGCCGAGCCGTTCGGCGTGCGCGCCATCAGCCTTGCGACCCGCTACTGGACCGCCGCCGAGCGCAACGTGATGCTGCCCGATTTCAGCGGCCCGCTGCTCGCCAACCGCCTGCTCTGGATCGGCATTTCGATGCTGTTCCTCGCGCTCGCTTATGCCGGCTACCGTTTTGCCGACAAGGGCATGACCAAGAAGAAGGCGAAGAAGCAGAAGCTGGCCGAGCAGAGCGCCGCCGAGCCGCATGTTGCGCGCACCGCGCCGCTGCCGTCGGCACGCCACGACGCCGCTTCGGCCCGTGCCCAGCTTTCGGCGCGCACCCGTCTCGAGATGAAGCAGGTGTTCAAGAGCCCGGCCTTCCTGGTGCTGATCGCGCTCGGCCTGTTCAACTCGATCACCGCTTTGTGGACCGGCGGCGACCTGTTCGGAACGCCGACCATTCCGGTGACCCGCGCACTGATTCCCCTGCTCCAGGGGACCTTCTCGATCATCCCGATCATCATCGCGGTCTATTATGCGGGCGAGCTCGTGTGGCGCGAACGCGACCGCAAGATGCACGAGATCATCGACGCGACGCCGCTGCCGAACTGGGCCTATGTCGTGCCCAAGACGATGGCCGTTTCGCTGGTGCTGCTCGCCTCGCTGGCGATCAGCGTCGTCGCCGCAATCCTGGTCCAGCTGCTCAAGGGGCACACCGATCTGGAGCTCGGCAAATATTTGCTCTGGTACATCTTGCCGACGGGCTTCGACCTGATCGTGCTCGCCGCGCTCGCGGTGTTCGTGCAGGCGCTCAGCCCGAACAAATATGCGGGCTGGGGCATCATGGTGCTCTACATCATCCTGACGATCGTCGCGGCGAACCTCGGGCTCGAGCATAACCTCTATGTCTACGGACAGTCGCCGCAGGTCGTTTATTCGGACATGAACGGCGCCGGCAGCTTCTGGGAAGGCGCCTGGTGGTTCAGGCTCTACTGGGGCGCCGTCGCCTTGCTGCTGCTCGTCGCGGCGCACCTCCTGTGGCGGCGCGGCGCCGAGACGAGGCTGAAGCCGCGCCTCCAGAGCGCGCCCGCACGCCTGCGCGGCACGCCGGGCCTGCTCGCCGGCGCCGGCCTGGCCGTCGCTCTGCTCACCGGCGGCTGGATCTTCTACAACACCAACATCCTGAACGAATATCGCACCCAGGACGACCGCAACCGCTTCTTCGCCGATTACGAGAAGAAGTATCTCGCCTACGAAAAGCTGCCGCAGCCGACCATCTCGGACGTGAAGCTCGACGTCGCCATTTTCCCCGAGGAACGGCGGGTCGCGGTGAAGGGTCGCTATCTGCTGGCGAACCTCACCAACAAGCCGATCCGCGACGTCCATGTCCGCAACGCCGATCCTGACGTCGAGCTGATGACCCTCGATTTCCCCGGCGCCCAGCTCGCCAGCAACGACGAGGAATTCGGCTATCGCATCTACCGTCTCGCCCGGGCGATGGCGCCGGGCGAGACGCGCACCCTCGCCTTCGAGACGCGGCGTGGCCAGAGCGGTTTCCGCAACTCCGGCGACGACACCAAGGTCGTCGAGAACGGCACCTTCCTCAACAATATGGAATTCGCGCCGGCCATCGGCATGGACCGCATGGCGCTGCTCCGCGAACGCAGCACCCGGCGCAAATACGATCTGCCGGCGGAACTGCGCCCGGCCAAGCTCGAGGACCTGTCGGCGACCGCCAAGAGCTATTTCGGCAGCGGCTGGTCCAAGGCGGACATCATCGTCTCCACCGCCGCCGACCAGGTGCCGATCGCGCCCGGCAAGAAGGTGTCGGACGTCACCCGCGACGGCCGCCGCACCGCGCGCTTCGTGTCGGACGCGCCGATCCTCACCTTCTTCTCGGTCCAGTCGGCGCGCTATGCCGAGAAGCACCGCCAGCATGCCGGCGTCGACCTGGCGGTCTATTACCATCCCCAGCACCACTGGAACGTCGACCGGATGCTGGGCGCGCTCCAGTCGTCGCTCGATTATTATCAGGCCAATTTCGGGCCCTATCAGTTCGAGCAGGCGCGGATCCTGGAATTCCCGGCCTACGCCCAGTTCGCGCAGGCCTTTGCCAACACCATGCCCTATTCGGAATCGATCGGCTTCGTCGCCGACAACAGCGATCCGGAGTCGATCGACTACGTCACCTACGTCACCGCGCACGAGCTGGGGCACCAATATTGGGCGCACCAGGTGATCGGCGCCGACATGCAGGGCGGCACGATGCTCTCGGAGACGCTTGCCCAATATTCGGCGCTGATGGTGATGAAGAAGCTCTATGGCGAGGACAAGATCCGCCGCTTCCTCAAATATGAGCTCGACCGCTATCTGCGCGAGCGCGGCGGCGAGGCGGTCGAGGAGCTTCCGCTCGGCCGCGTCGAGAACCAGCCCTACATTCACTACCGCAAGGGCTCGGTGGCGATGTATCTGCTCCAGGAGCGGCTCGGCGAGGATGCGGTGAACCGCGCGCTGCGCTCGCTGCTCGATCGCTACAAGTTCAAGGGCGCGCCCTACCCGCGCTCGCTCGACCTCATCGAAGCGCTGCGCAAGGAGGCGAAGACGGCGGAGGACCAGGCGCTCATCACCGATTTGTTCGAGCGCATCACCCTGTTCGACCTCAAGGCGTCCGAGCCCAAGGCAGTGAAGCGCGCCGACGGTAAATGGGACGTGACCGTGACCGTCGAGGCGAAGAAATTCTACGCCGACGGCGAGGGCACGGAAACCGAGGCGAAGCTCGCCGACCGCATCCCGATCGGCCTGTTCACGGCGGAGCCCGGCCGCGGCGCCTTCGACCGCAAGAACGTGCTGCTGATGGAGCAAAGGCCGGTGCGGAGCGGCAAGCAGACCTTCCGCTTCGTCACCGACCGCAAGCCCACCCACGCCGGCGTCGATCCATACAATTTCTATATCGACCGCAATTCGGACGACAATGTCGCGGCCGTGACCTGACGGGCGCGGTCTAGCGGCCGGCCCTGCCCGTCATCCCGGCGCAGGCGGGGATCTCGGGACCGGATCGCACCAGGCTTTCCCGAGGCGCCGGCCTGCGCCGCGACGACGATCAGGCCGCTACCACTTCCTGCTCGATCGTTCCGAAGATCGGGTGGCCGTGCTCGTCCTCCATCCAGATGCGGACGGTGTCGCCGGCTTTCAGGAACGGAGTGGCGGGCGCGCCGTCGAGGATCGTCTCGACCATCCGCAGTTCCGCGAGGCACGAATAGCCGCGGCCGCCGCGCGCGACCGGCTTGCCCGGGCCGCCGTCGGAATCGCGGTTCGAGACCGTCCCCGATCCGATGATCGAGCCGGCGCCGATATTCCGAGTCTTGGCGAGGTGCGCGATCAAGGTGCCGAAATCGAAGGTCATGTCCTCGCCGGCCTCGGCGCGGCCGAACGGCTCGCCGTTCAGGTCGACCTTGAGCGCGCCGAGCAGCTTGCCGCTTTGCCAGCGGTCGCCAAGCTCGTCCGGCGTGACGAACACCGGCGACAGCGCCGAGGCGGGCTTGGACTGGACGAAGCCGAAGCCCTTGGCGAGCTCGGCCGGGATGAGATTGCGCAGCGAAACGTCGTTGACCAGCCCGACCAGCCGGACATGGCCGCGCGCTTCCTCTGGTGAGACGCCGCGCGGCACGTCGCCGGTTACGACCACCACCTCGGCTTCGAGGTCGCAGCCCCAGGCCTCGTCGGCCAGCGGGATCGGATCCCGGGCGCCGAGGAATTCGTCCGACCCGCCCTGGTACATCAAGGGATCGGTCCAGAAGCTCTCGGGAAGCTCGGCGCCGCGCGCTTTGCGGACCAGCTCGACGTGATTCACATAGGCCGAGCCGTCGGCCCACTGATAGGCGCGCGGCAAGGGGGCGGCGGCATCGCGCTCGTGGAAGCGCATCATCGGGATCGCCTCATGGGCGAGATCGGTGGCGAGAAGCTCGAGCTGCGGCGCGACCTGCTCCCAATCGTCCAGCGCAGCCTGGAGGGTCGGCGCGATGTGGGTCGCATCGGCGCACCAGGCGAGGTCGTGGCTCACCACCACGAGGCGCCCATCCCTGTTGGACTTGTCGTCGCGGCCGGACTTCAGCGATGCGAGTTTCATTCACTTCTCCCGTCGCCCCGGACCTGCCCCGGGGTCTGTGCACATGCCCCCTCTTCCGTGTTCATCGATGCCGGATCAAGCCCGGCTCGTCGATTAGGCACCCAGGAGCCGGGACTGGCGCGCGCCGGCAAGCTCGGTGAGCCAGGCGACGAACGCCTCGACGCGGGGCAACTGACGGGTGTCGGCGTGGGTGACGAGCCAGAAGGAGCGCGTCACCGCGATGTCGTCGAGCACGCGCACCAGCTCGGAGTCGGCGTCGCCGATGAAGCAGGGCAGCACGGCGATGCCGGCGCCCGAGGCGACGAGGCGATATTGGGCGTTGATGCTGGTGCTGCGGATGCGAGGCTCCAGAGCGGGAGCGATCTCGGTGAGATAGCGGAGCTCCGGAGCGTAGAGCAGGTCGGGGACGTAGCCGATGAGAGCATGGCCGCGCAGCGACTCCACAGCGCCGACCGGCCCATGCGCATCGAGATAGGAGCGGGCGGCATAGAGGCGCAGCCGGTAATCGGTGAGCTTGCGCGTGAAGAGCGGCCCTTTGCGCGGGCGGGCGAGCAGGATCGCGACGTCGGCCTCGCGCCGCGACGGATTGAGGAAGCCGCTGCTGGCGACGAGATCGATGCGGAGCCGGGGATGGGCGGCGGCGAAGCCGGAGAGATGGTGAGCGACGAACCAGGTGCCGAACCCTTCGGAGACGCTAACCCGGATCGAGCCGGCGAGATCCTGCCCCGCCTCGGGCCCTGCCTCGATCGCGCGCATCTCGCGTTCCACGGCCTCCGCCTTGACCAGCAACTGCTCGCCGGCCTCGGTCAGCGCCTGGCCCTCCTGGGTCTGCTCGAACAGGCTTTGCCCGAGCGCCTTTTCGAGCCGCCGCAATCGCCGTCCGACCGTGGTGGCGTCCACACCCAGACCGGGGGCGGCACGACTGAGCTGGCCGGCGCGCGCGACAGCGAGGAAATGGCGCAGGTCGTCCCATTGCATCCGCCTGCATTATTGCAGTCGCGAGCTGCATGTCTATCGCTTGCCTTGCACCGATGGTGAGGCTCATAGCAGCCGCACTTGGAGAGACAGGACAGGACGACCATGCGGAACATCGATCATTTCATTGGCGGCGCGGCCTTCGCCTCGGGCGAGCGGCAGGGCGACGTCTTCGATCCGAACAATGGCGGGGTGCAGGCCAAGGTCCGCCTCGGCACGTCGGCCGATCTCGACAAGGCGGTGAAGATCGCGGTCGAAGCGCAGCATGGCTGGGCCGCGACCAACCCGCAGCGGCGCGCCCGCGTGATGTTCAACTTCAAGGCGCTGGTCGAGAAGAATATGGACGAGCTGGCGCTGCTGCTCGCGTCCGAACACGGCAAGGTGATCGCCGACGCCAAGGGCGACGTGCAGCGCGGCCTCGATGTCATCGAGTTCGCCTGCGGCATCCCGCACGCGCTGAAGGGCGAATATACCCAGGGCGCGGGCCCCGGCATCGACGTCTATTCGATGCGGCAGCCCTTGGGCGTGGTCGCGGGCATTACTCCGTTCAACTTCCCGGCAATGATCCCGATGTGGATGTTCGGAGTGGCGATCGCGGTCGGCAACGCCTTCATCCTGAAGCCGTCCGAGCGCGATCCCAGCGTTCCGGTGCGGCTCGCCGAACTGATGATCGAGGCCGGCCTGCCGGAAGGCATCCTCCAGGTCGTCCATGGCGACAAGGAGATGGTCGATGCGATCCTCGACCATGAGGATATCAAGGCGGTGAGCTTCGTCGGCTCGTCCGACATCGCCCACTATGTCTACAAGCGCGGCGTCGCCGCCGGCAAGCGCGTCCAGGCGATGGGCGGCGCCAAGAATCACGGCATCGTCATGCCCGACGCCGACCTCGACCAGGTCGTGAACGATTTGACGGGCGCCGCCTTCGGCTCGGCCGGCGAGCGCTGCATGGCCCTCCCCGTCGTGGTTCCCGTGGGCGAGAAGACGGCCAATGAGCTGCGCGAGGCGCTGCTGCCCGCGATCGCCAAGCTGCGCGTCGGCATCTCCACCGATGCCGAGGCGCATTACGGCCCGGTGGTGAACGCCGCCCACAAGCAGAAGATCGAGAATTACATCCAGATGGGCGTCGACGAAGGCGCCGAATTGGTCGTCGACGGCCGCGGCTTCACCCTGCAGGGCCACGAGAAGGGCTTCTTCGTCGGCCCGACCCTGTTCGACCACGTCAAGCCGCACATGCAGACCTATCAGGAGGAGATTTTCGGACCGGTCCTGCAGATCGTGCGCGCCGACAGCTTCGAAGAAGCGGTGCGCCTGCCGAGCGAGCATCAATATGGCAACGGTGTCGCCATCTTCACCCGCAACGGCCACGCCGCCCGCGAGTTCGCCGCCCGCGTCAATGTCGGCATGGTCGGCATCAACGTGCCGATCCCGGTGCCGGTCGCCTATCACAGCTTCGGCGGCTGGAAGCGCTCGGCGTTCGGCGACATCAACCAGCACGGCATGGAAGGCGTCCGCTTCTGGACCAAGACCAAGACCATCACCCAGCGCTGGCCCGACGGCTCGGCAACGGGCGAGAACGCGTTCGTCATCCCGACCATGGGGTAATGCTATCCTCCCCAGCAGGCGGAGGGGGACCAGCCGCAGGCTGGTGGAGGGGCTGGCACGAGCTGCAGCGCGGCCCCTCCCCCGCGCTTCGCGCGGTCCCCCTCCCCGTTCCGGGGAGGATTTCTTGTGTTAAAGGACGCACATGACCACCCAGTTCGACCTTACCGACGAGCAGCGCCAGATCCAGGAGATGGCGCAGCAATTCACTGCCGACGCGATCACGCCGCATGCCGCGGAGTGGGACGAGAAGCATATCTTCCCGCGCGACACGATCCGCGCCGCGGCCGAACTCGGCTTCGGCTCGATCTACGTGTCCGAGGAATCGGGCGGGATCGGCCTCGGCCGGCTCGAATCGGCCCTGATCATGGAGGCGATGGCCTATGGCTGCCCCTCCACCTCGGCCTTCATCTCGATCCACAATATGGCGAGCTGGATGATCGACCGGTTCGGCTCGGCGGCGGTGAAGCAGAAATATCTGCCGTCGATGGTAACGATGGAGCGGATGGGCTCCTACTGCCTGACCGAGCCCTCTTCGGGGTCGGACGCGGCGGCGCTCAAGACCAAGGCGATCAAAGACGGCGACCATTATGTGGTGTCCGGCTCGAAGGCGTTCATCTCGGGCGGCGGTGAGAACGAGATCTACGTCACCATGGTCCGCACCGGCGAGGATGGCCCCAAGGGCATCTCCTGCCTGATCATCGAAAAGGACATGCCCGGCGTCAGCTTCGGCGCGCAGGAGAAGAAGCTCGGCTGGCACTCGCAGCCGACCGCCCAGGTCAATTTCGACGAAGTGCGCGTGCCGGTCGAGAATCTGGTCGGCGGCGAAGGCGAAGGCTTTCGCATCGCGATGATGGGCCTCGACGGCGGCCGGCTCAATATCGGCGCCTGCTCGCTGGGCGGCGCCCAGCGCGCGCTCGACGAGGCGGTTCGCTACACCAAGGAGCGCAAGCAGTTCGGCCAGGCGATCGCCGATTTCCAGGCCACCCAGTTCACGCTCGCGGACATGGAGACCGAGCTGCAGGCGGCGCGCACCCTGCTCTACGCCGCCGCCGCCAAGGTCACCGCCAACGCACCCGACAAGACCCGCTTCGCGGCGATGGCCAAGCGCCTCGCCACCGATACCGGAAGTTCGGTCGTCGACCGCGCGCTGCAGCTTCACGGCGGCTACGGCTATCTCCAGGATTATCCGATCGAGCGCTTCTGGCGCGATCTTCGCGTCCACTCGATCCTTGAAGGGACCAACCAGGTTATGCGCATGATCGTCGCCCGGGATATGCTGCGCCAATGAGCGACATCGTCACCCAGATCGAGGGCAAGGTCGGCCGTATCCGCCTCAACCGCCCGAAGGCGATCCACGCTTTGACCAAGGACATGTGCAGCGCGATGATCGCCGCCCTGGTCGAATGGCGCTCCGACCCCTCCGTGCAGGCGGTGCTGATCGACCATATGGAAGGTCGCGGCTTCTGCGCCGGCGGCGACGTGCGCATGCTCGCCGAGAGCGGATCGAGCGACGGCGCCGACGCGCGCGCCTTCTTCCATGAGGAATATCGGCTCAACCATCTCCTCTTCACCTACGCCAAGCCGGTGGTCGCGTTCATGGACGGCATCACCATGGGCGGCGGCGTCGGCATCTCGCAGCCGGCCAAATATCGCGTCGCGACCGAGAATACCCGCTTCGCCATGCCCGAGACGGCGATCGGCCTGTTCCCCGACGTCGGCGGCGGCTGGTATCTCTCGCGCCTGCCCGGCCGGGTCGGTCAGTTCCTGGCGCTGACCGGGGCACGGCTCGACGGCGCCGAGAGCCACTATCTCGGCCTCGCCACCCACTACATACCGCACGCCAAGCTCGACGAGGTGAAGGAGCGGATCGCCGACCATCCCGAGCGGATCGAGGGCATATTGGGCGCGGCCGGAGTGACCCCGCCGGCGGCGAAGATCGCCGACAATCTGGTCCACATCAACAAGACCTTCGCTGCCGACCGGCTCGAGGACATCCTCGCCGCGCTCGAGGCGGACAGCTCCGACTGGGCCGAGACCGAGCTGGCCGCCTTGCGCAGCAAGAGCCCGCAGGCCTGCAAGGTCTCGCTGCGCCTCCTCTCCGACGGCGCGCGCATGAACGATTTCGCCGACGAGATGCGCCAGGAATATGCGGTCGCGGCCCGCGTGGTGCAGCGGCCCGATTTCGCCGAAGGCGTGCGCGCTGTGCTGATCGACAAGGACAATGCGCCGCGCTGGAACCCGTCCGAGCCTGAGGGCGTCACCGATCATATGATCGACACGATCTTCGCGCCCATGCCCCCAGGCGAGGAATGGACGCCGCTTTCCGTCGATGGAGCCAAACAGTGAATTACGAGAACATCCTGGTCGAGCAGCGCGGCGCGGTCACCCTGATCACGCTGAACCGGCCCAAGGCCCTCAATGCTCTCAACACCGCCGTGCTCGGCGAGCTGATCCACGCCTTCGCCGCCTTTGATGCCGACGACAGCCAGCATTGCGCAGTGCTGACCGGCAGCGAGAAAGCGTTCGCCGCCGGCGCTGACATCAAGGAGATGGAGACGCAGGGCTTTGCCAGCATGTACGCCTCCAACTTCTTCGCCGGGTGGGAGAAGGTCACGGCGACGCGCAAGCCGTGGATCGCCGCGGTGGCCGGCTATGCGCTGGGTGGCGGCTGCGAAGTCGCGATGATGGCCGACTTCATCATAGCCGCCGAGAACGCCCAGTTCGGACAACCCGAGATCAAGCTCGGCGTGACGCCGGGCATGGGCGGATCGCAGCGGCTGACGCTGGCGATCGGCAAGGCCAAGGCGATGGAGATGTGCCTCACCGGCCGGATGATGGGCGCCGAGGAAGCCGAGCGCGCAGGCCTCGTCGCCCGCGTCGTTCCGACGGAGAGTCTGCTCGAGGAAGCGCTGAAGACGGCGGCAACAATCGCCGGGATGGCGCCGCTGGCCGCGATCGCTACGAAGGAACAGATCAACGCGGCATTCGAGATGCCGCTGGCGCAGGGGATCGTGTTCGAGCGCCGCCTGTTCCACGGACTGTTCGGCACCGAGGACCAGAAGGAAGGCATGAGCGCCTTCGTCGCCAAGCGTAAGGCGGAGTGGAGGGGCAAATAACATGGCACGTGTAGCATTTATCGGGCTCGGCAATATGGGCGGCGGGATGGCCGCGAACCTCGCCAAGGCGGGCCATGACGTGCGCGCCTTCGACCTCTCGGCCGACGCGCTGGCCAAGGCCGAGAAAGCCGGCTGCATGCCGACGGCGTCCGCGGCCGAGGCGGTCGCCGGCGCCGAGGCGGTGATCACCATGCTGCCCGCGGGCAAGCATGTCCGCGACGTTTATGAAGGCAGTGTGATCGGCCAAGCGCCGACCACCGCCATCCTGATCGACTGCTCGACGATCGACGTCACGACCGCGCGCGAGGAGATCGAGAAGGCCCAGGGCCGCGGCTATGCGATGGTCGACGCGCCGGTCTCGGGCGGTATCGCCGCGGCCGAGGGCGGCACGCTCACCTTCATGGTCGGCGGCACCCAGGATGCATTCGAGCGCGCCCGCCCCTATCTCGAGATCATGGGCAAGGCGGTGATCCACGCCGGCGGCCCCGGCGCCGGCCAGGCCGCCAAGATCTGCAACAACATGCTGCTCGGCGCGTCGATGATCGCGACCTGCGAGACCTTCGTGCTCGCCCAGAAGCTCGGACTCGACCCGCAGACCTTCTTCGACATTTCGAGCCAGGCTTCCGGCCAGAACTGGTCGATGACCAGCTATTGTCCCGTGCCCGGAGTCGGCCCGGAGACGCCCGCCGACCGCGGCTATGAAGGCGGCTTCGCGGCGGCCCTGATGCTCAAGGACCTGCGCCTCGCGATGGAGGCGGCGCAGAGCGTCGACGCCTACACGCCGATGGGCAGCCATGCCGAGGGCCTCTACGCCCGCTTCGCCGACCGCGGCGGATCGGCCAAGGATTTCTCCGCGATCATCAAGATGATCGACGACAGCTGGCAGGCGCCTGCGGGTTCCCCGGTGCCGCCGCCGCCCGTCACGCGGATCGACGAATAACCGCGTGGATCCAGCATCTTGCGCAAGCTGCCTTAGCCGAATGGGACAGCTTGTATTAAACGAACGATCTATATAGCCTCGCGCAGCGTCCGGCCCGTCCGGACGCTGTCTTTTTTCGAGGATCCTGCATGACGTTTTTCCGCCTGACCGTCTCCGCCCTTGCCCTGGCGGCGGCCGCGCCCGCTTTCGCCCACGACGCCCATGAGTGCGTCGACGAGCAGTGCACCAATCTGGCCCTGTTCAGCCAGGCCGCAGCGTCGGGCACCGGCGCGGGTTCGGTCGAGGCCGTGCGGATGGGAACGTGGGGGATCGACACGGCGGGCATGGACACTTCGGTTAAGCCCGGCGACGACTTCTTCGGCTACGTCAACGGCACCTGGGCCAAGACCACCCAGATCCCGGCCGACCGCTCCTCTTATGGCGGCTTCGCGGTGCTGCGCGATCTTTCCGAGGCGCGCGTCCGCAAGCTGGTCGAGGGCTATAAGCTTGGCGACCCCGCCAAGGGCGGCGACCAGGCCAAGGTCGCGGCGATCTACCAGGCGTTCATGGACGAGGCGGCGATCGAGAAGCTCGGTGCCAAGCCGCTCCAGCCAAAGCTGGCCGCGATCCGCGCCGTCAAGAACAAGGACGCGATGGCGAAGCTGATGGGCCAGTCGCTCGGCCGTATCGGCGGCAGCTTCTTCGGCGCCTATGTCAACGACGACAGCAAGAACCCGGATTATTACGCGCTCTACATGAGCCAGTCGGGCCTCGGCCTCGGCGACCGCGAGCTCTACCTCCAGGAGAAGTTCGCGCCGCAGAAGGCGCGGTACCAGCAATATGTAGCGCAGATGCTCGGCCTCGCCGGCTGGGCCAATGCGGAGAAGGCCGCGGCCGACATCGTCGCGATGGAGACCAAGATCGCCGAGGCGCACTGGACCCGCGCCGAGAGCCGCAACCGCGACAAGACCTACAATCCGATGACGCTGGCGGAACTCAACGCGCAGGCGCCGGGCTTCCCCTGGGCCACGTTCATGAAGGCCGCCAATGTCGCCAAGGCCGACAAGGCGATCGTCTCGCAGAACACCGCCTTCCCGAAGCTCGCCGCGATCTTCGCCGCGACGAACCTCGACACGCTGAAGGCGTGGCAGGCGTTCCACACGGTCGACGATGCCGCCCCGCTCCTTTCCAAGGCGTTCGTCGACGCCAATTTCGACTTCCGCTCGAAGTTCATGCAGGGCCAGCCCGAGCAGCGCGAGCGCTGGAAGCGCGGCGTCTCCTTTGCCGAGAATGCGATGGGCGAGGCGATCGGCCGCGATTACGTGGAGCTCTACTACACGCCCGAGGCGAAGGCGGCGATGGACGACCTCGTCGCCAACATTCGGGTCGCGATGAAGAAGCGCATCGAGGGCCTCGAATGGATGGGCGCCGAGACCAAGGTCCAGGCGCTCGCCAAGCTCGAGAATTTCGGGCTGAAGATCGGCCACCCGGAGAAGTGGCGGGACTATTCGGCGCTGCAGATCCGCAACGGCGACCTGTTCGGCAATATGGAGCGGGCGGCGCAATATGAGTGGGCCTATCGCACCAACCGCCTCGGCGAGCGCGTCGACGACGGCGAATGGGGCATGACGCCGCAGACGGTGAACGCCTATTACTCGCCGGTGAAGAACGAGATCGTCTTCCCGGCCGCGATCCTGCAGCCGCCCTTCTTCGATCCCAAGGCCGACCCGGCCGTCAATTACGGCGCGATCGGCGGCGTGATCGGACACGAGATCAGCCACGGCTTCGACGACCAGGGCCGCAAGTCGGACGGCGAAGGCATCTTGCGCGACTGGTGGACCGCAGAAGACGCGGCCAAGTTCGAGACGCAGGCCGCGCGCCTCGGCGGCCAGTATGAGGCCTTCGCCTTCCCCACCCTGCCCGACATGCACATCAACGGTCGCGTTGCGATGGGTGAGAATATCGGCGATCTCGGCGGCGTGCTGCTCGGCCTCGAAGCCTATCGCAACTCGCTGCACGGCAAGCCGGCGCCGGTGATCGACGGCTTCACGGGCGAGCAGCGCCTGTTCATGGGCTGGGCGCAGGTGTGGCGGACGCTGTGGCGCGACGATGCGCTGCGCCAGCAGATCGTCAACGGGCCGCACTCGCCGGGCCAGATCCGCGCGTTCGCGCCGCTGCGCAACGTCGACGCCTGGTATGGCGCGTTCGGCATCAAGGAAGGCGATGCGCTCTACGTGAAGCCCGAGGACCGCGTCCGCATCTGGTAAAGCGAACGGACTGCTCCCCGGCTTGTGCCGGGGATTAGAGGACCGCGGCCACCGCC
>JAFAEZ010000054.1 GCA_023423775.1 Pseudomonadota bacterium
CCCCTGCGATGTCAACACAGTGCTCTACCACTGAGCTACACGCCCACTCTGGGAGCGGCCTTTAGCCGGGGGATTCGCCCCGCGCAAGCCGCCGCCGGCGCTTTTTTACAATCTTCCGTGCCGGTCCTCGGTCTGGAACAGGCGGTCGACCTCGGCGACCAGGTCGCGCAGGTGGAACGGCTTGGACAGGACCTTGGCGGAGGGCGTCGTCCGGCCCGCCTTCAGCGCCACCGCGGCGAAGCCGGTGATGAACATGACGCGCATGTCCGGCGCGATCTCGGCGGCGCGCTGGGCGAGCTCGATGCCGTCCATCTCGGGCATGACGATGTCGGTGAGGAGGAGGTCGAACCGGTCCGATTCGAGCAGGGGCAGAGCCGCCGTGCCGCGATCGACCGTGGTTACCGCATATCCCGTCTTTTCGAGCGCGCGCGCGAGGTAGTGGCGCATCGACTCGTCGTCTTCGGCCAGCAGGATCTTGATCATCCGGTCCTCGGAAAAGCCCATCGTGCGCGGCCCGATTGCGGCGCCGGAGCAGGGATTATGCCCGAAAGGCTTAAAAGTTTCCACCCGGCGCGCTTGGGTGCGAAGACCCGGGCGAATGCGATTGCGCCGCTTCGGCACCATCCCTAGATTCGTCGGCAGCAATGGACGAGTCCCGGCCTCCCTTCCTGCGCGTCGGCCCCGAGCGGCCGGCCTCGCCCGTGGTCCTTTCGGTCCCCCATGCCGGACGCGCTTATTCGGACGATCTGCTGCGCGCCTCGCGGCTGCCGCGCCACAAGCTCGAAATCCTCGAGGACCGGCTGGTCGACCGGCTGGTGTGGCGGGCGGTCGAGGCCGGATGCGCCGCCTTCATCGCCGCCGCGCCCCGCGCCGAGATCGACCTCAACAGGGACGAGCGCGAGATCGACCCGGCGATGGTCTATCCCACCCCTGCCCCATCGACCCTTCTCCAGTCGCCGCGCACGCGCGGCGGGCTCGGCCTGGTGCCGGCGCGGATCAGCGGCGCCGGATCGATCTGGCTGCAGCGCATCGGCCAGGCCGAGATCGAGCGCCGCACGGCCGAGATCCACCGGCCCTATCATGCCGCGCTGGCGCAGGCGCTGGAGGCGGCGCGGCAACAGTTCGGGGTCGCCATCCTGCTCGACTGCCACTCGATGCCGCCACGCGCAGGCGAGGAAGGCGCGATCGTCTTCGGCGACCGCCACGGCACCAGCATCGCGCCCGATCTCACAGCGGCGGCCGTGGCCGCGGCCGAAGCCGAAGGGTTCGCGACCGCGCGCAACGCCCCTTATGCCGGCGGCCACATCACCAGCCGCCATGGCCGGCCCGGAGAGGGCGTGCACGCGCTCCAGATCGAGATCGACCGCTCGCTCTATCTCGACGCGGCCCTGCGCGCGCCAGGGCCCGGGTTCGACCGCACGGCGCGCATGATCGCCGCGGTGGCGCAGGCGCTCGCCGCCAAGGCGCTCGAGCCGCCGCAGGCGAACGCCGCCGAATAAAAAAAGCCGCCCCGGAGAAACTCACGGGGCGGCCAAGGTTCAGGGAGGAACGCCCCGAAGGGCGTAACACGCGGCTGCAAAGGGGGGGTGCAGCGGCGTATCTTCCTCTAAATGGGTTCGTTTTGGCGAAGTTCAAGCCTGGCCGCGCCGCGCGCGACGGACCGTGCGTCTAAGTCCGCGAACCGATTTTCAGCCGCGATAGAGCCATGGGCCCATCCGGCCGATCAGGTGACGGTGACCCTGCAGATGATGCTTGATCGCGCCCAGGAGGTGGAGCGCGATCAGGCCGAGCATCAGCTTGGCCGCGATTTCGTGCAGTTCCTCGAACAGATCGTGCGCGCCGTCGGTCCGCGCGACCGGCAGCACGCCGATTTCGAACAGGCCGAAGAAGTTGATCGGGCGGTTGCTCGATGAGGACAGCATCCAGCCGGTGAGCGGGATCGCGATCAGGAAAAGGTAGAAGAGCCCGTGCACGGCGCGCGCCGTCGTCCGCTCCCAGGGCGCGAGCACCGCGTCGAACGGCGGCGGGCGGTGACCGAGGCGCCAGCCGAGGCGGACGAGGGTCAGGCCGAGGATGCTGATGCCGATCGATTTGTGGAAAAACATCAGCCACGGCGTCGCCGCCTTGCCGAAATCCTCGTGGAAGAAGCCGAGCAGGAGGTTGGCCGCAATCAGGATCGCGATCGTCCAGTGCAGCCACATCGCGACGCGCGAATAAGAAAGCCGCTCCGGAACGGTCTCGGGTATCAACGTCGTCGCCATCTTCGCCTCCCCAAACGCAGAAAAGGCCCCGTCGCCGGGGCCTTTCCATGTGTCGCGACAGCGAGCGGCGCGGTCAAGCGTTGCCGGCGACCTCGCCCTGCGGCGGGATCTTGCCCTGCTGCATCTGCTTGCCGAAGATCTCGCGGATCAAAGGCAGCGAGAAGAGATGGGCGAACAGCAACGGCAGCATGCCATTCTGGTTCATCTTGCGGAGCTTGTCGCCATGCGCGTCGCGCAGCTTCTGCTCGTCGACCATCTGGAAGCCGCGATAGACGAACGGCTGCTGCGAATCGGACGGCTGGATCGAGACTTCGCCGTCGATCAGCAGCTCGGACTCTTGGAGCTCCTTCATGAAGGCGTTGGTGCGCTGGGCCGACATCTCGAATTCCTCGCAGAATTTGAGGACCTGGTTGGTCACGTCGCTCGGAGTCTCGCCGTCGAACAGGGCGTTGCCGTCCTCAAAATCGCCGACCAGGCCGCTCGTCGGATCGAAGCAGAGCGAAAGCTCCTCGGCGTCCGGGCGCAGCCGCGCCAGCATGAACGGGTAGCGGCGGATATAGGCCGGGACATAGGTCTCGGAGAGCAATTTGCCCTCGCCATCGACGAACACGTTGGTGCCCTCGTTGAGGCCCATCAATGCGAGCGGAACGGGATTTTCGCCGGTCGAGAAGACGATCGGGTAGAAACGCTGGCAGGCGGCGAATTCGTCGATGGTGATCGGGATGGCGTGCGCCTGGGCAAGAAACGGCGCGCTGTCAGCGGCGCGGGTCTTGAACGAGGCGTGGATATTGCTCGAGAGCGGTTCCAGCCCGTTGTAGAAAAGCGGCAATTGCGGATTCGGCGCCTGGCTCGCCATGGTCAATCTCTCCCCAAGATGAATGAAAGCAGCCGGGCGGCCACCAATTTCCCGCCCTCGTCTATGGACGATCCGGCGCTTCCGCAAGCGGTACAAGCTTGCCGGGGTTCATTATTCCGTGGGGATCGAGCGCCTGCTTGATCGCGCGCATCGCGCCCAGCCGGGCGGGATCGCCGACCCGGGCCAGCTCCGAGAGTCGCATCTGGCCGATGCCGTGCTCGGCCGAGATCGACCCGCCGGCTGCGACGACGAGATCGTGGACGAAGGCGGTGACCGCCTGGCCCTCACCCTCGACCCAAGCGGGCGGGGCACCGATGGGGGCGCGGGCGTTGAAATGGACGTTGCCGTCGCCGAGATGGCCGAAGGCGATGACGCGGACGCCTGGAAAGCGGGTCTCCACGGCGGCGGCGGTCTCGACCATGAAGCGCGGCATCGCCGCGACCTCCACCGAAACATCGTGCTTGGCGGCGGGCCCGTCGGCTTTCTCCGCCTCCGAAATGCTGTCGCGAAGGCGCCAGAAGGATTCGGCCTGCGCCTCGCTGGCGGCGATCACGGCGTCCTCCACCACACCCTTCTCCAGCGCGGCGCCGAGAGCGCGACCGAGGGCTGCTTCGGGCGATGACGCCGCCGGCGGCGCGACCGCCTCGACCAGGACATGCCAGGGATGCGTCCCCTCGAGCGGCGGGCGCGTGCCGGGAATATGGCGCAGGACCAGATCGAGCGCAGTGTTGGGCACGAGCTCGAAGCTTTCGACCGCGTCGCCCACGGCATCGTCGAGCAGGTGCAGCAAGGCCAGCGCCTTTTCCGGATCGGCGAGGCCGATCCAGGCGACGCTGCGCGCGCCGATGGCGGGCACGAGCTTCAGGCTGGCGGCGGTGACCACCCCCAATGTTCCCTCGGCGCCAATCAGCAGCTGGCGCAGGTCATAGCCGCGATTGTCCTTCTTCAACGGCGCGAGACCATCGAACACCGAACCATCGGGCAGTACAGCCTCGATCCCCTGGACGAGGCCGCGCATCGTGCCGAAGCGCAGCACCTGGGTGCCGCCGGCATTGGTCGAGACGAGGCCGCCGATCGTCGCCGAGCCGCGCGCGCCCAGCGTCAGGGGAAAGCGCCGGCCGACCGCCGCGGCAGCCTCGTGAAAATGGGCAAGGACGACGCCGGCCTCGGCGACACCGGTGCCCGTTTCGGCCGAGATAGCGCGAATCCGGTTCATGCGGCGGAGCGAGAGCAGCAAGGCATCGCCCGCCGGGGTCGGCACGGCACCGCCGACCATCGACGTGTTGCCGCCCTGGGGCACGAGCGGGACGCGCTCCTCGGCGCAGGCGCGCACGATTTCGGCCACCTCCTCGGTACTGGCCGGCGAAACCATCGCGGCCGCGGCGCCGTGGAAGCGCTTGCGCCAGTCCTCCAGCCACGGCGCCATTTCCGCCGGATCGGTGGTGAAGCCCTTGGGACCGAGACGATCCTTCAGACGCGCGAGAAGGTAAGGTGGAGGGGGATTGGCCATCGACATGCGGCGCGATAGTAAACGCGGCTGGGGGGATGCCGCAATTAATCACATGTTCAAGCGCCGTGCCGATAGGCTGGAAGCAATGGAGCTCCTCCGATGATCCTGGCGCCGCTGCTGTTGCTGGCGCAGACCGCCGCCGTGCCCGCGGCCCAGCCCGCGCCGGAGCGGCCGACGGAGCTCGCCCAGATGGTGGTGCGCGAGCAGATCATCATCCGCGTGCCGATGCGGATGCGCAAAGACAAACCGCCGCCGAGGGCGACGCCGGTCGAGTGGGAAGAGAGAAAGGGGCCGAAATGCGTTGCGCACCGGGCCGTAGCGGGGGCCACCCTGCTCGGCCAGGACAGCGTCGATCTGATCCTGCGCGACGGCAGCCGGGTTCGCGCCAAGCTCGATAATTGCCCGGCGCTCGATTATTATCCCGGTTTCTACATCAGCCCGCATCCGGACGGAAAGATCTGCGCCGAGCGCGACATGATCCGATCGCGGATGGGCGGCGAATGCGGAATCGAGCGATTTCGCGCCCTCACGCCGAAGCCTAAGGATTGACCCTCGCTTGACAAGGGCCCGTCCCTTTGCGCAAGCGAATCCCAAAGCAGCTTGATCTTGAGCGCACCTATTCCGGAACAGATATGACTTTTGCCGATCTCGGCCTTTCTGACGAACTGCTCCGTGCGGTAAACGAATCCGGCTATAGCGAGCCGACGCCGATCCAGCGGCAGGCGATCCCGTCGGTATTGATGGGCCGCGACATTATCGGCATCGCCCAGACCGGCACCGGCAAGACGGCAGGCTTCGTGCTGCCGATGATCGACATCCTCGCCCAGGGCCGCAGCCGGGCGCGCATGCCGCGCTCGCTGATCCTGGAGCCGACCCGCGAATTGGCGGCGCAGGTGGCCGAGAATTTCGAGAAATACGGAAAATATCACAAGCTCAACATGGCGCTGCTGATCGGCGGCACCAACATGGCCGACCAGATCAAGCTGCTCGAAAAGGGCGTCGACGTGCTGATCGCGACCCCGGGCCGGCTGATGGACCTGTTCGGCCGCGGCAAGATCCTGCTGACCGGCTGCAACCTGCTCGTGATCGACGAAGCCGACCGCATGCTCGACATGGGCTTCATCCCCGACATCGAGGAAATCTGCACCAAGCTGCCGCCGCAGCGCCAGACCCTGCTCTTCTCGGCGACGATGCCGGCGCCGATCAAGAAACTGGCCGACAAATTTCTCTCCAGCCCCAAGACGATCGAGGTCGCCCGCCCGGCCACGGCCAATGCCTCGATCGAACAGAGACTGGTAAAGGTCGACGCGCGCAAGAAGAAGGAAGCGCTCGTCCGCCTGCTCCAGGATGACGAGGTAAAGACCGCGATCGTCTTCTCGAACCGCAAGACGATGGTCCGCGACCTCACCCAAAGCCTGAAGCGCAGCGGCTTCCGCGCCGGCCAGATCCACGGCGACATGGAGCAGCCCGAGCGCATCGCCGAGCTGGACCGGTTCAAGTCCGAGGAGATCAACATCCTGGTCGCCTCCGACGTCGCCGCCCGCGGGCTCGACATCAAGGGCGTCAGCCACGTCTTCAACTTCGACGTGCCATGGCAGCCGGACGATTACGTCCACCGCATCGGCCGCACCGGGCGCGGCGGCAAGACGGGCATCGCGATCACGCTCGCGACCAAGGAAGACGCCGAGGCGATCGCCAGCATCGAGAAATTGCTCGGCATGCCGATCCCGCCGGTCGGCGGCGCCGAGCCCGCGCGCGACGAGCCGGAAGCGGACGAAAAGCCGGCCCGCCGGTCACGGGGGAAGAAAGCCGACCAGCCCGCCGCCGAGCGCAAGCCGCGAACCGAGAAAGCGTCGCCCGCCGAGCCGGCTCCGCGCGAACCCGCCAAGCCGCGCCGTGACGAGCGCGCCGACCGCCGTCCGCGGCGCGACGAGGAAGAGCGCGAGCCGGCGCTGGTCGACGAAGGCTGGAACGGTCCGGTGCCGAGCTTCCTTGCCTTCGGGTTCGACAGCTGAGCGACGGTGCGGCGGCCCCGGAGTCGCCCTGCGTCAATATCTGCGCGCTTGATCAGGCCGGCCGCATCTGCGTCGGCTGCGGACGGACGATCGAAGAGATAGGCGAATGGAGCGCGGCGGCGCCCGAGCGGCGGCGCGCCATCGTCCAGGCCGCGAAAGCGCGGCTCATTCGCGGCTGAGCGGCCCCGCAGTATCGAAGTGAATCCACGGCCGCGCCCGGTGGCCGTAGACCGAGATTGTCGGCTCGGGAAAATCCCGGTCGGCGAAGCAGCCGACGGCGACCGAGACCATGCCGGGGCGGCGCTCGATCTCCCAATAAAGCACGGTGCCGCAGCGCGGGCAGAAATAGTGGCGCCCCCAAAAGCCTTCGTCGGACGAGCGCGTATAGCCGCGGCTTTCGCCCTCGATCCGCACGCGATCGGCCGGCCAGGTGGCGTTGAGGCCAAAGGCGCTCCCGGTGCGCTTCTGGCATTCGAGGCAATGACAGATCGAGCCGCGGGCGGGCTCGCCCTCGCAGGTCGCCGTCAGGGCTCCGCAGGAACAGCTTGCGATACGGGTGACCATGGCCCCTCCGAGTGCGTCGGGGCATCATAAGCGCGTGCGGGACGCCGTGGCGACCGCTTTATTGGGGTACGTCGTCGCTCATCGGCGGCGACTGGAACGTCCCTTCCTGGCGGACCTCGGCGACGCCCGGGAAGCTGCGCAGGCTCTCCTCTATCGACGGATCACCGTGGCCGCCGACCACGCCGACACCCGGCAATTCGCGCTCGACCTCGAGGCCGGCATTGCGCAGTTCTTTGGCGACCTCGTGCACGTCATGGTCGCGCTCGACCCGCACAAGATAGTTGACGGCCTTGGCCGGGCCCGTGCCTTTTTTATCCATGCCCGGAATGTAGGCCGTCAGGGCGCCTGGACCAAGCCCCTGCCGACATCCCGCCTGTCGAGGCCGCCGACCGGAACGGCGCTGTTCACCACCTTGTCCCACAAGGCCTGGCCACGCAGCGACGGATTCGATTCCGCCCAGAGCGCAGCGACGCCCGCGACATGGGGACAGGCCATGCTGGTGCCCGACAGGCTGCGATAGAGCCGCGGGCGCGGCACCGAGGAGAACACGCCGACCCCCGGCGCTGCGACATCGACCGCGCCGACACCAGTGGCGCCACAGGAGAAGGTCGCGATGCCCGCGTCGGCTCCGACGGCGGCGACCGCCATGATCGAGGGCGCGTTGGCGGGCGCTGTGACCGGCGCGACATAGCCGTACCGGCGATCGCTCTCGTTGCCGGCAGCGGCGATTACCAAAGTGCCCGCTTCCAGCGCCCGCCTGGCGACCTCTTCATAGAGCGGATCGAACGGTTCCTCAGGCCTGACCGGACGACCCAGCGACATCGAGACAATAGCGCAATCCTGCTGGATCGCCCATTCGATGCCGGCAATGATATCGAGCTCCCTGCCCGCGCCGCTGTCGTCCAAGACCTTGCCGACATGGAGACGGGCATTGGGGGCGACGCCGTAAGGCGGGACATTGCCGCCGCCCCTGACCGCACCGGCCGCGGTGCCGGCGCAATGTGTGCCATGGCCCCTGACGTCATGGACCGTCTGTCCCGACACGAGGCTTTGCGTGACGATCTGGCGCCCCGCGAAGTCGGGATGGCCGAGGTCGATCCCGGTATCCAGGATCGCCAGCTTCACCCCCTCGCCGGTAGCGCCGGACCCGGGCAGACCGATGGCGTCGCGACCCCACGTCGACCCCGCGCTATCGATCCAGGGAGGGCCGTAGGCGGTGAACATCCAGAATTCGGGGCGTGTATCGACGACCTCGTCCATCGCTTGCAGATTCGCGGCGCAGGCAGAAGCGCGGGCGAAGTCGCCGCCGATCGCCGCCAAGCCGAAGCGATCGAGCAGGACGACGTCCTGACCGCCGCGCCAGTCCTGTTCCGACGCAGTGAAACCCGAGGATCGGGCGACATCCTCGGTCCCGCACGCGCTGGCGAGGGCCTTCACCGCATCCGCGGGGCGCACATCCGGATGAAAGGTCACCAGGCGCCGGCCGGTCGGTTGCGGCGGGACGATCAGCGGCTGGGCTTCAGCCCGTTCGATCATGTCGGTCATCGCCTCTTCCTCCTCGGCGAGCAGGGAAGCATGCGCGCGCGAGTCCGCCCTAGGCGAGACTGGTCCGTTTCGGAGGTCGGGCTTCAGGCCCCGGCCGGCCGGCGCATGATCGCGTGCGGGACGACGTGGGCGGTAGTAGCGTCGGGGTCCACCTCGAAACCGAACCTGCGATAGAAGCGGATCGCGCGCTCGTTGTGGCGGAGGACGTTGAGCCAGAGCGCATTGTCGGCGCCGAGCCAGGCGATGCCGTCCTCCATCAGCGCCGCTGAGACCGGGGTGCCGTGGAAGCGCGGATCGACCATCAGCCAGTCGAGCTCGCGGTCGTCGGGCCCGTGGACGGTGGCGATGACATAGCCGGCGAACATGCCGTCGACGAACGCGGCGCCGAAACGCTGACGGTCGCTGGCGGCGGCCGCCTCGCAGCAGCCGGCGCTGATGGCGACGACGCGGCGGTTGGCCGCGACATGCTCGTCGGGCATGTCCTCGACATAGAAGGTCGAGGCGGTCGCCGCCTCGGTCAGTCGGGTGATGTCGGCGGCCGAGATGCGGTCGAAAGCGGCGGCATCCGCGACGATCTCAACCACAGCCGGCAGCGCCCTTCGGGCCGTGATAGCGGCTGCGGAAATCGCTGGCGAAAGCGGCGAGCCGGCCTTCGCCAATGGCCGCGCGAAGGTCCGCCATCAGCGCCTGATAGAAGCGGATATTGTGCTCGGTCATCAGCATCGCGCCGAGGATTTCGCCGGCGCGAACGAGATGGTGGAGATAGGCGCGGCTCCAGGTGGCACAGACCGGACAGCCGCATTCCGGGTCGAGCGGGCCCTTGTCCTCGCCAAACTTGGCGTTGCGAATGTTGATCGGGCCGGTGCGCGTGAAGGCCTGGCCGGTGCGGCCCGAGCGGGTCGGCAGCACGCAATCGAACATGTCGATGCCGCGCTCGACCGCGCCGACGATGTCGTCGGGCTTGCCGACGCCCATCAGGTAACGCGGCTTGTCGACGGGAAGCTGACCGGGCGCGAAATCGAGGCAGCCGAACATCGCCTCCTGGCCCTCGCCGACGGCGAGGCCGCCCACCGCATAGCCGTCGAAGCCGATGTCGATCAGCGCGTCGGCCGATTGCTTGCGGAGATTCTCGTCGAGCGCGCCCTGCTGGATGCCGAACAAAGCGGCGCGCCCGGCATGCTCGCCGCCGGAATCGAAGCCCTCGCGCGAGCGCTTCGCCCAGCGCATCGAGCGGTCCATTGCCGCTTTCTGCTCGTCGGCCGTCGAGGTGGTCGGCACGAGCTGGTCGAACGCCATGACGATGTCCGAATCGAGCAGCCGCTGGATCTCCATCGAGCGTTCGGGGGAGAGCATGTGGCGCGAGCCGTCGAGGTGGCTCTTGAAGGCGACCCCTTCTTCGGTGACCTTGTTCAGCTCCGACAGGCTCATCACCTGGTAGCCGCCGCTGTCGGTAAGGATCGGCCGTTCCCAGCCCATGAAATCGTGCAGTCCGCCGAGGCGGGCGACGCGCTCTGCGCCGGGCCGGAGCATCAGATGATAGGTGTTGCCGAGGATGATGTCGGCGCCGGCGGCGCGGACGTCGGCCGGCTTCATCGCCTTCACCGTGGCGGCGGTGCCGACGGGCATGAAGGCGGGCGTGCGGATCTCGCCGCGGCGCATGGCGATCGTGCCGGTGCGGGCGGCGCCGTCGGTGGCGGCGATCGTGAAGGCGAAACGGGGGCGTTCGGACATGGCCGGGCCTTAGCGCGTCACTTGTCCAGCGCAAGCTCCCAGATTTCGCCCTGCTCGGGCTTGCCGAATTCGTGGTGGACCTCGGTCGAGACGATTTCCATCCCGGCCGCGGCGTAGATCTTGCGCGCGCTGAGCAGGATCGAATGGGTCCAGAGCTGGAGCTTGTCGTAGCCGGCATCGCGGGCGAAGGCGATGCAGTGACGGACCAGGTCGTTGCCGAGGCCGAGGCCGCGCGCCGACGGCTCGACATAGAGCAGACGGAGCTTGGCGACATTGTCGCCGGCGTCGGTGACGAACACCGAGCCCGCCATCACGCCCTCGATCTCGGCGATCCAGCATTGTTCGCGGCCCGGCTTGAAGTGGCGCAGGAAGGCGGACGTGATCTCGCCGAGCAGGGCCTCCATCGGCCGGCCCCAGCCATAGCCCTCATGGTAGAGCACGGCCTGGCGCGCGCAGACGAGACCCATGTCGCCGGGCCGGAAGGTGCGGATCGTATAGGGCTTGGTCATGGCAGCAGCAGACTAGCATCGCCGTAGGAATAGAAGCGATAGTCGGCTGCGATCGCGTGGGCGTAGGCGGCCTGCATGCGCTCGCGGCCCATCAGCGCCGAGACCAGCATGAACAGGGTCGATTTGGGCAGATGGAAGTTGGTGACGAGGCCGTCGATCGCCTTGAAGCGGTAGCCCGGCGTGATGAAGATCGCCGTGTCGCCCTCGAACGGGCGGATGATGCCGTCGTCACCGGCCGCGCTTTCCAGCAGGCGCAGCGAGGTCGTGCCGACCGCGACGAGGCGGCCGCCGCGCGCCCGGACAGCGTTCAGGCGATCGGCGGTGGCGGCATCGATCCGGCCCCACTCGCTGTGCATGACGTGGTCGTCCGTGTCCTCGGCCTTGACCGGGAGGAAGGTGCCCGCGCCGACATGAAGGGTGAGGGTTTCGTGGCCGATGCCGGCATCGGCGAAGGCCTGCATCAAGGCCGGCGTGAAGTGGAGCGCGGCGGTGGGCGCGGCGACGGCGCCCTTCTCGCGCGCGAACATGGTCTGGTAATCCTCGGCGTCGCGCGCGTCGGTCTCGCGCTTGCCGGCAATGTAGGGCGGCAGCGGCATGCGGCCGGCGCGCTCGAGCAATGTCTCGACCGGCTCCTCGCCCTCGAAGGCCAGGAGGATGCTGCCGTCCGCGGCCTTGGCGGCGGCGAGCGCAGTGACGCCCTCACCGAAATCGATGCGGTCGCCTTCGCGGACGCGCTTGGCATTGCGGACGAAAGCGCGCCATTCGCGCAGCCCCTCGCGCTTGTGCAGCGTGGCGCCGACGCTGGCCTCGCCGCGCCGCCCCTCGAGCTGGGCGGGGATGACGCGGGTATCGTTGAAGACGAGGACGTCGCCCGGCGAAAGCAGCGACGGCAGATCGGCGACGCTGCGGTCGTCGAGCCGGTCGCCCGAGACCAGCAAGAGGCGCGCACTGTCGCGCGGGGAAGCGGGGCGGAGCGCGATACGCTCCGCGGGCAGATCGAAATCGAATAAGTCGACGCGCATGGCGCCGGGCTTATTGCTGGGGCTGCGTCGCCTGTACAGGGGCAACGGCCGCTTCGACGGCAGCCGGAGCGGGCGTGGGCGGCGCCATCAGCGCACTCGCCGGCAGCGGCGGCACGTTGTCGGCGCCGATCGAGGCCCGGACGATGCGCGACGGATTGGCGGGCGGCTCACCGCGCGCGATCGCGTCGACATATTGCATGCCGCTGACGACACGGCCGAAGGTGCTGTACTTGCCGTCGAGCGTCAGGCGCGGCGCCAGCATGATGAAGAACTGGCTGTTGGCCGTGTTGGGCTCGTTCGTGCGGGCGGCCGAGACGGCGCCGCGGACGTGGGGCAGCGGGTTGAACTCCGCGTTGAGGTCGGGGAGCGGCGAACCGCCCTGGCCGGTGCCGGTCGGGTCGCCGGTCTGAGCCATGAAGCCGTCGATCACGCGGTGGAAGACGATGCCGTTATAGAAGCCCTGACGCGCGAGCGTCTTGATCCGCTCGACATGGTTGGGCGCGACATCGGGGCGGAGCTGGATGACCACGCGGCCGCCGGTGGAGAGATCGAGGTTGAGCGTATTCTCCGGCTCCAGCGCCGGGACGATGGTCGCGGGCGAAGGCGCGGCGGGGGCCGGCTCCTGGGCTGCGGCGGCACCCGCCAGCAGCAGGCCGCCGGCGGCGGCGAACAGTGATTTCAGCAACATAGCACCCTTATCCCCGTAAACTGGTCCTGCGCATCTCTAGCGCGCGCCTTTAAGATTGTCAGCCTGAACGGCTCATGACCCCTTGCGGCCAATCCGCTCGACCCGCGCGACGACGTCGTCAGCCACTGCCGGCGAGACGAACTTGCGGATGTCGCCGCCATAGAGCGCGATTTCCTTGACGAGGCGCGAGGCGATCGGCTGCAGCGACACGTCGGCCATCAGGAAGACGGTCTCGATCCTGTCGTTCAGCTGCTGGTTCATGCCCGCCATCTGATATTCGTACTCGAAGTCGGCAACGGCGCGCAGGCCGCGGACGATCATCGACGCGCCCTCGCGCTCCGCGAAATCCATCAGCAGGCAGTCAAACGAGACCACGCATATGTCGCGGTCGCAGCTCGCGACCTCGCGGCGGACCATCTCCATCCGTTCCTCGACCGAGAACATCGGCGACTTGGAGGGGTTGGTGGTAACGCCGATCACCAGCCGGTCGACGAGGTGCGCGCCGCGGCGGATGATGTCCATGTGGCCGAGCGTGATCGGATCGAACGTGCCCGGATAGACGCCCGTGCGCATCATCTTGTCCCCCATTGGTCCGGCGAGCGGCTTATCAGTGATCGCGCTCGACCGCAAAGCGCGCGATCGCGCGCAGCAGATCGGCCTCGGCGCCGTAGGATTGCAGATATTCGACTGCCTGGGAGACGAGCAGATCGGCCTGCTGCCGCGCCCGCTCCGGGCCGAGCAGGGAGACGAAAGTCTCCTTGCCGCGATGGGTGTCCTTGCCGACGCGCTTGCCGGTGCGGCTCTCGTCGCCCTCCGCGTCGAGCAGGTCGTCGGCAATCTGGAACGCCAAGCCGACGTCGCGGGCGTAGCCGCGCAGCGACGTGCGACCCTCGGCCGGCAGCCGGCCCATGATAGCGCCGGCCTCCAGGCAGAAGCCGATCAAGGCGCCGGTCTTCAATTGCTGCAGACGGGTGATCGCGCCGAGATCGAGCGAGACGTCTTCGGCCTCGAGGTCCATCATCTGACCACCCGCCATGCCCGCCGGTCCGGCGGCGCGGGCGAGCTCGGCGACGAGTTGGGCACGGACGAACGGGTCCTCGTGGGTCGCCTCGTCGGCAAGCACCTCGAAGGCGAGCGCGTGGAGCGAGTCGCCGGCCAGGATCGCCGCGCTCTCGCTGAAGGCCTTGTGCACGGTCGGCTTGCCGCGGCGCAGATCGTCGTCGTCCATGCACGGCAGATCGTCGTGGATCAGCGAGTAAACGTGGATGCACTCGACGGCGAGGCCGGCGCGCAGCGCACGCGCGCGATCGACGTGGAAAAGATCGGCGGTGGCGACGACCAGCAGCGGCCGCAGCCGCTTGCCGCCGCCGATCGCGGCATGGCGCATCGCTTCGTAGAGCGGTGCGCGCGGATCGGGCGGGACCGCGAGCAGCTCCGAGAAGAGCCGGTCGATATCGGCGCTGACCTCGTCCATGGCGCTGGCGAGGAGCGGCGGCAGCGTCGAGGCCACCGCCTTATTCGGCGTCGAACGGGGTCGTGCCGCCCGGCTGGCCGTCGCGCCCGACCTGGATCTTCTCGATCCGCGCCTGGGCGTCGCGCAGCCGCGCCTCGCATTGCTGCTTCAAGCGGTCACCCTCGGCATAAAGCGAGATCGATTCGTCGAGCGAGGCCTCGCCGCTTTCGAGCTTGCGCACGATTTCCTCGAGGCGCTTCAGCGCCGCTTCGAACGAGAGCTGGGTGATGGCTTCAGGCTGATCCGACATGGCCCCTGCTTTGGCCTCCGCATCCGCGAGGGTCAAGCACCCGCCTTGGCGCGTTCCTCGGCCTGGAGTTCCTTGCGGCTCAGCTTGCCGATCATCGTCTTGGGGAGGCTGGCGCGGATCTCGACCGCAACGACGCGCTCGTGCTTGCCAAGCTGGGGATTGAGCCACTCCATCAAATGATCGCCGGACAGGTCGGCGCCGTCGGAAAGGGTGACGAAGGCCTTGGGCCGCTCCCCGGCATACGGATCGGGAATGCCGATCACGAGCGCCTCCTTCACCGCCTCGTGGCGATAGAGTAAGGCCTCGATCTGGCTGGGGAAGACCTTGAACCCGCCGACCGCGATCATGTCCTTCAAGCGGTCGACGATGCGGATATAGCCATCCTCGTCGATCAGGCCGACGTCGCCGGTGCGCAGGCCGCGACCGGCGACGAATACCTCGGCATCCGCCTCCGGCCGCTTCCAATAGCCCTTCATCACCTGCGGACCGAAGAAAACGATTTCGCCGGGCTCGCCTTCGGGCGGAGGACGGGTCGGGTCCTCCTTGTCCACCAGAGTGACCGTGGTGCCGGGGATCGGCTGACCGATCGTGCCGGGCTTATTGAGCCCGTCATAAGGATTGGTCGAGACCACGCCCGAGCTTTCGGTGAGGCCATAGCCCTCAACAAGCCGCGCGCCGGTCTTCTCCTCGAAGCGGCGCTTGACCTCGGCCGGCATCGGCGCGCCGCCCGAAATGCAGACGCGGAGCGAGGACATGTCGGTCGCGGCTGTGCGCGAATGATCGAGCAGGGCCTGATACATGGTGGGCACGCCCGGGAACGAGGTCGGGCGCGCCCGCTCGATCGCGGCCAAAGTCTGGGCAGCGTCGAAGCGCGGGAGCATGACGATCTCGCCGCCTCGCATCACCGTGCGGTTGAGCACGCACGTGTTGGCGAAGACATGGAACATCGGCAGCACGCCCATGATCCGGTCCTCGGCCTGCGGTTCGGGATCGAGCGCGTCCACCTGGCGCGCATTGGCCGACAGATTCTGGTGGGTGAGCATCGCGCCCTTGGGCGTGCCGGTGGTGCCGCCCGTATATTGGATGAGGGCGATGTCATTTTCCGGATCGATCGCCACCTCGGGAAAATCGCCGTTATTGGCGATCAGCGCCGAGAAAGCGGTGACGCGCTCGTCGTGGGGGCGGTGGGCGATCTCGCGGCTCTTAAAGAGGCGGTACAACAAAGACTTTGCAGGCGGCAGCGCGCCGGCCACCGATCCCACGACCAGCCGCTCGAGCCGGGACTTCTCCATCACCTCGAGCGCAGCCGGCAGCAGCAGCGGCGAAGAGAGAGTGAAGAGCAGGCGGGTGCCGCTGTCCTCGATCTGGTCGCACAATTCGGCGACCGTATAGAGCGGCGAGAAATTGACCACGGTCGCGCCGATCTTCAGCGCGCCATAATAAGCAGCGACATAATGCGGCACGTTGGGCAGGAAGAGGCCGACGCGGTCGCCCTTGCCGATGCCGAGCCGGGCGAGGCCGTAGGCCACCCGGTCGACGCCGTGCAGCGTCTCGGCATAGCTGTATTTGCGACCCATGAAGTCGATCAGCCAGGCATTGGGCACGCGCCGCGCCGTCGCGTCGAACATGTCCGGCAGGCTCAAGGGCGGGAAGGAGCGATCCCAGGAACCGGGATGCTGATACGCGGTACGCCAGATGGCGGTCGGGTTGAACATTACGTTTACGTAAAGCTTAGCCCACCGTCCGGCAAGCCTCAGGCCTGGCGGTACCAGTTCACGCCGTCGTGGGCCTCGCGGACCGCCCTTCCCTCGACCTCGAGCCGGCGGAGATGGGCGAGCGCCTCGCCGGTGGCGAGGCCGATCACGCTGTCGTCGATCTTGCGGGCGAACAGGATCGAGAAGCAATCCACGGCGCGGCGCGGCTCGGACAGGTGCGCGTGCAGCGCGTCGAGGCGATCACGATGGCCATGGTCGAGCGCGTCGAGCCGGGCGTGAAGGCCGGTGAAGGGCTCGCCGTGCGAGGGGAGGACGAGCAGGCTGTCGGGCAGCGTCTTCAGCGTCGCGATCGATGCGAGCCAGTCGCCGAGCGGATCGGCTTCGGGCTCGCTCAGGCTCAGAGAGACGTTGGAGGTGATGCGCGGCAGCACTTGATCGCCCGCGATCATCACGCCGCCGGCTTCGTCGATCAGGCAGGCATGTTCCGGGCAATGGCCGCTGCCGACCAGCACGCGCCAATCGCGCGCGCCGATGCGGATCACATCGCCGTCGCGCATGCGCACGAAGCTGACGGGCACCGGGCTGACGACCGAAGCGAAGCGGCCCCAGCCTTTGGCGCTCTCGGCTGCGATCCTGTCTTCGTCCCAGCCGGCGGCGCGCCAATAGGCCAAGGCTTCGGAGGGCGGCGTTTCGCGCACGTCGATGCTGAGCATGCGCGCGAACAGCCATTCCTCGCGCGTCATCCACAAGGGCGCGGCGAAGCGCTCGGCCAGCCAGCCGGCAAGGCCGATATGGTCGGGGTGGAAATGGGTGCAGAAGATGCGGGTGACGGCGCGTCCGGCGAGCGGCCCGGCCAGCAGGGTTTCCCAGCCCTGGCGCGAGACCTCGATGTCGAGGCCGGTGTCGACGACGGCGACGCCATCGCCGTCATCGAGAATCCAGATATTGATGTGCTTCAGGGACCCCGGCACCGGCAGCCGCGCCCAGGCGACGCCGTCCGCAAGCAGGATCATCTCGCCCTCGCCCGGCCCCTTGCGGCCGAGCGGATAGGTCAGGCCCTTATGGCTGTAGGCCTCGCCGGCATCGGCCAGCGAGGCATCGGGCTCAGCTCTTGAAGGGGTCGACAAAGCCCTGATCGGCCTCCTCTTCGCCCGACTGCGCAGCAGCCTCGGCGGCGTGGGCGGCTTCGGCCTCGCGGGCATGGGCCTCGCGCTCGGCGCGCAGCTCGGTGATCAAAGCCTCGCGATCGCCGGCGAGGTTGAGGTCGACCGGAGCCGCCTCGATGCCCGCCGCCTTGGCGGCCTTGGCGACGACGGCGTCGAGCTCGCGCTGCGAGGTGAGGCCGAGGGTCACCGGGTCCTTGGGCTGGATGTTGGCGATGTTCCAGTGGGTGCGGTCGCGGATCGCGGCGATCGTCGTGCGGGTCGTGCCGATCAGTTTCGAGATCTGACCGTCCGAAACCTCGGGATGGTTGCGGATGATCCAGGCGATGCCGTCGGGCTTGTCCTGGCGCTTCGAGACCGGAGTGTAGCGCGGCCCCTTGGTCCGGCGGACCTTGTCCGGCTCCTTCTGGAGCTTCAGGCGATATTCCGGATCGGCCTGGCCGCGCTCGATCTCCTCCATCGTCAGCTCGCCGGCGCGCAGCGGATCGCGGCCGGTCAGCTTGGTCGCGGCGGTGTCGTCCGCGATCGCCTGGACCTCGAGAATGTGCAGGCCGCAGAAGTCGGCGATCTGCTCGAAGGTGAGCGCGCTATTGTCGACCAGCCACGAAGCGGTCGCATGGGGCATGAGAGGCTGGGCCACTGGGGTCCTCCAGATAAAATAAGGGCCGCCCCTTACCGGAGCGGCCAAACCATTGCAGCGGATGTAAGCCGGGGCCGGGGCCGAAGCAAGATAAAGGTTGGATTGCCGAGAGGAAATCCGGCGTTGGATGGCCGCTTCTTTGCGGGGTGGTTACGCCACCTCCAGCACGATCTTGCCGATATGCTCGCTGCTTTCCATGCGGCGGTGCGCCTCGGCGGCCTGTTCGAGCGGCAGGATTGTGTCGATGACGGGACGGAGGCTTCCGTCTTCCAAATGCGGCCAGACCTTGTCGCGCAGCGCGCCCGCAATGGCGCCCTTGAAGTCTACGGGACGGGCGCGCAGGGTCGAGCCGGTGAGCACGAGGCGCTTGGCCATGATCGCCCAGACCGGGATTTCCGCCTTGGCGCCGCGCTGGACGGCGATCGAGACGTGCCGCCCCTCCTCGGCCATGCAGGCGATGTTGCGCGCGACATAGTCGCCGCCGATCATGTCGAGCACGACATCGACGCCGCGCCCGCCGGTGATGCGCTTCACCTCCTCGACGAAGTCGGCCGCGCGATAGTTGATCGCATGATCGGCGCCGATCTCGAGCGCCTTCGCGGCCTTTTCGTCCGAGCCCACGGTCACGATCACCGTGAGGCCGAAGAGCTTGCCGAGCAGAATCGCAGTGGTGCCGATGCCGCTGGTGCCGCCATGGATGAGCGCGGTCTCGCCTGCCTTGGCGCCGCCGCGATCGAACAGGTTGGACCAGACGGTGAAAAAGGTCTCCGGCAAGGCCGCCGCCTCGACCACCGAAAGCCCGGCCGGCACCGGCAGGCACTGGGCGGCGGGGGCCAGGCAATATTGGGCGTAGCCGCCGCCCGCGACGAGCGCGCAAACCGGCTGGCCGAGCAAAGCCGGATCGACGCCGTCGCCGAGCGCGACGACCGTCCCTGCGATTTCGAGTCCGGGGATAGCGGGAGCGCCGGGGGGCGGCGGATAGAGGCCCAGGCGCTGCATCACGTCGGGCCGGTTGACGCCCGCAGCGGCAACGCGGACCAGCACCTCGCCCGGCCCGGGCTGCGGCACGGGCCGCTCGACGGGTTTCAGCATCTCCGGTCCGCCCGGCTGTTCGGCCTCGATCGCGACCATCGTGGCCGGAACGGTGGTCATAAGGTCACGCTCCCCGCAGAATGTTGGGGATATAATCCTGCACGTTGTTGACACAAGCGGCCCGGCGGGTGGAGTCTTGCGGCCATGGACCTAGAGGAGCTCTTTTCCGACAAGCCCGGCGACCCGCTGAAGCTGCTCGCCAAGCAGGATCTCGACCCCTTCTCGGTCGACGAGCTGAACGGGCGGATCGCGCTGCTGGAAGCCGAGATCGCGCGCACGAAGGCAAGAATTGAAGCCGCGGTTAACCATCGGGCAAGCGCCGAGGCTATATTCAAGAAATGACGAGGCTGAGGAAACCACCCGGTGATTTCCCTAGTTTCACAGGCACGTGCTTGATGCTGGGCCGATGCGGCACGACATTGAGGTCAAGACGCCCGTGACGACCGAAGCGGGCACATAGGAGTAGACCATGCCGTCATTTGCCCGCGAACTAGAACAAACGCTGCATACGGCGCTCGCCGAAGCCAGCGGCCGCCGGCACGAATATGCAACCCTCGAACATCTGCTGCTCGCGCTGATCGAGGACACCCACGCTTCCAAGGTGATGAAGGCGTGCGGCGTCGACCTGCCCGAGCTGCGCGAAGCCGTCCGCCTCTATCTCGACAGCGAACTGGAAGCGCTCAAGGTCGAGGGGGAAACCGACCCCTCCCCGACCAGCGGATTCCAGCGCGTGGTGCAGCGCGCCATCCTCCACGTCCAGTCCTCGGGACGGGATGAGGTGACCGGCGCCAACGTCCTCGTCGCGCTCTTTTCCGAGCGCGAGAGCTATGCCGTCTATTTCCTGCAGCAGCAGGACATGAGCCGGCTCGATGCGGTGAGCTACATCAGCCACGGTGTCGGCAAGGGCGAGACCTCGACCGAGGCGCCCGAGGTGAAAGGCGTCGAGGAGACCAAGTCGGAAGACGGCAAGAAGAAGTCCGAATCCGCCCTGAAGCAGTTCACGATCAATCTGAACGAGAAGGCCGCCGAAGGCCGCGTCGATCCGCTGATCGGCCGCGGCCCCGAGGTCGACCGCACCGTGCAGATCCTCTGCCGGCGCTCCAAGAACAACCCGCTTTATGTGGGCGATCCGGGCGTCGGCAAGACGGCGATCGCCGAAGGCCTGGCGCGCAAAATCATCGAGGGCGACGTCCCCGACGTGCTGAAGCCGGCGGTGATCTACTCGCTCGACATGGGGGCGCTGCTCGCAGGCACCCGCTATCGCGGCGACTTCGAGGAGCGGCTGAAGGCGGTCGTTACCGAGCTCGAGAAGCTGCCCGACGCGATCCTGTTCATCGACGAGATCCACACCGTGATCGGCGCCGGCGCGACCAGCGGCGGCGCGATGGACGCCTCGAACCTGCTGAAGCCGGCCCTTTCGGGCGGGACGATCCGCTGCATCGGATCGACCACCTACAAGGAGTTCCGCAACCATTTCGAGAAGGACCGGGCCCTGCTCCGGCGCTTCCAGAAGATCGACGTCAACGAGCCGACCATCGAGGATACGATCAAGATCCTCGCCGGCCTTCGCTCGGCGTTCGAGGAGCACCATTCCGTCCGCTACACGCCCGATGCGATCAAGTCGGCCGTCGAGTTGTCGGCGCGCTACATCAACGACCGCAAGCAGCCGGACAAGGCGATCGACGTGATCGACGAGGTCGGGGCGATGCAGATGCTGGTGCCGCCGAGCCGCCGCAAGAAGACGATCACCACCAAGGAGATCGAAGCGGTCATCGCCACCATCGCCCGCATTCCGCCGAAGTCGGTCTCGGCCGACGACAAGGCCGTGCTCCAGGATCTGGAGCGTGACCTGAAGCGCGTCGTGTTCGGTCAGGACAGGGCGATCGAGGTGCTCAGCTCCGCGATCAAGCTGTCGCGCGCGGGCCTTCGCGATCCCGACAAGCCGATCGGCAACTACCTCTTCTCCGGCCCCACCGGCGTCGGCAAGACCGAGGTAGCGCGCCAGCTCGCCGCGATCATGGGCATACCGCTCCAGCGTTTCGACATGTCGGAATATATGGAGC
>JAFAEZ010000081.1 GCA_023423775.1 Pseudomonadota bacterium
CCCCCCCCCCCCCCCCCCCCCCCCCCCCCCCCCCGGCGCATGGCACCGCCGCCCTGTGAATTCGTTTCCCGTTTGTTGCCGAATGGAGAAAGTGCGCCCGCCGCGGGCGGCGATTATGGATTTCCATTTCATTGATTTCGCACCGCAGAGAAGCGAATACGGTTCCATCATTGCCGAAGACCTATGGAGACCAAGATGTCGTTTCGCCTCCACCTGATCCTCTCGACCGTGCTCGCTGCCTGGTCCGCCGGCGCGAGCGCCGAGGCCATCAAGATTGGCGTGACGCCGGGACCGCACGCGCAGATCCTGGAAGCGGTGAAGCCGATCGCCGCCAAGCAGGGGCTCGACATCCAATTGATCGAGTTTTCCGACTATGTCGTTCCGAACGCCGCGCTCGATGCCGGCGAAATCCAGGCCAATTCGTTCCAAAACCAACCTTACCTCGACAATCAGAAGGCCGACCGCGGCTACAAGATCGAGGCCGTTGCGCTCACCGTGAACTTCCCGATCGGCGTCTATTCGAAGAAGCACAAGGCTTTCGCCGATATCCCCGAGGGCGGCAAGGTCTCGATCCCCAATGATCCGACCAATGGCGGACGCGTGCTGCTGCTGCTGCGCGACAAGGGCGTGATCAAGCTGAAGGACGGCACCGGCTTCAAGCCGACGGTGCTCGACATCACCGAGAATTCCAAGAAGCTGAAATTCATCGAGGTCGATGCGGCGCAGGCGCCGCGCGCGCTCGACGATGTCGATGCTGCCGCGATCAACACCAATTATGCGACCCAGGCCGGCCTCGACCCCGTCAAGGATCCGATCCTGCGCGAGGACCCGAAGGGCCCGTACGTCAACCTGATCGCCGTTCGTGCCGCCGACAAGGACAAGCCCTGGGTCAAGACCCTCGTGGGCAGCTACCACACGCCGGAGGTCAAGGAGTTCGTCCTGACCAAGTTCAAGGGCGCGGTGCTGCCGAGCTGGTAGGCAATCTGCCCAGCCAAGCTCCAGTGCAGGGCGATCCCAGCGGGCAGCCTTGCGCAATGCCCGCTTGTCCGGACCTGCGGCAACCGACATCATCGGGGCCCATCCTCGCCCGACAGGGGTTGTATGAAACGCTTTGCAAACCTGAAACGACTTGGCTTCTTCACGCGCCTCCTCGACGAGGCGCCTCCCGCCGAGCGATATCGCTTCGCGGCCGAGCAGATCGTGCGCGCGGAAAGGGTCGGGCTCGATTCCGCCTGGATCGCGCAGCACCATTTTCACGAGCGCGAAGGCGGCCTGCCGTCGCCGTTCGCCTTCCTCGGTTACGTTGCCGCGCAGACCTCGCGCATCCGCCTCGGCACGGGCATCGTGACCTTGCCGCTGGAGAATGCGGTGCGGGTGGCGGAGGATGCCGCGGTGCTCGACCTGCTCTGCAACGGCCGTTTCGAGCTCGGCGTCGGTACCGGCGGCAATCCGTCGGCCTTCGCCGCCTTCGGCCTCGACAGCAGCCAGCGCAACGAGATTTTTGCCCGCAATCTGGAGGTCGTCCGCGCCGCGCTGGTCGGCAAACCTCTTGATGGCGGCGACACGCTCTATCCGCAACGACCGCAATTGGACAAGCGCATCTGGCAGGCGACATTCTCGGTCGCCGGCGGCGCCCGGGCCGGCAAGGCCGGCGATGGCCTGTTGCTGTCACGCACGCAGCCGCGGACCAAGGAGGCGCCGCGTGCGACACTCGCCGAAATCCAGAACCCGATCATCGACGCCTATCTCGCAGTGCTGCCGCCGGGATGCGAGCCCCGCATCATGGCCTCGCGCAGCGTCTTCGTCGCCGACGATCATGCCGAAGCGATGCGGCTTGCCGATATCGGGCTAAGGCGTGCGCTGCCGCAATTCCTAAAGGGCGGTCACGCCAGGCCCGGCGAGACGCTGGAGGAGATGATCACGGCGTTCGACACCCATGTCGGCGCGGCCGACGGCGTCATCGCTTCGCTCCGTGCCGATGCCACGCTGGAGCGGGTGACCGATCTGGTGTTCCAGGCGCATTCGGTCGACGCGCCGCACCCCTATATCCTGCGTTCGATCGAGCTGGTCGCGGACAAGGTCGCGCCGGCACTGGGCTGGATCCGGACCGCACCTGGTGTGGCGTTGGCAGGCTAGTTGGAATGAACGGGATGTCGTTGCACGAGGCTGAATGATGAGCACCAAGGATATCATCGACACGCTCGCCGGGATCGAACCGGGATCGGCTCTGGATGCCATCCGCGCGCGCCGACTTCAGGCGCGCGAGAACGCGCAGAAGAGCTATCTCGCCTTGTTCGAGCCGATCGATGCGAGCGATTTCTCGCTGGCCGAGCGTGCCGCGGTCGCGGCCTTCGTGACCGGGCTGCATGGCGAGTCGCCGGTCGCTTCCTTCTATCGCGAGAAGCTTGCCGCGACGACGGATGGAGCGGCGCTTGCCGAGGCCATCCAGGTCGAGATCGAGCGCGGCCAGACCTCGGGCCCCTACGGTGCCTTTCCGGCCGGCCCGTTGTCGATCGAGAACAAGGCCGGCTTGATCTATCGCGTCAGCGCGGAGCGCAAGCCCGGTCTCGGCGCCCGGCTCGTGGCCGTGCTCGAGCATGCGCACCTCCTGGTCTTTCGTCCGCGCGATGCTGCGTCCGCGGACATGAAGGCGCTGCTGGCTGCCGGCTGGTCGACCAGCGGCATCGTCACCTTCTCCCAACTCGTTGCGTTTCTGTCGTTCCAGGTGCGCGTCGTCAGCGGTTTGCGCACGCTCGCCGCCGCGAAGGCATGAGAGGAGCCTGCATATGAGCGCCACCGTCAATCCACCCGTCGTCTTCACCCAGGACGAGCTCGGCTGGGTGTCGTGGATCGAGCCGCTGCCCGAGGCTGAGCTGACCGAACGGCATTTCGCCGGCCTCGTCGATCGCGCCCGCGCCAAGTCGGAATATTTCCGCCTCTTGGTGCGCGACCCCGACGTGCTGGAAGCCCGCACCAGGACCGACAAGGACATTTTCTACAACGTCGCCGATGGCTTGCCGCGCGCCGAGCGCGAGCTCGCGGCCGCCGCGACCTCGCGCTACAATGGCTGCATCTATTGCGCCTCGGTGCATGCGCGCTTTGCCAGCACCTATTCCAAGCGCCGCGACGACGTGCAGCGTCTGCTCGATGAAGGCGTCGGTGCCGATCTCGGCCAGCGCTGGAATGCGGTGGTCAAGGCCTCGGTCGCTTTGGCCGAGACGCCGATCGCGTTCGGTCCCGACAATATCCAGGAGCTGCGCCAGGCCGGGCTCGACGACGCCGAGATCGTCGACGTCATCAACGGCGCCTCGTTCTTCAACTGGGCGAACCGGCTGATGCTGTCGCTCGGCGAGCCTTCGAAATGAGCAATCCGGCCGGCACAGGAATTGCTGACTTATCAACGCTGACCGTATCAACGCTGAGTGGATGGAGCGGTAAATGAGCAAGATCGATCGCCGTACCCTGGTCAAAGGCTCTTTCGCCGCGTTGATGGCGGGCGCGGCTTTTTCGCGCGCCGCGTTCGCGCAATCCTCCGAGCCGATCCTGCTCGGCGTCAGCGGACCCCTCACGGGACCGAATGCACAGTATGGCACGCAGTGGAAGCAGGGCTTCGATCTCGCACTCGACGAGATCCAGGCTGCCGGCGGCATCAGCGGCCGCAAGCTCGCCTACCAGTTCGAGGACAGCCAGAGCGACCCGCGCCAGTCGGTGGCGATCGCCCAAAAGTTCCTATCCGATCCCCGCATCGTCATGGAGCTCGGCGATTTCTCGAGCCCGGCCTCGATGGCGGCCTCGCCGATCTATCAGCGCGGCGGCCTCGTGCAGTTCGGCTTCACCAATTCGCACCCCGATTTTACCAAGGGGGGCGACTTCATGTGGAGCACGTCCGTGAGCCAGGCCGACGAGCAACCGCTGCTGGCGTCCTATGCCGTGAAGCGGCTCGGCCTGAAGAAGCTCGCGGTGCTGCACCTCAACACCGATTGGGGCCGCACCAGCCGGGACTATTTCGTCAAGGCCGCCAAGGAATACGGCGCCGAGATCGCGGTGACCGAGGGCTACATCGCGGAGGAGCGCGACTTCCGCTCCACGCTGGTGCGCGTGCGCGACGCCAATCCGGACGGTCTGATCCTGATCTCCTATTATTCCGATGGCGCGCTGATCGCGCGTCAGGCCCGGCAGGTCGGGCTAAAGCAGGTGATCTGCGCGGCAAGCTCGGTCTACTCGCCGAAATTTCTGGAGCTGGGCGGCGAGGCCGTCGAGGACGTCCATGTCGGTACGCGCTACTTTCCGGAAGACCCGCGGCCCGAGGTGCAGAAATTCATTGCGGGCTTCAAGAAGAAATACAACGGGCTCGAGCCCGATGCTTTCAACGCCTACGCCTATGATGCGATGAACATGGCGGCTGCCGTGGTGAAGATCGGCGGCACCGACCGCAAGGCGATCCGCGACGCCTTCGCCAAGGTCAAGGACGTTCCGAGCGTCATCTTCGGCACCGCGACGTTCGACGTCGCGACCCGCCGGGTCAAGGGCGCCATGAACGCGGAGCTCGTCGTGCGCAAGGGGCAGTGCGCGCTCTGGGACGGCAAGCCGACCTGACATGATGGCCGGAGCGCGTCGCTCCGGCCGCCTTTCTTTCCACGCGGGGACCAACG